>CAIPXZ010000040.1 GCA_903869075.1 uncultured Myxococcales bacterium | reverse complement strand
GCCCATGCCGCCGACGCCGATCTGCCGCAGCACGCGAAAGTGGTCAATTTGCAAGCCGATCGTCGGCGTCTCCATCGCCTCAAACGGCTCGGATGGCGCGCGGTGCGCGTCCGCCGCCGTCGTGATGAACAGCGCGTCGTGGGGCAGACCGGATCTGGGCGGCGCACGGGACAGCGGGCACCTCGGCGGCAACGGCTAAAGCCAGCGGGATCGTGAACCAAGCGCCGGAGCCTGTCTATCCGGATCTTGACGGCTTTGTCACGGCAACCGACGCTGCGCGCGGAGGCCCGGATGGCAGCGCCGCACGCGCAGGTGATGTTGGTGGAGCGGCTGCCGGGCGAAGACCCGGGGCTGGACGCGTGCGCGGCGCGGGTAACGGCGCCGGACGTGCTCGTGCTGCGGTTCACCAACCTCTGGCAGGCGCTGACGGAACTGCGCTATCGCCAACAGGCCGGCACGCTGACGGCGCTGACGCGGCTGGATCTTGTCGGGCACGGCGAGCCGGGGGCGCTGTCGCTGGGCGATGCGCAGCTGAGCGGCGATCCGGCGCTGCAGCGCGTACTTGTGCAGCTTGTGAATCCGCCGGCGTTGGTGACGGCGGCGACGGTGCTGCGGCTGCTGGGCTGCGGCGTCGGTGTGGGCGGACAGCCGGCGGACCTGCCCCTGGGCGCGGCGGGCGACGGGCCGCTGTTGGCGCTGGCGCTGAAGCGGCGGCTGGGCTGCCGCGTGCAAGTGGCGATGGCCGGCGTGGACCCGCACGACTTTGCCGCCACAGGCTTTGCCACAACTGCGGCGCTGGCGGAGATCGCCGGCGACGCTGGCTGCGGGCTCGTCGCGGCTACGGCAGCCCCAGCCGCGCCTTGAGCGTGTGACTGAGCACAAGCATCTGCGGCGCCGCGTCGGCCTCGTCAAAGCCGCTCAGCTCAGCGGGTAGCTGCCACGTCGCGATCCGCCCACGGCCGTCGCGCACGCAGTCGCCAGCGGCGTCCAGCACAGCGACTCGTCCCGCCGCGCCCGCGCGCACGACCCGCACGCGCGTGCCGGCGATGCCCAGCGTTGCCGGCCACTTGTCGCCGCCGCCGATGCCCTGAGCGCGGCCGACGGCGTCGCCGATGCGCGCGGTGCCGACGCTGCCGACGTTGGGCGTGATGGTGGTCTCGGCGCCGGTCCAGATTTCGCCCGGGTTGGTCCAGTCGACCGTGACGTTTGCGCCGCCGACGGTCAGCGTCAACGTGCGGCCGTTGACGGCGCGGACGGTCACGTTGTAGGCCGTGTACGTCTGGAAATCCGTGCCGCCGTAGTTGCTGCCGGCGCTTTCCCAGCCGACGAGATGCAGTGCGGTGGCCTTGGCGGGGCGCAAATTCAGCCGACCGCTGGCGCCGACGCCGCGGCCGATTGTGTTGATGGCGTTGGCGAGGACGTCCGTGTTCCAGTTGGCGTTGTAGGCGACGCCGCTGACGGTGAAAGTGAAATTGCCGGTGGCGTTGTCGTAGGCGGTGATTGTCGCGCTGACGGCGACGCCCAGCACCTGAAAGAGCGGGAGTGTGGGGAACGGCATGAAGAAACCTCCACGGTTGATCAAGACTCAGCCCGATCGTGAGCCGAGTTTCCGGCAGCGTCAAGGCGGGATTGGCGCGTTGCTGACGCAGCGAAATCCGAGGCTGAAACTAAAGAATCGCGGGCTGCGTTGGTTCTCAATGGCGAGCGATTGCGTGCCGTCGGCCCATTCACTGCCCCAGTCGCCGCCGCGGATGACGCGCAGGGCGTTGCCGTTGCCGGGCGGCGCGGTGGCGGTCCATTCGGCGACGTTGTCGGCCAGCGCCAGCACGCCGTACGGACTGGCACCCGCGGCGTCCGCCGTCACCGGCGCGGACAGCTCCCACGCGTCGCTGCCCCCGGCGAGGTTGAACTGTGCGCTCGGCGGCCCCAGTCCCCACGGCAGGTTGCGGCGCGGCAGTGGGTTGACCACCTGGCCCGCGCGATCGAGCGTCAAGCCGCCGCGCCCAGCCTTGGTCCACTGCGCGCTGGTCGGCAGGGACTGGCCGCGCCAGGCGCAAAACGCGTCGGCCGTCAGCGCGTCCACCGCCACCACCGGCCGGTCCGGCTCGCCCAAGCCCAGCCCGCGCATGTGGCTGGGATAATCGGGCATCGCCACGCCGGTCAGCGCGCTGTGGCCGGCAAAGGCCGCGAACCAGGCATTGCGCACCTCGGCGCGATCGATTGCAAATTCAGGCAGTTCTAAACGCTCTTCCGGCTGCGAGTGGACCCGCGCCGGCAGCGGCGGCTCGCCTTCGCCACCGTTATAGAACGGCCCAGCGGGCACCGCACGGAGGTCCGCAACGGACGCCGCGCACGTCGGCACGCGCAGCGCAACTGGCACCGGACCGTGCGCCCGCTGGCTCCAGCCGGGCAGCCGCTGCACTTTCAGCCACGACGGCGCGCAGGTCTGCCCCGCGCGCCCGCGCCCGTCCACGCGCACGAACACCGGCCCGGAGCGCGTCTGCAGCTCCGCCCGCCAGTGGCCGTCGCCGCGCTCCGGCGCCGCCAGCTGCACGTAGCGGTCATCGCGCGGCCGGTCCGAGGTCACCGCGTCGGGCGCATCGACCTCCCACAGCGTCACGCTCAAGTCCTTGAACGCGCTCACCGGCACCAGCTGCGGCGCCAGCTGGGCAGCGTCCCAGTCAAACAGCGCCACGTCCAGCGCCACAAGGCCGGTATCCGCCGCCGCCGTCGCCCGCTCCGCCGCCGCCCGGGCGATCTGCTGCGCCTGCTGCTGCGTCTGCCGTTCCTTCTGGGCGAACGCCAGCGCCGCCACCACCGACGTCGCCGTGATCGCCAGCGCCAGCGCCAGCGTGCCGCCGATCGCCCAGCGCTTGCGACGCAGCTCACGTTGGCCGAGCGCCTCGCCCAGCGCCAGGAATTCCACCGCGGTCTGCGACAGCGCCCGCGCTTCCGCCCGCAGCCGCCGCCGGGCGTCCAGCACCCCGTCCAGCGGCCACACCTCGCGCGGCGGTCGACCGCGCGCCTGCCAGACCCGCGCTGCGTCCTCGACCTCCGCCAGCACCAGCCGCTCCTCGGAGCTCTCGTCCAGCCACTTGCGCAGCTGCGGCCAGTCGCGCAGCAGCGAATCGTGCGCCAGCTCCAGCACCGCCTCGCCGGTCGCCGCCACGCGCGAGCGCCGCACGCACAGCAGTCGCGCGTTCGCCAGCCGCTCCGCCAGCTGTTCGCCGCGCGCTCCCAGCCCGTCCAGCGCTTGCGACCGCGCCACGACGCGCCGCGTGCCGTCGGGCGCCACAAGCCGCAAAAGCAGCACGCGCGCTGTCTCCAGATCCTGCGGCGGCAGGCCCTCGAACACCGCCTCGGCGTGCACCGCCAGCGCGCCCGCTACGCCGCCGATCGCCTGATAATCCGCGCGCCGCAGCAAGTGGTTGCGCTGGTCGCGGCGTTCCCACAGCGCCGCGCAGGCAAACTGCAGCAAAGGCAGCGCCGACGGCAAACCGCGCAGTTCCGCGACGATGCGGTTCGGCACCTCCGGGTCGTCCCACGCGAAGCCCAGCCGCACAAGCGGCCGCGTCGCCGCCTCGCGCAGCAGCTGGTCGTCCAGCCGCCGCACCACGAGCACGTTGTTCAGCGCCGCGGTCATCGCCTCGCCAGTCGCCAGCCGCGCCAGAAAGTCGTCGCGCAGCGTAACGATAACCCGCACTTCGTCGTCCACCGCGTCCGCCGCGAGCGCCAGCGCGTCCAGGAAGGCGCGGGCGTCCGCCGGCGGGCAGCCCTGGGTCACGGCCTCCTCCAGCTGGTCGACGAACAGCACGACGCGCGTCCGGTTCGCCTCCGCCAGTTGGTGCAAGATCACGTTCGCCTGCCCCGGTCGCGTCCGCAGCGTCTGCGCCAGCGCCTCCACCGCATCGTTCTGCTGCTGCGCGTCGCGCTTGGATTCCAGCGTGTCCAGCGCCAGTAGCCGCGTTGCCAACGACGCCAGCGGGTGTGGTCCCGGCCGCAGCGACAGCAACGTCAGCGGCCCCTGTTCACGCAGCCGCGGCACCACGCCGGCCTGCAGAAACGAGCTCTTGCCCGCGCCAGACGGCCCGACGACGGCCAAAAACGTCGTCGCCCGCAGCCGCTCGACGGCGGCATCCACCTCGGCATCGCGGCCAAAGAAATAGCCCGCGTGGCGCTCCTCAAACGGCAGCAGACCGCGAAACGGCGCCTCGTCAGCTGCTTCATCCGCGGCGTCACGCGTCAACAGGCGCTCCAACCCGTGTGCGACCTCGGCTGCCGTCGGGCGCTGTGCCGCATCGCGTGCCAGCATTGCCGTCACCAAAGCCCGCAGCGGCTCCGTGCAGCCCAGCAGCGGCGGCGGCAGCAGGTCCCGGTCCAGCACGCGGGCGTGCATCGGCCGACCGTCGCCGTTGGGTCCCTCAAAAGGCCTGAAACCCATCAGCATTTCGTAGAGCATGACGCCGAGCGACCAGACGTCGTTGGCCGCGCTCGGCGGCTGACCGGTCCACTGCTCCGGCGCCATGTACCCCGGCGTGCCCGCGACCCGCTCCGCGCCCGCCGGCTGATCGAGCTCCAGCGCGCGGGCGATGCCAAAATCGACGACGCGCAGCCGACCATCGGGCGGCACCAGCACGTTCTCCGGCTTGAGATCGCGGTGGATCACGCGCGCCGCGTGCGCCGCCTCCAGCGCGCGGGCGATCGGCAGCGCCAGCCGCATCGCCTCCGGCGGCGCCAGCAGGTGCCCGGCCATCCGGTCGCGCAGCGTGCCGCCCTCGACGTACTCGAGCGCCAGGTACATCGCGCTGTCCCAGCGGCCAACGTGATGAATCGTCACGATATTTGGATGGGAAAGCCGCGCCGTCAGCCGCGCCTCCGCCAGCAGCGCGTCGAGCGCGTCGCGGTCCAGCCGGTCCTCGCGGATCACCTTGAGCGCCACCAGGCGACCCAGCTCGACGTCCCGCGCCAGCAGCACGCGGCCCATGCCGCCCTGGCCCAGCTGGCGCACGACGCGGAAATGATCAATCGCATAGCCGACTTCCGGCTCCGGCAGCGACACGATGCCGCGGCTCACCGGCCGCTTGGCGTCAAAAGCCGTCGTCACCGAGGAGGGCAGCCGCAGCACCGGCGGGCGCGGCTCCAAACCGTCAGGTTCCAGCGTCTCCTGCTGCGCGATGGGCTGGTCTGGCTCGCCGGTCTGGGGCAACGGAACCTCGCGGCGCACCGGCAAATCCGCGCGCAGCGGCTGCATCGTGGATCCAAAACCACCGCGTGTCCACGGCGCTGTCGGCGCGGCGGGCTACGGATCGCGCTCGTCGCGGGCGTCGTAGAACATGGACTCGGCGGCGGGCAGGAAGCAGTCGTCGTTCTCGCTCAGCGACTGCACGGTCCGGTACGGCACGAAGCCCATGTCCTGCTGGCAGCGCGTGTCCAGATGCAGCACGTAAAACGTCTGCGCCACGTCCGAGCTATACAGCCCCGGCTTGTCCAACGGCATGCCGTATTCCATCATTTCCCGAGCGATATTGCGCATGTTCGTCGTCGTATGCCGCGCGTGCGGGTCGACGAGGATGGCATTCTCCGGGATGTTGTACGTCGCCATGAGGTACTTCTTCATCTCCAGCGCCTCGGCGTACGGCGTCGTGTCCGCCGGGTGCACGTGGCCGCCGGTCAGCATGATGAAGGGCGCCAAGCCAGCCTGGAACCGCGACGCGACGACGTCGCAGTGCTCGCGACCCAGCTCCGACAGCGGCGCGCTGTCTTCTGGGCCCCAACCCAGCCCCAGCACGACGGAAAACCGCCACTGCGACCAGTCGATCGTCTTCATCCGCGCAAGCGCCGGCTTGTTCGCGCCCAGCGCCAGCGGCTCGTCGCGCCCCGCCTGGTCGTGGTTCTGCGCCTTCATGCCGTCGATCGCCGTCCACAGCAGCGGCTCAAAGAACTGCATCGCCGCCGCGTGATCAAAAGCCACAGATGTCAATGAGTTGGCTAGATCGACCGCCGGCCGATTGGCCTCGAAGTTGGCGTACACCGCCTGCAGCGTGGTCAGCGCGTCGACGGTCGCCTGGGCGATCAACGCCTCGTCGGTCTTGGTCACGTACAGCGCGTAGCGACCACTGGGCCGCAGGTGCTGGGCCGCAACGGTGGTTTTCGCAAGCACTTTGCCCACTTGCGCCGCCGTCGCGGTGATGTCGTCCGGAGCCCACGCCACCTGCTGGCCCAGGCACGCCGCTTCAACGCCCAGACACGTCGTGTCCGCCGGCAAGCACGCCGGCGCCGGCTGGCACGTCACCACCGCCTTGCGCAGCTGCGCCTCGCGTTTTTGCGCCAGCGCCGCCAGCGTCGGATCCGCCAGCAGCGCCGCCTTGGCGTCCGGCACTTGCTGCAGCACGGTCAGCAGGTACCAATTTTTGTCCTGCACAAAGCTCCAGGTCGACTGCGGCTGCGTCTGCAAAATCGCGTAGGTGCGGTCATAGCCGAGCAAATCAATCGGTTTTGTCGGGATGCACAGCGTCGGCTGCAGGTCCGGGAACGCGATGGACACGTCGCTGGGCACGTCGACCGCCACGTCGGTCGCCAGCGCATCGGTGCCGACAAAGCCGTCGTCGTCGGTGTTGCCAATGTCGTTGTCGGTCGCGGTCTTGCCACCACACGCTACGCACAACAGCAGCAGCAAATTCAGGTTCGTCAGGTGCTTCACGTCGGACTCCCGCGCCGGCGGCAACGCCAGCGCGCGCAGCCTACTTGGCCTCGTCAAGGCCGGTCAACGCGCGAACGCATTCGTCACACGCCGCTGCCCAGGCGGAACGAATTGAACCATCAGACGCGATCGGTCACCCCTGTTGCCGGCCTGGACTGGACCGCGCGCGTGCGCCTCCGGTGGCCCGTCGCGGTGCCGACGGCTGTGAATTCGAATTCGGTCAGCGTGTAGAGCGTCCCAGCTGCCCGGGCCACTCCGCCAGCGTCCACGCCAGCGCCGCGAACAGCGCCTCGCCCTCAGCCAGCAGCGCCGGATCGACCTTGTCCAGCGTGTCCGCCGCCGTGTGGTGGTAGTCAAAATACGTCGAACTTTCCATGATCAAGCCGACAAGCGGCACGCCGCCCGCCTTCATCGGCGCCACGTCCGCGCCTGAACCGTGCTGGCGGATCGCCAGCGGCATCCCGGTCAGCAGCTGGGTCAGCTGCGCCAGCTGCGCCGCGGCCTTGGCCTGCTCCTCCGGGTCGTCCAGCTCGACGGTCAGCGCCTCCGGGCGAAACGCGCCCGAGTCCGCCTCCAGCGCCGCCACGTGCCGCGCCAGCTCCCCGGCGTGCACGCGCGCGTAGGCGTTGGCGCCGGCCAGGCCGTTCTCCTCGTTCGTCCACAGCACCACGCGGATCGTGCGCCGCGGCTGCAATCCCAGCTGTTTGAGCAGCGCCAGCGCCTGCATCGCCATCACGCAGCCCGCACCGTCGTCGTGCGCGCCCTGGCCGACGTCCCAGGAATCCAGGTGCCCACCGATGACCACGACCTCGTCTGGCCGCTCGCGACCCGCCAGCTCCGCCAGCACGTTCGCGCTCTGCGCCGTGCCGTCGTTGAGCGCGGTCAGCTTCAGCCGCACGGTGACGCGCTCGCCGCGGGCGACGAGCCGGCTCAGCAGCGCCGCGTGCTCCGTGGTGATCGCCGCTGCCGGGATCGGCGCCACGTCGTCGGCGTAGCGCGTGTTGCCCGTATGCGGCGTCGCCAAGCTGTGCGCCGTCACCGACCGGACAAGCACCGCCACCGCGCCCAGCTTGCCGGCGAGCGCCGCGCCGTGACCGCGAAACCGCACCGTCTCGCCGTACTGCGCGCCGGTCTCCGGCGTGTAGGCCGGCATCGGGTTGTCAAACAGCACGATGCGCCCGCGGATGCGCTCACCCAGCAGCTGCAGATCGTGCTCGTCGTGGGCGACGACGACCTCCGCCGTCACGCCATCGGGCGGCGTCGCCACGCTGCCACCCAGCGCCAGCAAGGTCAGCGGCAGCGGTCGCGGCGTCAGCAGCTCAAGCGATTCCTGACCGCGCAGCCACCGCGGCACTGTGACCGCCTCCGCGCGCACGTTCACCAGCCCATCCGCGCGCATGGCCGCCTGCGCCCACGCCACCGCGCGCTCGAGCGCCGCCGAGCCGGACAGACGATTGCCAATGTCGTCGCACAGCTGCGTCAACTTGGCGTAAGCGCCGCGATCGGCGCGCGCCGCCGTCAGGATCCGCGTCACGTCGGCCTGCCACGGCGCAAAAGCCGGCGGCGGCGCGGGCGGTTGCACCACCGGCAGCGCGCCGCATGCCGTCGCCCACAGCAGCGCCGCAAGCGCCCACGTGCGGCCGTTCACAGCGAATTCAGCAGCGCCAACAGCGCCGGCAGCTCAGTCGTGGCGTTGACGTTTTGGTTGGCCATCGGCGTCATCGCCACCGCGAACAGCTGCTTGGCGTCGGCGTCGGTTTTGACCATCACGTCCGGCCGCAGGATCATCCGCGCCACCCACGTCAGCTGCCGCCGCTGCAGCACGGGCTGCAGTCCCGGACCGCCGAGCTCGGCGTCCGACAGCGTGTGGCATGCCTTGCAGCCTTTTTGCACGAACAGCACCTCGCCCTGCTTGGCATCGGCTTTGGCCACAAGATCCGCGAGGTTATCCGGCAGCGCGATCGCCGGCGGGCCATCGGACGTACCGCGCAGCGCCAGCGCCGGATCGGGGTGTTGGGAACAGCCCGCCGCCACGAGCGCGAGGAGCCACAGGGGTGCAAAGTGCCGTCGAGTCGTCATCGGGTGCCCGCGTGGAAGTGCCAGCCGTAGTTGTGCAGGCAAACGGCCTTCGGCGTCAAACGGCGGCTGACGCGGCGGCGCAAAGACGCTACGCTGCGCCGCGGAGGCAGGCATGAAGCAGCGGGCCAGGTGGCAGGGATGGGTCGTCGTCGCGGCGTGTTGGACGCTGGGCGGTTGCGGCGCGGACGAACCAGCCGTGACCGGCGCGGCGATCGACGACGCGACCGCTGGCAGCGACACCGCCGCGGCGCTCGGCGACGGCTGGCAGTTTGACAAGGACGCCAGCGCGCCCGACGGCTGGGTGTGGAGCGACGACGCCGGCAGCTGGCAGGGCCCCGACGGCAGCGGCGGCGGTGCCGACGGCGACGCGACCAACGCGGACGCCAGCCTCGGTGACGGCAGTGACAGCGCCGACGGCAGCAGCGGCGACGGGACCACCGCGCCGGTCAAGCTCGGCGACTTCTGCGCGACAATCGCCGACTGCCCCACAGGCGCATTCTGTGCCGGCGAGGGCGGTGCCGACGCCTACTGTACGACCTACGGCTGCGCCAACAGCGGCCAGTGCGCCGGCATCCCGTCGACCGAGCTGATGTGCTGCGTCAGCTACAGCAGCGGCGGCCAGTCGGAGTCGTACTGCCTCAAACAATACGGCGCCACGCAGTGCGGCAAGCAGGACCAGCCCGTCGGCGCCGACTGCAGCAAGGGCGGCCAATCCGACTGCGCCGGCGATGGCAACTTTTGCTTCCAGAGCACCGACGCGTCCAAGTGCGTGCTGGGCTGCACCAAGCTCAACGACCCGAGCTGCCCGAGCGGCACCACCTGCAACGTCTTCCAGGGCGGCGGCGCCTGCTTGCCGTACACGCCCGGCGTCAAGGACGGCGCACCGTGCGCCCAGAACCCGTTCGGCGGCTGCGACAAGTACGCGTTTTGCATCGCGAATACCCCGAGCGATCCGCTCGCCTACTGCGCCACCGCCTGCACCAAGGACAGCGAGTGCGCCGCCGGCTTGAGCTGCTTCCTCTACAACGGCACCCAGGGCATCTGCCAGCTCAACGGCAGCACCGGCGTGGGCGGCAACTGCGCCGGCGACCGGTTCTCGTGCGCCAAGGGCCTGTATTGCGTCGGTTTTGGCACCGGGGACGCCGTCTGTGCGCCGGCATGCAGCGGCGACGCGGAGTGTGCGGCGCTCGGCACCGCCGTCGGCAGCAACGCCTACTGCGCCAAGGACGCCGGCCAGAGCGCTGGCGTCTGCTACCCCAAGGGCACCGCCGCCAACGGCGCCAAGTGCGCGGACAACCCGTACGTCTGCGGCCAAGGCCTGTACTGCAACGGCGGCTACGACGGCTACAACCCCGGCGCGTTTTGCCAAAAAGCCTGCACCGACGGCAGCGCCTGCCCCGCCAACGCCACCTGCACCGTCTACAGCAAGGACTACAGCGGCTGCCAGCCCAACGGCGCGCTGCCCCAGGGCGGCAACTGCCAGGGCGACCCAACGCTGTGCAAAGCCGGCGAATTCTGCATCGGCGCCGGCAGCAATTGGCAGTGCATGACGCAATGCACGCTGGCCAAGCCCAGCTGCCCCGGCACGACCTGGTGCATGCCGTACGGCCAGGACGGCCTGGGCGTGTGCTGGCCCGCCGGCAGCAAGGTCGTCGGCAGCGGCTGCAGCGGCGACCCGTGGAACTGCCAGGCCGGCGCGCTGTGTTCCAGCTACGGCGTGCAAAAAGACGCGTCGTGTCTGGAGAATTGCGACAGCACGCCGTGTCCCACCGGCTTCACTTGCGACGACTTTGGCCAATCCGGCCACTGGTGCCAGCCCGTCGGACCCGGCGGCCAAGGCGCGAGTTGCAGCCTCGCAGCGCCGTGCAGCGCCGGCGCGGTGTGCGTCGGCCAGGAAGGCCCGGCACCATTTTGCGCCAAGGAGTGCACCGACGACAGCGACTGCCCCGGCAGCGACGTCAGCGGCAACAAGCTCTGGTGCGCCAAGGGCAACTGGGGCGGCTTCTGCTTGCCGGACGGCGGGATCCAGAAAAACGGCCTGTGCTACCAGCAGCCATGGGCGTGCGCCAAGGGCTTGATTTGCTTGGGCGATTCCGCCTCCAACCCCGGCGCTTTTTGCGCCCAAGGCTGCAGCGGCTTCGCCAACGTCTGCGCCGCGGGGGAAAAGTGCGAATACTTGGGCGGCGGCGACGCTTTCTGCTTTCAGACCGGGAACTTGCCCGTCGGCGCCGAGTGCCTTCAGGAGCCGCTCAGCTGCGCCCCGGACACGCTGTGCATCAAGGGCAGCCCGCTGCCGCAGTGCGTCCAACAGTGCGGCGTCGGCTTTGCGCCGTGCCCCACGGACAGCCCGTGCACGAGCTACGTCGGCTCGCCGGTCAAGCTTTGCGTGCCCAAGGGCTTTGTGCCCTTTGGCGTGATCTCAGCGCCATTTTGATGCCGCGTCAGCAGCCAATTTCACGGATTACGCGCACTTGCGCCGCCAGCTTGATGCCCCCTTGACGCCGCCGCCACCGGGCGCAAAATGCGCCGGCCGAGTCCCGCCGTGTGCGGGAACGGGGGACCCAAATTTTGGGGCTAATCCGGCGCCCGACTACCCTGCGCCGGACGGACACTTCTCGGTCCGAGCCCGTCAGCTAACCCCGTAGGCGTCGAGGAGTTCGCCACCGACCAAGTGGGCCGGCCCAGCTACTCCATGTGTGTGTTTGGCATGTGCCGAACGTGGGGCTACGATGACTGAGGTTCCGCCGGATAATTCCGGACTTGCGCGCCTGCGCCGCTGGCTGCTTGGCAAGCCGCGCGATCTCGCCGACCGCTCGATCTTTCACCAACTCTCGCTGATTCCGTTCCTGGCGTGGGTCGGCCTCGGCGCGGACGGCTTGTCGTCGTCGGCGTACGGTCCGCCGGAAGCCTTCGCCGCGCTCAAGGAGCACACCTGGCTCGCCGTGGCCATGGCGGCGATGACGGCGCTCACGGTCTTCATCATCTCCATCGCCTATACCCGCATTATCGCTGCGTTTCCTAACGGCGGCGGCGGCTACGTCGTCGCCACCAAGCTGCTCGGGCCCACACCGGGCTTGGTCTCCGGCTCGGCGCTGCTTGTGGACTACGTGCTGACGGTGACGGTGTCGATCGCCGCGGCGGGCGACGCGCTGTTCAGCTTTCTGCCGCCGTCGTGGCAAAGCGTAAAATTGCTCTGTGAAATCGCGATCCTCATCGGCATGACCGTGCTCAACCTGCGCGGCGTGCGCGAGGCGATCCTGCCGCTGGTGCCAGTGTTCCTGCTGTTCCTGCTGAGCCACATCATCCTGATTACCACCGGTTTGTTCTTCCACAATCAGGGCTTGCCGCTCACGCAGCAGGTCACCGAAGGCTGGGAGCACAGCAAGAGCTCGCTGGGCATCATGGGCGTGCTGCTGCTGTTCGCCCGCGCCTGGTCGCTGGGCGGCGGTACCTACACCGGCATCGAGGCGGTCTCCAACGGCCTGCCGATCCTGCGTGAACCGCGCGCCAAGACCGCGCGGCGGACGATGGCGTACATGGCGCTGTCGCTGGCGGCGACGGCGGCGGGCTTGCTCGTGGCGTATCTGCTGGCGGGCGTGCATCCGGTCGAAGGCCAGACGCTCAACGCGGTGCTGGCAGAAAAAGTGACGGCGCACTGGCCGGGCGGCAAGGCGTTTTCGATCATCACGCTTGTGTCCGAAGGCGCGCTGCTGGTCGTCGGCGCGCAGGCGGGCTTCCTCGACGGTCCGCGCGTCCTCGCCAACATGGCGCTGGACGGCTGGGCGCCGCGGCGTTTTGCCGCGCTGTCGGAGCGGCTGACGACGCAAAATGGCATCGCGCTCATCGGTGTCGCCTCGCTGGCGGCGCTGCTGTACACCAAGGGCGACATCGGCGCGCTCGTGGTCATGTACTCGATCAACGTGTTCCTGACGTTTTCGCTGTCGATGCTGGGCATGCTCAAGCACTCGATCCAGCAGCGGCACATTGGCGATACATTGCTGTTTATCATCGGCTTTACGCTGTGCGCGGCGATCCTGTGCGTGACGGCGAGCGAGAAGTTTCTGGAAGGCGGCTGGGTGACGCTGCTGGTGACGATGGGCTTGGTCGGCCTGTTCGTGGCGATTCGCCGCCATTACCACCACGTCGCCGGGCAGCTGGCGGAGCTGGACAGCCATGTGCCGCAGGTGGAGCCGCTGGGTGAGGAGCCCAAGCCGCTGCTGCCGGTGGCGCCGACGGCGGTGCTGCTTGTCGGTGGCTACAACGGCATTGGCCACGAGACGCTGACGGCGGCGCTGCACGCGTTTCCGAACCACTACAAAAACGCGGTGTTCATCGCGGTCGGCGGCGTGGATTCGGCGGCGCTGAAGGACGAGCACGAGTTGGCGCTCGTGCGCGAAGGCGTGGACCACACGCTGGCGCGCTACGTGGCGTTGGGCCAGGCGCTGGGCTTGCGCTCCAAAGGCATGTCGGCGATCGGCACGGACGTTGTGGCGGAGCTGGAGCAGCTGTGCCTGCGCGCCGCCGACGAGACGCACGACGTGACGTTTTTTGCCGGTCAGCTGATGTTCGGCCGCGAGCAATGGTGGCACGGCGTGCTGCACAACCAGACGGCGTTTGCGCTGCAAAAACGCCTGCAGTGGGACGGGTTCACGATGGTGATCCTGCCGGTGCGCATCCAGTGACCGCCGCCGATTCCCCTGCGAACATCTAGCTTTGCGCGACGGCCGCTGGCCGCATGGCGGCGAATTCGCCAGCATCGCGGCTCGGCGCCCGTCGCGCCGCTGAGTCACCATGCGCCTGTTTTTTGCCTGTTTCAGCCTCGCCACCGCGCTGACGGCGTGCTCGTGGAGTGACGTGCACATTGCGCCCGCGCGCACCGCCAGCGTCGCCCCCGTGCCCGCCGCCACCCCTGCCGGAGACAAAGTGATCGACCACACCGTCAAAACCATCGACGGCGAAGAGGTTTCGCTCGCGCGCTACCGCGGTCAGGTGCTGCTCATCGTCAACACCGCCAGCCAGTGCGGACTGACGCCGCAATACGAGGATCTCGAGGCGCTGCAAAAGAAATACGCCGGCCGCGGTTTCACCGTCCTCGGCTTTCCTTGCAACGATTTTCGTGGCCAGGAGCCCGGCAGCGCCGCGGAGATCAAGGCGTTTTGCTCCAGCAAATACCAGGTGAGCTTTCCGCTGTTTGAAAAAGTCCGGGCGCTGGGCGACAAGAGCCCGCTCTATCGGACGCTGACCGAGGAGATCGAGCCGTCGCTGCGCGGCGAGATCAAATGGAATTTCACCAAGTTCCTGGTCGATCCGCAGGGTCACGTGGTGGCGCGTTTTGAGCCGCTGGTCAAGCCGCTGGACCCGCAAGTGACCGCCGAGATCGAGAAGCTGTTGCCGCAGTAGCCCGCCCCGCCGCGCCAGTCCCGTGGAAAATTGTGAACGCTTGACTGGCGGCGCAGTTACCGCGACCATGCGGTGCGAACTGGTGCCGCCCTGACTTGGGCCGACGGCGCCGTATCGCTGGTGGAGTTGGCCTCGTGACTACCAGGATGACACCGCGCGCGACGGCCTTTGCCTCACGCGTTCTGCGCAAGTTCGGTCGCCAGCTGGCGGTCTTCACGCTCCTGCTGGGCCTGCTGCCAGCCGCCCACGCCGCCGACAAGGCGCGCATGGCCGTGACCTTGGCGCAGCAAGCCAGCAAATCCTTCGAAACCGGCGATTTTGCCCGCGCCTCGGAATTCTATCTGGCGGCTTGGCGCACGGACCCCAAACCGGATTTCCTGTTTGGCGCCGCGCGCTCCGCGCAGTTGGGCGCGCTCAATGACAAGGCCGTCGAGCTGTACCAGCAATTCCTCGCCACCGAAGGCGCGGACCCGGAACGGCAAAAGCGCGCGCGGGAATATCTGACCGAGCTGGAGCGCGCCAAAGTGCAATCGCGCGTGGCGGAGGCGGAGCGCACGCTGCATGACGACCCGAAGGTCGCCGCCGGGCTGTACCTGGACGCCTTCAAGCTGGCGCCGGACCAGTTCGTGCTGCTGTTCAAAGCCGCGGTGGCGGAGCAGGCGGCGCACGACCCGGCGGCGGCGGAGCGGCTGCTGCGGGAGTACCTGGGCAAAGCGCCGGCGGACGCGCCCGACCGCAACCAGGCGCAGGCGCGGCTGGAGTCGATGACGCGCAAGACCCAGGTGGAGGCCGAACCGAAGCCGGAGCCCAAGCCCGAGCCGAAGCCGGAGCCGGTGCCAGTGCCGTTGGTCAAAGTGGTGCCGGTCACGCCGGTGACGCCCGTGACACCGCCGCCGAGCCGGATTGGCGCCGGCGTGACGGTGGAGGCGCCAGCGGATCTGGGCAAGCCCCGCTGGCCAGGTTGGGCGATGGTCGCGGGCGGCACCGTGCTGGCGGTGGCCGGCTTGGCGCTCTACGCGGCGACGACGCCGGAGATCTCCAGCTATAATCAGGCGGTGCAAAAAGACGTCAGCGGCCAAATCACCCAGCTCTCGGCCGCTGAGGCGCAGAGTCAGGCGTCCTCGATCAACGCGCGTGTCGGCACAGCGTGGGCGATGACGGGCGTTGGCGCCGTCGCCGCCGGCGTGGGCACGTGGTGGCTGTTGACGACGCCCCCCAAATCCGTTGCTGTCGTCCCGGGACCAAGCCTGACCGGCGTTGGTCTTGCGGTGCGATTCTAAGAGGCACAGCATGCGCCAGGCCAGAAAGATGAGTGTGCGCGCGAGCTTGGCGCGGCTGGTGCCGGTGCTGCTGGCGTTCGTGGCCGCGGGCTGCGTCGGCGTTCCGGCGCTGGACAGCTTCAAGTACCAGACGCAGTCGGAACGCGAGGACGCGCAGGCGCTCGACGATGCCGACGGCACCGACGACGTGCTGGGGTTGGACAACCAAGGCAATGACACGCTCGCCGGCGACACAGGCGACAAGACCGACGCGATCGATGCCGCCGACACGCCGGACGCCGATGCGGCGGCAGATGCCGACGTGGCGGATGCCGACGTGGCGGATGCCGACGTGGCGGACGCTGCGACCGATGCCGCGGGCGATGCGGACGGCGGGACGGACGCCGTTGGAACCGACGCTGTGGACGTTGCCGACGCGGATACTGGCCCCGATGTGCCGCCACCGGAATGCGTGACCGCGACCGACTGCGGCAGCAAGTGGACCGCGACGCAGCTGGGACCATGCCAGGCGGCGGCGTGCGTGCAGGGCGCGTGTGCGCAGGTCGCCAAGTCCGGCAGCTGCGATGACGCCAACGTCTGCACCCTGGGCGACGCCTGCGCGGCGGGCAAGTGCGTCGGCCAAGCGGCGCTGAACTGCGACGACGGCGATGCGTGCTCCGCCGACAAATGCGACCCGACGACCGGCTGCTACCACGTCAAAGGCGCCGGCTGCGAGGACGGCAACGCCTGCACGGCGGACACCTGCGACGCGACGAACGCGTGCGTGCACCTCGCCACTGACGCGACGTGCTCCGACGGCAACGCCTGCACGTTGGGCGACAGCTGCACGGCGACGGTCTGCGCCGCGTTGGACGTCACTGTCTGCAACGACGACAACGCCTGCACCGACGACAGCTGCGACCCGGCGCAAGGCTGCGTCTTCCTGGCCAACGCCATCACCTGCGACGACGGCGACGTCTGCACGCTCGGCGACGCCTGTGGCGGCGGCGGCTGCGTGCCCGGCACCAAGAACACCTGCAGCGACGGCAACCCGTGCACGGACGACGCCTGCGATCCGGCCAACGGCTGCATCCATGTCAACAACTACGTGCCGTGCGACGACGGCAACAAGTGCACGCCCGGCGACACATGCCAGGGCGGCACCTGCATCGGCTTGGCCGTCGCCGCGACGGCTTTTTGCGACGACAAGGGCAACCCGTGCACCGATGACTCGTGCGACCCGCTCACCGGCTGCGCGCACACGCCCAACACCGCGGCATGCGACGACGGCTTGCCGTGCACGATTGGCGACATCTGCGACGCTGGCAAGTGCACGTCCGGCGTCAGCGCCTGCGAGTGCAAAAAGGACAGCGATTGCGCCGTCAAAGAGGACGGCAACCCCTGCAACGGCACGCTGATCTGCGACTTGACCGCCGCGCCGTACAAGTGCGTCGTCTCGGCCAAGACGATCGTCGTGTGCGAAAGCAGCGGCGACTCGACCTGCGCCAAGAATACATGCAACAAGATCAATGGCATCTGCAGCTATGTGGCGCAATCCGAGGGCGGCGCTTGCGACGCGGACGGCTCCGTGTGCACCGACAAGGACGTCTGCAAGGCCGGCGACTGCTCGCCCGGCGCGGCGATCGACTGCGACGACGGCCAGCCGTGCACGACCGACAACTGCGACAAGGTCCTGGGCTGCCAGCACAGCAACAACAGCAACGCCTGCAACGACGGCAACGCCTGCACCGTCGGCGACGTCTGCAGCGGCGGCAGCTGCGTGCCCGGCGCCAAGACGGTCTGCGACGACGGCAATGCCTGCACCGTTGATTCCTGCAACGCCAGCACCGGCAACTGCCTGTACGCCATCCAGTTTGCCGCCAGCTGCAGCGACGGCAACGCCTGCAGCAGCAGCGACACGTGCGACGCCAACGGCTCGTGCGTCGGCAGCGCGGTGACGTGTAACGACGGCCTTGTCTGCACAAGCGACAGCTGCAACCCCGCCAGCGGCTGCGTCTACGCCGCCAACACCATCGGCTGCGATGACGGCAACGCCTGCACGATCAACGACACCTGCGGCGGCGGCGTCTGCCTCGGCACCACGGTGACGCCGACGACGTACTGCAACGACAACAACGTCTGCACGAGCGACGCGTGTTCACCGGCTGTCGGCTGCACCCACGCGGCGGTCAGCGGCGCCTGCGATGACGGCAACAACTGCACGACGGGCGATGTCTGCGCCGCGGGCGTCTGCACCTCGGGCGTGAACGGCTGCGGCTGCACCAACGACAGCCAGTGCGTTGGCCAGGAAGACGGCAACCTCTGCAACGGCACGCTGTTTTGCGACCTGTCTGTGTCGCCGTACAACTGCAAGGTCAAGCCGTCGACAATCATCACCTGCAGCACGGCGAGCGATTCCTTCTGCGCCAAGAACACCTGCAATCCGCTGACCGGCGCGTGCGCGCTGGTGGCGCAAAACGAGAACCAAACGTGCAACGCCGACAACTCCGTCTGCACGCCCAACGACGCCTGCAAAACCGGCACCTGCACCGCCGCGGGCTCCTTGGGCTGCGACGACGCCAACCCGTGCACGACCGACGCGTGCGACCCCGTCGGCGGCTGCACCCACACCGCCAACACCAGCCCGTGCAGCGACGGCAACGCCTGCACCACCGGCGACGTCTGCAGCAACGCCCAGTGCACCGCCGGCGCGCCCGTGCCGTGCAATGACGGCAACGTGTGCACAACCGACTCGTGCAATCAGGTCAGCGGCGCATGCGCGTTCATCAACAACACAAACAGCTGCGATGACAACAGCTTGTGCACGACCAACGACAAGTGCATCGCCGGCGCCTGCGTCGGCAACGGCGTGAACTGCAACGACGGCAATGTCTGCACCGACGACGACTGCGTGCCCGCGACCGGCTGCACCAACGTCGCCAACGCCAAGCCGTGCACCGACGGCGACCCGTGCACCGTCACCGATGTCTGCGCCAACAAGGCGTGCCAGCCGGGCAACCAGATGCCGTGCAACGACTCGAACCCGTGCACGAGCGACAGCTGCAGCTCCGTCATCGGCGCCTGCGTATTCACCAACACAACGCTGCCGTGTGACGACGGCAAGATCTGCACGACCGGCGACACGTGCAGCGGCGGCGCGTGCGTTGGCGCCGCGGTGGTGTGCGACGACAAGAACGCGTGCACGACGGACTCCTGCGACGGACAGACGGGCTGTGTGTACAAGCCCGCGTTCAACTGCGATGACGGCAACGCTTGCACCGTCGATTCCTGCGACGGCAAGGTCGGCGCATGCGTGAACGACGTCGCCTCCGCCTACTGGCAGCCCTGCAACGACGGCAATCCGTGCACGGGCGGCGACTATTGCACACCGGTCTACGACGCCAATGGCAACCTCCTGACCACCGTGACGCAGTGCCAGCCCGGCTACCAGAACGGCTGCGACGATCAAAACACCTGCACCACCGACACGTGCGACAACAGCCAGCCCAAGGCACCGACCTGCGTGTACAGCAACGCCGGCGATGGCACCGCGTGCAACACCTGCACACTCGTCGGCGTCGTCGCGTTCAACCAGAACGGCACGTGCGCAAACAGCGTGTGTTCGCTCACCGGATCCGCCGCAACCTGCGACGATGGCAACATCTGCACCCGAGACACCTGCTACGTGGGCGGGGTCGGCTACACCGGCGGCTGCTCGCACCCGGGCCAGTGGAACATCAAATGCGACGACAACAACGTCTGCACGACCAACGACATGTGCAGCGAGGGCGGCACTTGCTGGGGCTCCAATACGTGCGACGACGGCAACTGGTGCACCAACGACGCCTGTTCGGTGGTCAACAACGCCGCGGTGTGCAGTCACACCTACGCCACCGCCGGAAACTGGTGCGACGACGGCAACCAGTGCACCAACGACGTTTGCGGAACCACGGGCAACTGCATCGGCACGCCGTTCACCTGCACCGACAGCAACACGTGCACGATTGATTCCTGCGACAAGACCGCGGGTTGCAGCTATTTGCCCCTGAGCACCATCGTTTGCACGAGCGCCGCCGATTGCGGCGTCGCCAACGCATTTTGCTCGGCCGGCCACTGCTACATGTACTGCGACGACGGCAACCCCTGCAGCATGTGGGACTTCTGCGACGGCTACAACTGCAGCGCCAACTTCGGCATCCAGGGCGCCATCGCATGCACGGCCGGCTCCACGACCTGCGGCACCAGCGGCTCGTGCATCAACGGCTTCTGCAACAACATCTGCACGGACGGCAACGCCTGCACCGTGAACGACGCCTGCGCTGGCGGCAGTTGCGCCGGCACGCAGGTCAACTGCGACGACAGTAACGTCTGCACCAACGACGCGTGCAATGCGGTCGACGGCACGTGCCTGCACACCGCGCACTGCGACGACGGCAATCCATGCACGACCGACACCTGCTCCGCCGGCACCGGCACATGCACCAACACCAACGTCACCAACGGGATTCAGTGCGGATCGGCCAACGTCTGCGTCAGCGGCAGTTGCCAAGCGTGCGGCTACAATACCGTGCCGATCGCCGTCGACGACAATGGTGCCAAAAAGATGGTCTGCGCGTTTGACTATCCGGTCTGGGGCATCCGCCCGCACAACCCGGCGTCCTTCACGGTCGCGAGCGGCGTCGTCACGGACAATTTCACCGGCTTGCAGTGGATGCAGAATCCGCTTTCCGGCACATACACGTGGCCGAACGCGCCCGCCGCCTGCGACACGTCAACCATCGGCGGCTTCACCGACTGGCGCATGCCGACGCTGGCGGAACAGGAAACCATTCAGGATTTTGTCGTTTCGTCGGCGCCGACCATCAACCCCGCGTTTTTCAGCGGCACGCCCAGCACGATCATGTGGTCGGCGAGCGGCGGCTGGAACGCGTGGGGCGTCAACTTCGGCGACGGCGCGACGTACATGGCAGGCGTCGTGAATCCGTATGGCGTCCGCTGTGTGCGCGGCCAGACCGGCTTTGCCCCACCCGCGACGCGTTTCACCGTCAGCAGCGACACATCGCAAGTCCATGATGCCGCTACGGATTTGGTGTGGCAGCGCACCGCGTCGCCCACGACCTACACCAGCCCCAACGCCGCGGGCTTCTGCAGCACCCTGGGCATCGGCGGCGGCACCGGCAGGGTCCCGACCATCCGCGAATTGGAGTCGATTACCGACCGCGCCGACTACGCCAACCATTCCATGGACGTCACGGCATTTGGCACCACACCCAAGTCCGCGATTTTCTGGAGCGCCACACCGTCAGCCTTGAACGTGGGCTACACTTGGGCCGTCGACTTCACCAACTACGGCGCGATCGTCTCGCAGGCCAACGGCACAGGCAACTTCCTGCGTTGCGTCCACGGCTGCGACGACGCCAACCCGTGCACCGCGGACAAGTTTGACATCCCGTCGTGGTCCTGCACGCACACCAGCCTGACCGACAATACGGCGTGCGGCGGCGCAGGCTTGTGCAGCTCGGGCACGTGCAATTGCGGGCTGGGCGGCGCTGTGAGTGTGAGCCTGGACGACAGCGGCACGCAGAAGTTTCAGTGCGTCTTCGACCTTCCGGCGTGGGGCAACGTGCCGCTCAAGCCAACGACGTTGACGGCCAACGGCGACGGCACAGTGAGCGACAGCGCAACGCTGCTGACATGGCAAGCCACCGACTCCGGCGCGACAGCGAGCTGGACAACCTCCCAGACCAAATGCGACACGCTAATCCTGGCTGGCAAGGCCGACTGGCGCCTGCCGACGGTCGCCGAGTTGGACAGCATCGTCGACTACACCGCGACGACGGCGCCGACCATCAACACGGTCCTCTTTCCAGGCACCGGCAACGCGAGCTACTGGAGCAATCGCATCAACGCGCAAAACAGTGCGAACTACTGGTTTGTCAGCTTCGCCACCGGCGTCGCGAGCTTCACCGCGCCTGCCTCCGTCTTGCGCTCCCGTTGCGTGCGCGGTGGTCTGCAAAGCTCGACGTTCGGCACCCGCTTTTCGGCCGGAGTCGGCTCGCCCACCAACTTCAAGGACGGCGCGACGAACCTGTTTTGGGCCAAGGACTGGTACGCGCCGACGGGCTCCACTCAGGCAGCGGCTATGGCGAACTGCGCTGCGCCTTGGCGCCTGCCGAACATCCGCGAGCTGGGCGGCCTCGTCGACCGCACCCTGAGCTCGACTCCCGCGCTCGGCTCAGCCTTCCTGGACGGCAACTTCAATTACTGGTCCAACACGATCCAGCAGACCTACTCGTATTCGATCAACTTCGGGACTGGCCTGGGATCCGCAGGCAACGGGTCGTCACTGTACTACGCGCGGTGTGTGAAGCCGTAGCCCCGGGGCGTCGCGCGCGGCGAATCCCGCGCCCGCCAGCAGGCACAGGACCGGCACCATCGGCGCGTGGAACCGATCCTGGCCGTGAAACAGCACGTGCACGGCGAAGAACAGCAGCAGCAAGGCGCACGCCGGGTCCGTGACGCGCTGCAACGGCAGCCGCCGCGCCGCCAACGCCGCCAGCGCCAGCGCCAGCAGCAGGTACGCCTCGGAAACGCCCATCGCGGTCTCACGGAGCGCTTCCCAGCGCGGCCCGCACATCGCCCAGCCGGCCTCACTGAATTCAGGGCCCCAAAGCGCCAGCCATTTGCGCGGAATCAGCGCGAGAAAACGCAGCGGATGCTGGGCGATCCACGCATGCGCCACCGCGCGCGCCGCGGCGTCCTGCGCCATCTCCCCGGGCACGTCGGGCACGAACGGCCGCAGTTCCGCGTCGATGTACCGGCCGTCGGCATGATCGCTGTTGCCGAGGATGAGCGTCGCGCCCTCGTTGCTCGTCGTCAACGAAAACCGACCCATTTCCCGCTGGTTGCGCAGTCCCCATGGCAGCAGGCACAGCAGCGCGACCACTAGAATCAGCGCATGCTGGGCGAGCAGCCGCCACGGCCACCGGCGACCCAGCACCGCCACGGCCGCCAGGGCGATCGGCAGCGGCAGCGCCGTCGCGCGGACGTACACAGCGCCGGCCACGAGCACGCCCAGCGCGACTGCCAGCAGCCAGGGCCGCCGGGCCGCCGGCAGCCGGCTGGCGAGGTAGAGCACCCAGGTCAACAGCACGGTGAACAGCGGCTCGGTCGCCAGCAGCGAACAGCCGACGATCTGCGCCGGCCAGAGCGCGAACAGCAGCGACGCCGCCAACGCCGCGCGCCGCCCGGCGAGGTCGCGCGCCCACAAGAAGATCGCCGGCACCGTCGCGGCCTGCAGCACGGTGTTGAGCAGGCCGCCCCAGCGCGGAAGGTCCAGACCAGCGCAGTCCAGCACGCTGAGCGCAAACGGCCAGCCCACCGGGCGAAACGCCGATGCCTGGTCCACGCCAAACCGGTGCGCGTGGCACAGCGTCTGGGCGAGGTTGCGGTAATCGGCGAAGTCCGAAATCGGCACCGTGTCCGCGACGAGCACCCACAGGATGCGTGGCAGCAGCGCCACCGCACAGAGCGCGAGCAGCCACTGACCATCGGTCCCGGGCGGCGTCCACGGCCGCCGCGCCAGCAGCCACCGCGCCAGTCCGAGGAGCACCGCGACCAGCACCGCGACCACCGCCAGCCACACCGCCAGCGGCGCGTGCACCGACTGCTCCAGGCTGAACGGCAGCCCGGCGACGGCCGCGAGGAACACCGCGGCCGCGCACAGCTTGACCAGATGCCGGTGCAACGCCATCGACCGCCTCCGTCAGCGCCGCCGCGCCCCGCCTTGCCCAGCCAAACGGCGTCGCAGGGGCACGGAACCGGGGCGGCCAAGGCCCGCCATTGTGCACAGTTCGCGGACCTTGTACACCGCGCGGCACGGCCGGCGATGCGGCAGGCGTGGCGCGAGCACGGCGGATCGCCGCTCGCCTCGACAGGGACGATCGCCACGAGCTGAGAGCGCGGCGCGGCTGGCACGGAATCTCGCGTAACCATCGAACACTACGAGTCATCTACCCAGGCCGACTGGCTGCCGTGCGGAGGATCCGGGGTGTCCCCGCGTGCGCCGCGGCCAGTCTTCACGCATCGCCACCGACGCTGAACGTTACCTGTCAGATAACCCGCTGGCGGACCGTCTTGTTGGGCAGAGGGTGGCGGACACCCTGAAGTCGTCACAAGGAGGAATTCGTGTCGAGTCTGATCAAAGGTGCGCGAGGCAATCTGGCGAGCGCCGCAGCCCGTCAGGGTTACAACACGGTGCGCTACGCGAACGGCAACCTGAGCAAGCGGGAATACGTCTCTGAGAGTCGCAAAACGGGCGGCGCGCTCGCGGGCAGCGTCATCGGCGCCGAATTGGGGTCGCTGATCCTGCCGGGTGCGGGCACGCTGGTCGGCGGCCTCCTCGGCGGCGTTCTGGGCGGTTTCCTCGCCGATTAGGGTGTCAACGGCAGGCGCGGAACGTCGTGCGCACTGGGCGCGCGCGTCACCACAGCCTGGCAGGGTGGTACAAGTCAACAATCTGGAGAGACCAAAGTGAACACAAACGCATACGCAAACGCTTATAATGACAATGATTTCTGGGGCAAATGCCGGGGCGTCGTCCGCATCGCCGGGCGCGGCGTGTTGTATCCGGCGCTGTGCCTTGGCTACGCGCTGCACCGGCCGCACACGCCGGTCTGGGCGAAAGCGACAATCGTCGGGGCGCTGGGCTATTTCATCTCGCCCATCGATGCCGTGCCGGACGTGCTGCCGCTGGTCGGTTACTCGGATGACGCTGCTGTGTTGGCCGCGGCAATGGCGGCGGTGGCATTTTGCATCGACGCCGAGGTCCGCGCGCAAGCCGAACGCAAGCTGTCCGATTGGGGCCTGTAGCCGGAGCGCGGCGCGGCGCGCTTGCCGGTCTGTGGGATGCAGGTGTAGCTTCACGGCTGCGAGCGGCACCTCACAGCAGCCGCCCATCGGACGGAGACGACGGCGATGACCCAGGGGCAACCATCGGAAGTGTCCCAGCTGGCGGCCGACCTCTCCGACGCCCTTTGGGCGCTGCGGACGTGGCAGACCCAGAATCCGTCTGAACCGGCGATTTTGCAGGCGGCGCTGGACGTCCTCGGGCGTCACGCGCGGCGCGCCGCGACGCTGCAGGTGTGGGACCGGTGCAAGTCGCTGTGCCTGGAAGACGTCGCCGCCGGGACTGCGCGAAAAGCCGTGATGGCAACTGGCCGGATAGGCGTCTTTCCGCTGCCGCCGGATGCGGCTGGTGCGGAGACGCGCAACCTCGGGTACTTGCAACGGATCGCCCGCAATCATTTCTTCGATTTGCGCGAGCAACAAGGCGGCGTCGATGCGACCTGCCGCGCGGGGCCGCTGTCCGCAGAGAAGGTGGCGCGCGCGGTTCAGGCCGTGGAGGCACACGAACTTGTCGCCTTGGCCGCGCAAATCAGGCGGCTGCCCGTGGCGGAGGTGCTGGAGCCGCTGCGACGAGCGCTCCGCGTGCGCGAGGATCCGGAGTGCCACATGCAGACGCTGATCGGGTGCAAGCCGAAGGATCCGGGCTACCGCGCGCGTGAAGTGGCGCTCCAGGTGGCGCATCACGAGGCGCTCGACGCGCTGCGCATCGCCAACCACCGCACGCTGCAGGGCGCCGAACTGAAGCTGGTTCGCGACCTGCTCGTGGAGCTTGCAGCGCTGATGCCGCGTCCGGCGCCGCCGCAACCGCCGAGCGAACTGGAACCGCACGAAGTGGACGCAGCGCTCCAAATCCTGACTGACAAAGGGATTTTGAGTCGCATTGCCCGCGACGCTGACGGCCATGGTGCGACCGTCGAACAGCAGCGGATCGCGCTGCAGCAAATGCGCGCGCTCAAGTTCGAGCCAGGGTTTGACGTGGCCCACGCGGTCGGCTGTTCGCCGGACGACGCTGGGTTCAAGACCGCCCGCGACCGCTTGTACAAGCAGCATGAGCGCGTGAAGCTGAGGATCCTCGAGAAGGCGCGCTGGATGCTCGGCCGGGAACTGACGCCCGGCGTGCCGCTGTTGCATGCGGACGAATACGCGCAACTGGTTGAACTGATGGCGTGTCTCAAGCGGCGGCGTCCGCTGGGAGTGGAACCTCGCGTGAGCGGCCAGCCCCCAGCCAAGACCGGAGCACCCCATGCCCAGCGCGTTTGATCCCGCCAGCCTCGACGGTCTGCCGCCGTCGCGGTTGATCGCCAGCGATCCGCTGCCCTTGCCGGTCGACGACGTAGCGATGGGCGCGACCTATTCCGCTATTTTCACACGGCTTGTTGGGCTGTGGTTGGCGCAAGCGTCGCCCCCACCGCTCCAAGCGGGGCACGCAACCACGCCTGTCGATGCACAGGCGGCGGCGCTGCGTGCGCAACTGTCGACGCTCGAAGCCGTTGCCGCAGACGATCGGGCGGATTTCCGCGCGTTGGGCACACCGGAAACCAGCGTGCATGGCTGGCACTTCGCCCGCGAGCGCGGCAGCCCGCACGTGCTGCATGTCTGGGCAGATCGCCAGCGCGGGCCGATTCACCTGCGCGCGATGCGTGCCGGCAAGCTGTTGTGCATGGCACTGGCGGACGGTTCCGTGCTTGTGGATGCCTCGGTGCCGGGACGTGTGGTGCTGGAAACGCCCACGCGAGCGGGGAATGTGCTGGTGATCGACGTTCAGCCCGACCTGTCGGCAGACGCGCGGGTGCTGGGCGCGCTGCCTGGCGGGGTCGCGATTGCCCTGCCGCCGGCGCCGGCGATGGGCTGGGCGCTGGCAACGGCCGATCCCTGGCTGTCAGAAGCGACACGCAGCCTACTGCAGACAACCGACCTCATCGATTACCTGGCGGCGATCGGGGCACCGTTGCGTCTGGCGCACACGCCGCAACCGGATACTTTCGCGGCGCTCGCTGCGGCCATCCTCGCCGGCGCGCCACCGCAGGTCGCGTGGGTGCACGCGGTGGCTGACGCCGACTGGCACGTCCTGAACCGGCTCGCGACCGAGCGAGCCCATGCGCTCTGCCTCGCGCTGCGGACGCAACTGAAGGAACCCGAAATCGACGATCCGCAGTGGTCGAGGTCCATGGACAGCCTGCTGATCGGGCGGGACAGCCTGGAAAGCGCGGTGGGGTTGTTGGCCTGTGTGGCACCGACGCCCGATTTGCACGCGGCATTGGCAGTGCTTGACGCGCTTGGCGAGGTCGCCATTGCCGCGCTTTCGCCATGGACGCACACGCACAACGAACAGCTGCGCCGCGCTGCGCTCGTTGCGCCAGATGCTTGGTGGGTGCGGCCGACGCAAGAGCTGTGGTTCGGGCGGCAGGACGGCGCCTTCACGGAGCACGCCGCATGACGGACTGGGCGGACTTGGCACCGTTTCAACGCGGGCAGTGGCGGCGCCGGTACGGGTACGCGCCGTGGTGCTGGTCGGCAGAATCGCCGCGTGACCAGCGCCCCCAGCCGGTGTTGCAGCCCGGGCAGGTCGCCCTGCTGGGTGTGTCAGACACCGCCGCGACGCTGTGGTTGCTGGAACCAGACGCACGGCAGGAGCCTGGGTTGGCGGGCCTCGGTCAGGCAGCGCTGCTCGCTTGGCAGCGCGCCAACGAAGCGTTGGGCGCACT
Source organism: uncultured Myxococcales bacterium (assembly GCA_903869075.1). Lineage (GTDB taxonomy): Bacteria > Myxococcota_A > UBA9042 > UBA9042 > UBA9042 > CAIYBN01. The sequence goes on along the minus strand of CAIPXZ010000040.1, from coordinate 2,764 downwards.
GCCGGTGCTCTGGCATCCGCTGGCGTCGGCAAAAGCCCGGCCCGTGCTCGCCCGCGAGGTCGTCAGCCACGGCGTGGCCGGCAAGTGTGCGCTGCCGGGCGTCCTCGTCGGCGATGCTATCGACGGCGCTTCGTACGGACTGCCGTTTCTGCTGGCTCAAGCGAGTCTCGCGCTCAATCGCCCCGTGCCGCCGGACCTGGCGAGCAGCGCGACGGTTGCGGAAGACGGCACGCTCGGGCTCGTCGCGCAGCTGGGTGCCAAGATCGAGCTGCTGAATCGTCAGGCGCCGGGGATTCGCCGTCTGTTGGTGGCTGCCGAACAGCAAGCCGAGGCAGAATCGATGGCTGGACCTCACCTGCAGGTCATCGGCGTTTCATCGGCAACGGCGGCGTTGCGGGCGACATGGGATGACCTGGAGGAGGCGTTCGTCGCCGTCGGTCTGGATGCGGCGCAGCGGGCGTGGCTGATCGATCAGCTCGTCGCGTTGGCGTTTGGCGCCCGGGATGCGCTGACGGATTGGACGTCCATTCACCGGACGGCGACGTTGGCCTTGGAAAGGTGGCGCGACCTGAGCGCTCCGGATCGGCGCAACCTCGCGTTTGTCCGCGCTGTCGCGCAGCGCCACGAGAACAATCGCGGCGAATTGCGGATTCCCTCGCGCGCGGAGCACGCGCAGATGCCCGAGCCCTACCGCACGCGACTCGTCGCGCAGGTGCTGCAGCAAGCGGCGGACACCGCGACACCCTCGCCGGCCGCGGCGTTGGCTTTTGCCGCGCGTACGCTCGCGGTGCGCGGGCCGGCAGCGTTTCCGCCGCATCTGGAGGCGCTGGGCGCCACGGCGCGGCTCCATGCAGCGGTAGGCGCTTTTGGCGCGGCGTTGGCGCTAGCGGCAGAGGCAACGCGGGCGTGGCTGGACCGGAATATGCCAGCTGATGCGTCGTATCCGCTGTGCCTCTGGCTGCGTGTGGCGGGCGCGACAGGCGACCGGGAGTGGCAGGAGGCGCTGGCCGCCAAAGACCGCGTGGCGGCGCGCTTGGGTGCGGACGGAGGCCCGTATGTGCGCTTGGCTTGGGGCGTCGGCCTTGCCGTCCGGGAGGAATGCGCCGCGGCGATCCCGATCTTGCACGCCTTGCTGGATGAACCCGCGACGCTCCCCCACCATGTGCGGCATTCGGCCGCGCGGTGGCTGATCCGCTGCGCGCCAGATCAAGCCGACAGCGCGCGCCAACTACTGGCGACGGATCACACGGTCGGCGTGGCGCGGCAGTTCGATGCTCGCCGGCAATCCGCTGTCAAATTCCTAACTTTGACGGACCTCGACAGCGCCACGGCGCGACAAGACGGTGACGCGGTGCAACGCGCACTCGACAGGCTGCGCGAACTTGAGCCCCAGCCTGCCGGACTCGTTCTCGGCGCGTGTCCAGCGCATTCGCCGTTGGCGCGCGGTGAGTGGCTGGCGCGTTGGTACCCGTACTGACACGGACGCCTACGCGGCGCGCCGCTGTCGACCCTGGTCGGCTTGGTAGGTGCGGAGGCGCGTCAGGTCGGTCGTGCGAATCACCGTGAGCACGGCGTTGTCGCGCGTCACCACAGCGACCGACTCCGCCGCGGACACGTCCACGCCTTGACGTTTCAATCGCGCCACGTCGCGGCGGCCGAGGAAATACGCGGTCCGGCCTTGCGGCTGGAGGATGACGCGCCCCCATTCCAGCACCTGATCGACAACCTCGGGGCGAATCGCGCGTTGCTGGGAACGCCGGCTTGCGTGTGGAGTCAAGGTCACTTCGTGTTGCGTACGGTTCATCATGGTCTGCTTCCTCCGCGCGGCAGTGGTTCCCGCGACGCTCAGGAGGACGGTCGCTTCGCGCCGGATCTGACACACCCGCGGCGTTGACATTGCAGCAACCGCGGTCGATGGTATGCCACCGCGAGGCCGACGTGGGCCGATCCAAGCTCCAAGGGAATCGAATGGATCCGCAGAATCGGGCAGGTGGATCGACTGAACAACTCCCAGCGTGGTGGGATACCGTCACCGTCAAGGACAAAGCCCGGGACGCTTGGACCGAGCGCAAGCTGGCCAGAGCCTTCGACGCGTTCTGCGGGGAATTGGCCAAGTCACCGCTGTGGGTCGATGTCCAGGCGGAGTTGACCCAGCTGGCGCCGGCGCTGACCGACAGCGGGAATGCGAGGCGCACCGCGCTGGCGGCGCTGCTTGCCGTCGTGGATCTGAGCGTCGGGACGCCGGAACAGCTGCGCGACGTGATCCGCAGGCTGCTCTTGCCGGAAAACACCCAGCTGCGCGTGGCGGCGCTGCTCCAGGTGGAACCGCGGCTCGAGGCGTACATGTACGACCGGCTGGCTGGTCCGAAGCCAGGTGCCACAGACTACGATAAGATCGCGTCTCTCGGCCGGGACGAGCGCATCCTGCCGTTTGACCCAGACCGGCCAACCAAAGTGCTGGAACGGCGCGCGTATCAGACGCAGCTGTTGGAGACGTACCGCACCCGGCGGTCGCTGGGTTTGGCGACGGCGGCAGACTGCTGGCAGGCGGCGTACGAGGCTTTGGCATTGGCGCGATCCGCGCAACAACATCCGGATCAGGCCTTTTCCGTCCAAGCGACTGTCCACGACGAGCTGTGGGTCGACGCGATCGCCATGCTGTGCCTCGCCGCGCTGCGGTTTCGCTCGGCGCTTATCCGCAAGCATCCGGACGACGCGATTGGGCGCGATGCCAAGCTGTTTCCAGCGATGGATTTCATCGACG
>CAIPXZ010000039.1 GCA_903869075.1 uncultured Myxococcales bacterium | reverse complement strand
GCCAGTTTTGCGACCCGGCGAGCACGACCTGCAAGGACCGCGTCGACGAAGCCACCGCCGCCGCCCAGCGCACCGGTTGCGCCTTTGGCGCCGGCGACAAAGCCGACCGCACGATTGGCAAGGAATGGCCGGTCGGCGCCGCGATCCCCATCCAGCATTTCGTCATCGTCATGATGGAAAACCGGTCTTTTGACAGCTATTTTGGCGCCGGCAAGCAGTTTGGCCTGGACCTCGACGGCTTTCCCGCCGGCGCCAGCAACCCGGACGCGTCCGGCAAAGCCGTGCCGGTCTTCCACACAACCGACGCGTGCATCGCGGACGTCGCCCACGGCTGGACGCAGACGCACAAGGAGGTTGACGGCGGCAAAATGGACGGCTTTGTCACCGCCAACGACCCCAACGGCACCCGCGCGATGGGCTACTTTGACGGCACCGACTTGCTGTTTTACTACGGCGTCGCCAAGACTTTTGGCATCAGCGACAACCACCACGCGTCGGTGCAGGGCCCGACCTGGGTCAACCGGCTGTACTTCGCCTCGGCGACGAGCTTTGGCCTGACGGCGAACAAGCTGCCGCCCGCCGACCTGATGTCCTCGCACCCCGACCAGCTCATCTTGCCGCAGCTGGACAAAGTCGGCGCGGATTGGCGGGTGTACAAGACCGATCTGAGTGAATTCATGTTGTATCCCGACTACATCAGCCAGGATGCCAACGCCGCGCGGCTGCTGACCGTCGACGATTTCTTCAAGGACGCCGCGGCGGGCACGCTGCCGGCGGTGTCGTTTGTCCAGCCGACGTTTACCACGCAGGGCGGTGGGCGTTTTGACGAGCATCCGCCGGGGACGCCGTACTCCGGCGAACAGTGGACGGCGAAGATCATCGCGGCGCTGATGGCGAGCCCAAACTGGAAAGATTCCGTGTACATCCAGACCTACGACGAGCACGGCGGCTTCTACGACCACGCCGTGCCGCCGCCGGCGTGCAAGCCCGACGACCTGGCGCCGCAGCTGTTGGCGAACGATACAAAAGCGGATTTTGACGCGATGGGCGTGCGGGTGCCGTTGATGATCCTTTCGCCTTGGTCCAAGCCGGGTTACGTGTCGCACATCGCGACCGAAAACACGTCGGTGCTGCGGCTGTTGGAGGCGAAATTTGGCATGGGGGCGATGACGGCGCGCGACGCCAACGCTTGGCCGCTGCTGGACTTTTTCGACTTCAGCAAGCGCAATTTCGCCACGCCACCTACCTTGCCGACCCCCAAACCAATGACGGATGTCATCGCGGCCTGTACGCAGAAATTCTAGTCTGGGCCCATCGAACGTTCGGTCCCGTGGGGCGTTTCGGCGGTCCAGCACTTTGCACGGCAGCGCGCCGTTGGTATCGTACCTGCATGGTCGACTTCGTCCTCGCCACTGCTGTCCGTTTTGCCGGCGGCGGTGCGCGAAAATTGCGGCGATTGTTGGCTTTTTTGGCGACGTGCTGCGTGCTCTGGGCGCCGGCGCTCTGGGCGGCTGACACCGGCGACGGCGCTGACTACCGCAAAGCGGAGGCCGCGGCGACCGAGGCGAAAGTCTTCTTCAAGGCCGGCCTTTTTGACAAGGCGTCCGCCAAGTTCATGGAAGCGTACGCCATTTCCAAGCGCCCCTCGCTCATGTACAACGCGGCGCGGGCGTACGAGGAGGGCCTGAACTACCGCGAGTCCGTGGCTTTGCTGAAGCATTACAGGGATTTGCCGGACGTCGGTGTGGACGGCCAGCGCGATGCCGACGAGCGGATCGCGCGCATGGAAGGGCTGATCAAGCAGCAAGCGGCCGACGAGGCGGCGAGGCAGGAAGCGGCGCGTCAGGAAGCGGCGCGGATCGCCTTGGAACTGCAGCACAAACGCGATGCCGAGCGCGCCGAGCAGCTGGCCCGCGACGAACAGCTGCGGCTCGAACGCGCGCGCGCCGCGCAGCTGCCGGTAGAGCCGACGCCGACGGTCGCGCCGCCGCGGCAGCGGCACGTTTCCTGGGTGCTCGTGGCCAGCGCGGTGGGTGTCGGCTTGATGGCTGGCGGCGCCTACGTCGAGGCGGCGTACGAAGCCGATCAGGCGCACGGGATGACGATCATCGATGGCAATGACGTCACGACCTATCTGAGCCACGCCAGCGATGCCAGGACCTTTCAGGCCGTGGCCATTGCCGGCGCTGTTCTGGGCGCCG
>CAIPXZ010000038.1 GCA_903869075.1 uncultured Myxococcales bacterium | reverse complement strand
GTCCATCGTCCTTCCTCGCACCGGCATGCTTGTTGAATCCGGCGCGCGTGACAAGCCTGTTGCCGCAGGTGTTGACGGCACGGCGCTCCGGCGCGTAGACACACGGCGGCGCGGCTGGTGCCGTGCAAGGTTGACATGCTCGCAGCACTCCTAAATCCGCAAGCTGGCAACGCGCAAGCCGTTGATCTGCGTGAGGCTTTGGCGGCCGCGGGGGCGCGGCTGCGGCTGACCGTGGCAGAGCATCCGGACGCGATCGACCGCATGGTCGTCGATCTGGCGGCCAATCCGGCGGAGTTGTTGATCATCGCCGGCGGCGACGGCACGGTCAGCCAGGTGCTGACGCGGTTTGCCCGCGCCGGTCAGCTGGACGCGCTGCCGCCGCTGCTGATGTTGCCCGTGGGCCGGCTGCACACGATCGCCTCGGCGCTGACGGGCTCGGAAAACCCGGCGACGATGCTCACGCGGATTTTGTACTCGTGGGGCAAAGGCGTGCGGCGCATCCGCCGCGTGCCGGTGCTGCGGGCGCAGATCGGCGATCTGCCGGAAGCGTGGGGCCTGACGGCGAGCCTCGGTGCGCCGGGGCGCCTGCACCGCGACATCCGCGCGCAAAAGTTGGGCGCGCACATGGGCTTGGCCGGGCTGCTGGCCAAGGTCGCGGTGCAGCCGTTTGAGCCGGAGCGGTTCGAGGCCATCGTCGGGCCATTTGACGCCGAGCCGGAACCGCTGACGCTGCCGGGCTTTACCGCCGGCGTGATGAGCGCGCTGCCGGGCTTTTTTGGCATGGTGTCGCCGTTTCCCGGCGTCGACGGGGTGGCTGTCCACGGCGTGCACGCGGTCTTTTCCGAGCTGGGGCCGATGGCGACGCAGGCGAGCCTGCCCGGGCTGCTGTTGGGGCGCATGGGCCCGCCGCACGTCTGGCACGGCGAGCTGACCAAGCTGGCGTGGCGCAATGGCGCGGTACCGGACGTCGTGGTGCTGGAAGGCGAAGACCTTCCCGTGGCGCCGTTCGCGCCGGTGTCCATCGAGGTCGGCGCGCGCGTGCGCGTTGTCGTCTGGCGCGACCTGCCGCTGCCGGCGGCGGACAACAAGCCCTAATCGCTAATTTCTTCCCCAAGTACTCGGCGCCGGACCCATCGTCAGCACCAGCGAGCCGCCCGGCTGCAGGTCCGCGTGGTGAATCACCGCTGAATTCAGCGGCTTGCCGTTGAGCGTGGCGTCCTGCACATAGAGGTTTTGCGCCGAGACGCCGTTGGCGATGACGCTGAAGACGCCGCCTTTGCGTTGGATGTCGACCTGTGGAAATTGCGGTGAGCCAATCAAATAACGGTCGCTGCCCGGCACCGGATACAGGCCGAGCGCGCCCCAGACGTACCACGCGGTCATCGTGCCGCCGTCGTCGTTGCCGGGCAAGCCCGCGGTGCCATTGGCAAAATAGGTCTGCATCGCCCACGGCACCCACTTTTGCGTCAGGTCCGGCCGGCCCAGCTGCGCAAACAGCCACGGATAGTGGATATCGGGCTCGTTGCCACCGAAATAGTATTTGGGCGGCAAGTTGACCGCCAGCACGTTGCCATCGCTCGTGCCGCCATCGGCGACGGCAGCAGCGACGGCGGCATCGCGCTCGACCTTGGATTTATCAAACAAATCGCTGAGTGCCGCGACGAGCTTGTCCCTGCCACCCCACATTTGCGCCATGCCGTCGGCGTCCCACTGCGCGCAAAATTGCGACTGGTAGGCGTCGGCTTCGACGTATTCGGCGGAATTGTCGAAGATTTCCGGCTTGAAATTCGGATTGGTGAATTTGCCGTCGTCGTCGCGGCCACGCAAAAAGCCGGTCGCTGGGTCAAAAAGATTTTGGTAACCATGGGATCGCGCCATCAGCACGGTCGCGTCGTCGGCCATGCCGAGCGCGGTCGCGAGGTTGGCCAGCGCAAAATCGTCCTGGTTCAGCTCACACGTCAAAGAAACCGCGGCGCCGTGGCCGACGTGGACAAAGCCGTTGGCGGCATAATCGGCAAAATCGTCGCGTCCGCCGCGGCCTTCGCCGGCGGGCAGGTCGGCAAGCAAGGCGGCGTCGCGGAGGCGCTTGTAGACGTCAGCGCTGTCAAAGCCTGTGATTCCCTTGACGTAGGCGTCGGCGATCATCACGTCGGCGGCGGCGCCAATCATCGAGCCGGCGTCGCTGGCGGCGAGCGGCCACTTGGGAAAATTGCCGGTGATTTTGGCCATCGCGTGCATGGACTTGATGATGTCCAGCGCGAGATCCGGCGCGATGAGGTCGTAAAGCGGCGTGGCGGTACGGTAGATGTCCCAGCCGGAGAGGTCGGTCAGGAAGCGGAAGCCATTGGTTTTTTGCGTCGTGCCGGCGTAGGTGTAGCTGCCGTCGGTGTCGCTGTAGACGCCGGGCATGACGAAGAGGTGGTGGAGCGACGAGTAGAAGAGCTTGCGTTGATCCTCGCTGCCGCCGGTGACGGTGAGGGATTGCAGGCGGGCGTTCCAGGCGTCGAAGGCGCCGGCGAGCGGGTCGCTGCCCGGCGTGATTTCGGCGGCGAGGTTGGCGGCGGCCGCGGCGCTGGAGACCAGCGAGATGCCGACCTGGATCTCGACCTTGTCCGCGGTCCAGCTGAGCGCGGCGCCGACGTTGCCGCCCGAGGCGACGGTCGCGCCGTTCGGCAGCGCCACGCCGTCCGCCCAGACCGCGGCGCTCTGCCACGGCGCGAGGGCGCGGATTACAAAAAACATCGTGTAACCGCCGGACATGCCGCCGTTGGTGCGGATGGAGCCCGTCAGCGTGCTGCTGGCGGCGTCGATCCGCAATGCGCTGTCCACCACTTTGGCGAGGCTGTGACTCAAGTCAAGAACGAGCGTGTGCGGCGTCGTTGTGGGCTGGCCGAAGGCGAAATCGAACCGCTCATCCGCCGCGTGCGCTGTCGCGAAAAACTCAGATTTGATGCCGTTATCCAGGGACACGCGGTAGTAGCCGGCGAGCGCCGACTCGTCCAGCTTGGCAAAATTCGCGGCATAGTCCGCGGCGTGCAGCTTGCTCGGGTCGAACTGTTTGGTCGGCATCACCGCCAGCGTGCCAAAATCCTGCGATCCCGTGCCGTGCAGGTGCATGTGCGAGAACGCCTGAATCGTATCGTCGCCGCCCCAGTAGCCGTCGAAGTGCAAAAAGCCAATGGTTCCATACGGTCCGGACGTGTCTGGGCCGACGCGCATCATGCCGTTGGGCGCCGTGGCGCCGGGGAACGCGCTGCCGAACGCAAACGCATAGCCGCCGCTGCCCAGCCGCGGGTCGACGTAGGCGATGGGGTTGGTGACGACTTGCGGCAGTTGCACGGCGTCTGCGGTATCGAGCGCCGCATCGTCCGTCGCGTCTGCCGCGTCCGCTGCCGGTGCCGCCGCCGGTGAACTGCACGCCGCGAGCGCGCACGCGATCGCCGCAAACCAAGCTTGAACTGTGCGCATTGTCGTCCCCACCCGCGTTGCCGCCGCGCCGGCGCATGTTGGGCCGGCAGGGCAGTCTGGCGTGGCCGATCAGGCGGGTCAAGCTGGCGGCAAATACTGCATCAATCCAGCATGGTCGGCGCTTGACGGCGGCCGCTGGCGCGCCCAAGATCGCCGCGTTACGACGGAACCAGCCACGCACTCCGGGAGGCAACATGAAGGGCCAGGCGATGCAGACGACGCAGCGGCTGCTATTGGGCGCGGTGGCGCTGGCGGTGCTGGCGTGCAGCCCGGATTCGGTGCCAGCGGACAATTCCCCAGACGCGACCGACACGGCGGACGTCGCGGCGGTGGACGCGGTCGATGTCGCGGACGTGCCGGATGTCGCCGATGTCCCCGATGTGCCGGCAGCGGAGGTGGCGATCGACGTCGCCACCGACGTCAGCGCCTGCGTCTGCGGCAACGGCGTCTGCGACAGCGGCTGCGGCGAGACGGCGGCGAACTGCATCGTCGACTGCCACGCCTGCGGCGACGGCGTGTGCCAGCCCGGCGAGAGCCCCAAATCCTGCGCGGTCGACTGCTGCGGCGCCTGCGGCGACGGCGTGTGCAAAGGCTATGAATGCGGCGAGAACCCAACCGTCTGCCCGCAGGACTGCGGCAACGCCTGCGGCAACGGCAAATGCGACAAGGGCGAATCACCCGTCACCTGCGCCGCGGACTGCAAGAAATCGGCGTGCGGCAACGGCGTCTGCGAGCCCGAGGACGGCGGCGCGACCGAGTGCCCGCAGGACTGCGGCACGGCGTGCGGCAACTGCACCTGCGATAAAGGCGAGAATTTCGTCAACTGCCCCGTCGACTGCGGCTTTTGCGGCGACGCGGTCTGCAGCCCGTGCGCGATGCTCGGCGAGAACAAGGCGACGTGCGCGCAGGATTGCCAGGCGGACGCGTGCAAGGGCTTTGACGTCAGCAAGTGCGACGACGGCATCGCCTGCACAAACGACGTCTGCGGCTCGAACGGCGCGTGCCTGAACTTGCTCAAGCCCGGCGCGTGCGCCGACGGCAGCGCGTGCACGGACGACACGTGCGACCTCGCCAAGGGCTGCACGCACGCCAAAATCAGCTGTGATGACGGGCAGGTCTGCACCGCTGACAGCTGCGACTCAGCCACCGGCTGCGCCCACACCGCGACCGGCGCGCCGTGCGACGACGGCG
>CAIPXZ010000037.1 GCA_903869075.1 uncultured Myxococcales bacterium | reverse complement strand
CCGTCGTCGCAGGTGCCGCCGGTGCCGACGCACGCGCCGGCGGTACAGACGTCGGTCGTGGTGCACGGGTTGCCGTCGTCGCACGTCGCCGTATTGTTCGTGTGGCTGCAGCCGCCGGTCGCCGAGCACGCGTCGGTCGTGCACGGGTTGCTGTCGTCGCAGGTGTCGGGCGTGCCCGCGCACACGCCCGTGGCGCAGCTGTCACCCTTGGTGCAAGGGTTGCCGTCATCGCAGGCGTCGGTCAGCGGCGGATGGGCGCAGCCGCTGGCGGGGTCGCAGTTGTCGGCGGTGCACGGGTTGTTGTCATTGCAGGCGTATGGCGTGTGCTGGCAGTTGCCGCCGACGCAGGTATCCGCGGTGCACGCGTTGCCGTCGCCGCACGGCTTGAGCGTGCCGGCGCAGTCGCTGACGTTGCAGCTGTCGTTGATGGTGCACGGCTCGCCGTCGTCGCAGCTCTCGTCCGTCAAGCCGTTGCAGTCGTCGTCGATGCCGTTGCACGTCTCCGGCTTGGGCACGCAGCCGGGGATGTCGGGCTTGCTGCCGCTGTCCACCGCCACATCGGGCGCCGCGGCATCGGTGCCGGCATCGGTCGCCGCGTCGGCAACGGCGGCATCCGGCGCGTCGGCGACGTCGGGCACATCCGGCAAGGCCGCGTCGGGATTGGCGATCTCCACATGCGCCACGTCGCCATGGCCATCGGTCGCGCCACTGCCGTCGGCGGCGATCTCGGTCGCGGCTGCATCGCCGGCATCCTTGGCGTCGGGCTTGCCAAACGTCAGCTTGACGTCGTCATACGGCCCGGCGCCATCCTTGGCATAAAACGTGTCGGCCGGCGCCGGCGTGCTACACGCAGCCAGCGTCGACAGGGCAAAAACCGCGCAGGATATCCGCAACATGGACATGGGCTTCTCCGGCCGTGGCAGGCTCCGCAGCGGCAAGTTGTCCGCAAGTTGCCGGGTCCGTCAAGCGACATCCTTGGAGCATGCCGCGCGTTCACACACTGTCATGTCCGCCCGGCCTTGACACAAATCGAACGCTCGTTACATTTACAGCGGCGCGCATCCATCGGCCGCCACAGGCATCGTACCCACCATGGCCGGACGTCCCAAAGCCAGTGAAGCGCGCGACACCCGGACCGAGATCCTCGACGCCGCGCTGGAACTGTTTGCCGACAAAGGCTTTTACGGCGTGAGCATCCGCGACGTCGCCCGCGCGGCCGGCGTTGGCGTGTCGGCGCTGTACCACCATTTTGCTAGCAAGGATGAGCTGTTCGCTGCCGTGGTGCTGGAGATCCGCCCGGAGGGCCGGCCGAGCCTGGGACCAGGCGAGCCGCCGCCGTTTGCCGGTGACGCCGCGGAGCTGCCGGTGTACCTGGAGCGGCTGCTGCTGCACGCGATGGACCGGTTTGCCGTGCTGCGCGAGCGCAAGCGCTTTCGCATTTTCCTGTCCGACGGCCCGCGGCTGGCGCTGGAAGGCCGCATCAACCTGTGGGAGCGGATGCTCGTGGCGCGGCAGCCGATCATCGACCTGATGGCGCGGCTGATGGCGCAAGGCCTGCTGCGGCAGGCGGACGCCGAGCTGACCGCGCTGACGTTCATCGCGCCGCTGATGATGTGGCGGCAGCTGCAAAGCGTCTCGCCCGACCACGTTTGGATCGCGCGGCCGCGCGATTTTGCCAGGCACTGTGTCACGCACTTCCTGAACGGCGCCGGCGCGCGCCCAGAATAGAACGCTCGTTCGATTCGCCGCTTTTGTCCCCGAGGTCCCGATGTTCAGTCTCCTGCAAATCGCCGTCCGCAACGTGCTGCGCAACAAGCGCCGGACGTTCATCACGCTCGCCGCGCTGCTGATCGGTGTGACCGTGATGGTGAGCATCCGCGGCACGTTGAACGGGCTGCAGCGCTCGCTGCTGCAAAATGTGGTGAAAGGCCAGACCGGGGCGCTGCAGGTGCACCGCGCCGGCTTCCTGAAGAACGTGTTGTCGTCGCCGCTGAGCCTGGACATGCCGCAGGACGCGGCGTTCGAGGCGAAGCTGCTGGGCGTCAAGCACGTGACGGCGGTGGCGCCGCGGATCCTGTTTGCCGGGATGGTGAACGTCGCCGACCAGACGATCTTCCTTGGCGTGCAAGCGGTTGATCCGCTGCGGGAATTCAAGGTCGTGCCGCTGCGCGAGTCGACGCTGGAGGACAAGAGCCAGTTTGCCAGCGGCAAGGTCGCGGACGCGATGGTTGTGACGGACCAGCTGGAGAAGGCGCTGCGCGGCGCCAACGTGCCGAAGGACGCGCCGGCGGCGATCCTCGCGCCGGACAAGGACGGCGCGCTGTCGGGCGAGAACGTGACGCTGACGGGCATCATGAAGCTGAACATGCCGGGCGAAAAGAAGGTCGGCATGGTGCGGCTGGACGTGGCGCAGAAGCTGCTGAAGATGGAAGGCCGCGCGACGGAGTACATCCTCGCCGTGGATGACATTGACAACATTGAACAAGTCGCGGCGGACCTGCGGCTGGCGCTGGGCAAGGACTATGAGGTCAGCACCTGGGAGGACGTCGCGGCGTTCGTGAAGCAGGCGATGGCGCGGCAGAGCTTCATCCTCTCGCTCGTCGCCGCGGTGTTCCTGATTCTGATGCTGCTCGGCGTGGCGAACACGATGCTGATGAGCGTGCTCGACCGCACGCGCGAGATCGGCACGATGATGGCGGTCGGCGTGCGGCGCTCGAAGATCCTCGGGCTGTTCCTGATGGAAGCGGCGACGATCGGCGCGCTCGGCGGCATCATCGGCGGCGCGATGGGCACGGCGATCGTGCTCGTGCTGCACGCCCGCGGCATCTCCGTGACCTTTCCCGGCTCCAACGTGCCGTTCACGATTCAACCGTTCGTGACGCCCGGCTACCTGCTGGCCGTCGTCTCGATCGCCGGCTTCGGCGCCCTGCTCTTCGCGGTCTACCCGGCATGGCGCGCCAGCCGCCTGCGCCCGGTCGAAGCGCTGGCTGGCGGCTGATTCCCCTTTTTTCGCACGCGTCACGAGGTCCCCATGTTTCCCATTCTCCGCCTGGCATTTCGCAATGTGCTGCGCAACAAAGGCCGCGCCGGTTTCACGGTGGGCGCCATCGGCTTCGCGGTGCTGATGACGCTGCTGCTGGGCTCGTTCATCGTCGGCTTGGGCAATGAGATGATCGACGACGTCGTCAAAGGCAAGGTCGGCTCGCTGCAGGTGCACCGCAAGGGCTACGACGACGTGCGCGAAAATCAGCCGCTGGACCTCGATTTTGCCGAGAGCGGCGATGTGGTCGCCAAGGTCCAGGCGGTGCCGGGCGTGACCGGCGTGTCGCCGCGGCTCGTGTTTTCCGGCCTGGCGGCGAACGGCTCGCAGTCGACGATGATCATCGCCACCGGCTTTGACGCGACCGCTGAGTATAAGGTGCTGCCGCGCGCCAACCAGTTCCTTGTCGGCAAAGCGGTCAGTGGTGAAGTCGCCAACGGCGCGGTCTTTGGCTTCGATTTGGCGACGGCGCTGGAGCTGAAGGGCGGCACCGGCGGCACGATCCAGGCGGCGGCGAAGTCCGGCCAGCAGAACGCGCTGGACTTCGAGCTGCGCGGCACCCAGAACAACGGCAACGCGTTCGAGTCCAAGCGCACGGTGTCCGTGCCGCTGAAGTGGGCGCAGGAACTGCTCGGAATGCCGGGGCGCATCACGGAACTGGCTGTTTCAACTGCGGATCGCGAAGGCATTGAGGACGTCGCGGCGCGCATCCGCACCGCGCTCGGCCCCGACTACGAAGTGCAGACCTGGAAGCAGCTGCGGCCCAATGTCGACGACGTCGTGAATTTCCAGCGGCTGATCCTCGGCGCGATCTGCTCGATCTTCCTGGTGATCGCGATCATCGGCGTCATCAACACCATGCTGATGGCGGTGCTCGAGCGCACGCGCGAGATCGGCACGATGATGGCGGTCGGCATGCGCCGCGCGCGGATCACCGAGCTGTTCCTGCTGGAAGCCGCGGCGTTGGCGCTCATCGGCACCGGCGGCGGCCTGGGGCTGTCGCTCACCATCATCCTGACCATCGCCAGCAAGGGCGGCGTCCCGGCCAACGCGCCGGGCAGCACCGCCATCTACCACATCATCCCCGCCGTGCCGTTCGGCTTGCTGGCGCCGACCATTCTGGCGGCGTTCCTTGGCACCGTGCTTGCCGGGGTCTACCCTTCGTGGCGCGCGGCGCGCCTGAACCCCGTTGACGCGCTGCGCTCGCTTTGAGGCCGCGCCCCCGTCTTTTTCTGGAGGTTTTCACCATGTTTCGATCCCTGCTGCTGACCCTCGCCACCGCGCTGCTCGTGCCCGCGACGGCGTTCGCCGATCCCACCGCCGAAGAGCTGCTCAAGAAATACGACGCGGTGATGGGTCCGGTGAATTTCCTGGCGTCCATCGAGATGACCGCGCACCGCGACGACGGCACAACGCGCACGTACAAAATGTCCGTGCTGAAAAAGGGCGACGACAAGTTCCGCGCCACTTTTGCCGAGCCTGCCGCCGTCCGCGGTCAGGAAATGCTGCGCCAGGGCGACAACTTGTGGGTCTACATGCCCAACCTGAAGCGCGCGGTGCGGCTGGCCAACCGCGACTCGTTCCAGGGCGGTGACTTCAACAATGCCGACGTGTTGCGCGTCAACTACCAGGCCGACTACACCGCCAAGCTGGTCCCGGACGCGGGCCGCGCCGACGCCTGGGAGCTGGAGCTGCACGCCAAGACCAAGGACGCGGCGTACGACATGATCAAGCTGTGGATGCGCAAAGCGGATTCGCAGCCGATCAAGGGCGAGTACTACACGGCGTCCGGCAAGATGCTGCGCATGGCCGACTTCACCGACTTCAAGGCCTACAACGGCCTGACGCGTCCGGGCAAAATCAGCATGAAAAACATGTTGGCGACGCAGCGCTACAGCACGATGAGCTGGGACGCGATGGACACGAACGTCAACCCGCCGACCGGCAAGTTCGTGCTGGACGACCTGGGCAAGTAGGCGCAACGGGGGCTGGCGATGCGGTATTTCGCGCTCACAATCAGCTGTCTGTGCCTGGCGACGCCGGTTTTTGCCGACGATGCAGCGCTGTTGGCGGAGCCAGCGACGCCCGACGTCGCCGCGCCCGTCGAGGAAGCGCCGGCGGAGCCGCTGGTCAAGGTCCGCGCCACTGGCTTCTTGGACACGCGGACCACGGGCGCGTACGCGGCGGTGACGCACCTGCTGCCGTCCGATGACGTCGCACACCTGGCGAACCTGACCGAAGGCAACGTGCAGCTGAAATTCGACTGGCGCGACAAGGCGTCGGGCTTGGTCGACGCCTCGTTCATCTACCAAAAAGCCGGGCTGTATTACGGCAATGACGGCACCGGTGAGCGGCTGCAGCTGGCGGATCACGACGTCGCGGCGTACCGGCCGACGGCGGTGCTCAGCGAGTTCTACGGCACCTACAACTTCCACGACCACTTCAACGTCACGCTCGGCAAAAAGCGCATCGTGTGGGGCCCTGGCCTGGCGATCAACCCGACGGATCTGCTCAATCCGCCCAAGGATCCCACCGATCCGACGATGCAGCGCGCCGGCTCCTGGCTCGCGCGGCTCGAGGCGCCTTTTGACCTGTTTACGCTGAGTTTCGTCGCGGCCGGCAAGGTGACGCGGCAGTTTGGCGGCATCCCGTCGGGGCTCATCTATTACCCGGACGCGCATCCGGCGCCGAGCTACGACCAGTACGGCAACGTCCAGGCCGACGGCTACGACAACCGGCCGCACTACGCGCTGGCGGCGCGCGCGTACGCGCTGTGGCACGAGACCGACATCGACCTGTACTGGTTCCAGACCCAGCAGTACAACGACGCGTTCAACTACAAGAATCGCTTGGGACTTTCCGCCTCGCACGTCTTTTTCAACGCGCTGGAGCTGCATTTCGAGGCCATCGGCTTCCAGGGCTCGTCCAAGGCTTATTTTGACGCGGACTGCATCGGCAGCGTCGCCGCGTTCCAGGGCTGCGGCATGGCCGGCAAGACGCCGGGCGGCTACACGCAAATCGACGACCCGGGCGTGCGCGTCAAGGCGCTGGCCGGCGGGCGCTGGCAGTTCGGCGACAACGCGTCGTTCACGTTCGAGTATTTCTACAACGGCGAGGGCTACAACGCCCAGGAATTCAGCAACTTCACGCAGGTCCTGAGCATGCGCCCGCAGCTGCTGAGTCTGATGGACTCGCTCGCCAGCGCGCATGTGACGATCCCGGGCAACCCGCTGAGCGTGCTGAACCCGACGGCGACGGCGGACACCGGCTCGCCGCAGAAGTACACATTTGAGCCGATGCGCCGCCACTACGCGTTCTTCACGTACCTGCACACGCTGATCGCCGATGACTGGAACATCAACGCCGTCGTGCTGCTGGGGCTCGAGGACCTGAGCGGGCAAATTGCCCCGCAAGTCACGTGGTTGACGCGGGAATGGCTGAACCTGACGCTGGGTGGGCTGTACACGATTCCCGGCGTGAAGTCGCTCGGCGCGCAAGTGGCGGGCGGCGGCTTCACTGAAAACGCGCTGCAACCGACGATTTGGCGGGTGTTTTTGAGCGCGCGGGTGTTTTATTGACCCTCTCGGGGTGAGATGGCTGAGGTTTCGGGACGCCGTCGGTACAGGACGGCGCCGCAAAGGGTGACGGCGGCTTGATTCGGCCAAGCTTGGGGCGCACGCTGCGCGCTTACGCTTGCCCGGACGGTTGGACAAGGAGAAGAAAATGGCTTTGGTGCAACTGCAGGGTATCAAGAAATCCTATCAGCTGGGCAAGACGGAAGTCGTGGCGCTCAAGGGCGTGGATCTCACGATTGACAAAGGCGAATTCACGGTGGTGATGGGACCGTCCGGCTCCGGCAAGACGACGCTGCTCAACATCATCGGCTGCCTCGACCGGGCCAGCGCTGGCTCGTACAAGCTGGACGGCGAGGAAATCGGCCACCGCGACTTCAACGACCTGGCGGAGGTGCGCAACCGCAAGATCGGCTTCATCTTCCAGAACTTCAACCTCATCCCCGTGCTGGACGTCGTTGAAAACGTTGAATTTCCTTGCGTGATTCGCGGCGAGAACCGCAAAGTGCTGCGCGAGCGGACGCTGAAGATCGCCGCCGAAGTCGGGCTGACGCCGTACTTGCACCACAAGCCCGACGAGCTGTCGGGCGGGCAGCGGCAGCGCGTGGCCATCGCCCGCGCGCTTGTGACGGAGCCGCAGCTTGTGCTGGCGGACGAGCCGACGGCGAACCTGGATTCGACGACGGCGGACCAGATCATCGACCTGATGCTCAAGCTGAACCGCGAGCACGGCGTGACTTTCCTGTTCTCGACCCACGACCCGCGGGTCATGGAGCACGCGCGGCGGGTTGTGCGGATTCACGACGGCGTGATGGCGGACGGGACGGAGGCGGCGAAGGTGGAGTCGGATCGGCTGCACGCGGCCGCCGTCCACTGATCAGCGAACGCAGCGGAATTGCAGCGTGTCGTTGCCTTGCGCCCAGTCTGGCCCCAAGTCCCAGCTGTGCATCCAGATTCGGTCGACGATGCCGACAACCGTCGTTGTCGTCCAACTCCATTGCTCGCTTGTCGTCGCGAACGCGTCGTCGAAATTCGGCAAGGTCGGCCCAATCCGCAGCAGCGCCTCCAATTCGCGCAAGCTCGGCAGCCGCCAGCCTGGACCGGGCAGCTGCAGTTGGTTCTTGGTGCAAAACTGCTGCGCGGGGACGATCGGCAGCTCATTCGGCGCCGGCGCCCGCTGCCAGGTCAGGCCCGTGAGCCGGTCAAAGACCACGAGACCGCCGGCGCGCACCTCGAAGGACGCCGCCATCGGCTGCCCCTGGACCCCGCCCCGGACACAACGCACCGCGAGCGGGGTATCGAACCGGTCAGCCGGCGCCTTGGCGTTGGCGAAACTAACCTCGAGGCCATACGGCGCATCGACGCCAACTGGCGCGGGCGCCGGCACCGCCGTCCAGTATTGCAAGTCGCCTTGCAGCCAATCGAAATGGGCGAGCCGCGCGCTCGGATTGACCTCGGTGTAGTCCACCAACGACCGCAATTCCGCGCGCGTCGGCAGACGCCAGTCGTGAAAACCGTTCCACGTCTGCTGCGTACAGCTTGTCATCGCGTCCGGCCAGCTGAGCTTGCGCAGGGACAGCCGCGCCCAGGTCAAGCCGGTGGCGCGATCGGCGATGGCGTCGCCGCTCTCGGCAAAGTCACCGTCGTCGCGCTTGTCGCCCAAGGGCGCCCAGGTCGCAAAATCGGCCACGCAGACGGGGCCGCCCACGCTCGCGTCACGCGCGACGCAGAACCAGCCACGGCCGCAGCTGTCCTGGCTGCCCGTTTGTGTGCATGGTCCGGCAAGGCGGACGGCGAACGCAGCGCAATCGCTGGGACACGTGGCCAAGCTGTCGTCGCCGTCGCACGCGGGCGTGCCGCACCCGGGGAGCGCGGTGGCGTCGGTCGAGTCGTTGGCGGCGAGCGCGTCGGGGTAGACGAAATCGGTGGGAACGGGGAGCGGACGGCAGCTGGCGAGCCAAACGAGCGCGAGGATGAGGCGGCGGACGGCGGACATGGGTCAAATGTGCGCGGCGTCGGCGCCGGAGTCAATTCAGGCAACCACGGAGGCCAGGGCGGTCGCAAGCTCAGCAAGTCGCGCCGACGTCCCAACGCCCCGGACTAAAGTCCGCGGCTATGGTTCAAGAAATCCCTGCGGGATTCTGGGCTTGGCCGAGTCCGCCTTCCGGCGGACATCTCGAACAATAGCCCGGGACTTCAGTCCCGGGTGCACGAGGTCGAGCTTG
>CAIPXZ010000036.1 GCA_903869075.1 uncultured Myxococcales bacterium | reverse complement strand
CCGGCAACACCGGCACGTCCTGCCAGCGCGACGGCGGCGGCGGCTGCAGCCGCGTGTGGTCAAATTCCGCCGGTCGCGGCTTGCCCAGCACCGCCACGGCGTGCGCCTGCAGCTCTTCGCCCTGCAGCAGCCGCGCGGCGACTGTCGTCATGGCGTTGCCGGCGCGCAGGATCTCCGTGCGCACCTCCGCCGCGCCCGGCTGCGTCGGCCCGCACAGCGCCACAGTCAGCGAGCGCAGCGTCCTGCCATCGGTGGCTTGCGCCTCTACCGCCCGCACAAGCGCCGCGACGACGAGGCCGCCAAACGCGCCGCGGCCTTGCTGCCAGCCCTCGGGAAAGACGAACGAAAACGTGTCGGCGGCGACGCGCGTCGGCGTGATGAAAGTGTCGAGCGGCAGCGTCGGATCGGGCAGGGTCGGCATCGTCACTCTCAGCAGCGCGGGCGGCGCGCGCCGGGGAGTGTACGCGCGGCGCGGGCGGGCGTGAACCCGCCGCCGCTGGCGCGCAAGCCGCGGCTGCAGCGCGGACTTTTGCGTCTGGCCATTGCCCAAAGGCCGGTTCCGTGCGCACGTTGGCCGCCGCGCCCGCCCGCGCTGGCGCGCACGAACCGCGAGGCCACGTCCATGAGCTTGAATTCATTCCACACCCAGTCGACCCTGACTGTCGGCGCCAAGTCCTACCGCATCTTCAGCCTGCCGGCGCTGGCGCAGTCGGGGCTCGCCGTCGCGCACCTGCCGATGTCGACGCGGATCCTGCTTGAAAACCTGCTGCGCCACGAGGACGGCGTCTCGGTCAAGCGCTCCGACATCGAGACCGTCGCGCGCTGGGATCCCCAGCAGCCGCCCGAAGTGGAGATCGCCTTTCGCGTGGCGCGAGTTGTGCTGCAGGATTTTACCGGCGTACCGGCGGTCGTCGACTTGGCGGCGTTGCGCGATACGATGCGGCAGTGGGGCGGCGACCCGAGCCAGATCAACCCGTTGCAACCCGTGGATCTTGTCATCGATCACTCGGTGCAAGTGGATTATTTTGGCACGCCCGAAGCGCTGCAGCAGAACGCCGATCTTGAATTTGCCCGCAACAAGGAGCGCTACCAGCTGTTGCGTTGGGCGCAGACGGCTTTTGACGGCGTCTCCGTTGTGCCGCCGGACACCGGCATCGTCCACCAAATCAACCTCGAGGTCCTCGCCCGCACCGTCTTCACCCGCACCCAAGACGGCGTGACGACTGCGTTTCCCGACACCTGCGTCGGCACCGACTCCCACACGCCGATGGTCAATGGCTTGGGCGTCGTCGGCTGGGGCGTCGGCGGTATCGAGGCGGAAGCGGCGATGCTGGGCCAGCCGATCACGATGCTGCTGCCCGAAGTCGTCGGTTTTCGCCTCCATGGCCGGCTGCACGAAGGCGTGACGGCGACGGACTTGGTGCTGACGATTGTGCAGATGCTGCGGCGCCACGGCGTCGTCGGCAAGTTCGTCGAATTCTTTGGCGTCGGCCTGTCCGCGCTGTCCGTGCCCGACCGTGCGACAATCGCCAATATGGCGCCGGAATATGGCGCGACTATTGGCTATTTCCCGATCGACGCCCGCACCGTCGACTACCTGCAGTTCTCCGGCCGCGACCCCGACACCGTGGCGCTCGTCGAGGCGTACGCCAAAGCGCAGGGCCTGTTCCGCACCGATGACGCCGCTGATCCGGTCTTTTCCTCGCAGCTGGAGCTCGACCTGGGCACTGTCGAGCCGTCGCTGGCGGGTCCCAAACGGCCGCAGGACCGGGTCTCGCTGCGCGACGTCCACGCGGCGTTCGCCCGGGAGCTGCCTTCGCTTTTGCAACCCGGCGCCCAGCTGCAGGCGACAGCGACGACGACGACTGGCCACGCGCTGACCCACGGTTCCGTGGTGATTGCCGCGATTACGTCGTGCACAAATACCTCGAACCCGTCGGTGCTGCTGGCCGCAGGGCTGCTGGCGCGCAACGCCGTGGCCAGGGGCCTGCGATCGAAGCCGTGGGTCAAGACGTCGCTGGCGCCGGGCTCCAAAGTGGTGACGGAGTACCTGCAAGCCGCCGGGCTGTTGCCGCATCTGGAGGCGCTGGGCTTCAACCTCGTCGGCTATGGCTGCACGACGTGCATCGGCAACTCGGGACCGCTGCCGGAGCCTGTCGATGGCGCGATCCGCGCCGGCAAGCTGGTTGTGGCGTCCGTGCTGTCCGGCAACCGCAATTTTGAGGGCCGCGTACACGGCTCCGTCCGCGCGAACTACCTCGCGTCGCCGCCGCTGGTTCTGGCCTATGCGCTGGCGGGCGACATCAACACGGACCTGACGACGCAGCCGCTGGGCGTGGGCCAGGATGGCCAGCCGGTGTTCCTGCGCGATCTGTGGCCGCCGCAAGCGGAGGTGGACGCGGCGGTGCGCGATTTTGTGACAGTGGCGATGTTCCGCAAGGTCTACGCCGACGTGTTTACCGGCGACGCGCACTGGCAGCAGCTGGACGTGCCCGCGGGCGCGAACTTCGCGTGGCAAGCTGACTCGACGTATGTGCAAAATCCGCCATTCTTCCAAAATCTGCCGCGGACGCCGCCGCCGTTGCCGCACATCGCCGGCGCGCGCGCCTTGGCGGTGCTCGGCGATTCGGTGACGACGGATCACATCTCGCCGGCGGGCAGCATCGCCAAGGACTCGCCGGCGGGCGTGTACCTGCAGGCGTTGGGCGTTTTGCCGGCGGACTTCAACGGCTACGGCGCGCGGCGCGGCAACCACGAGGTGATGGTCCGCGGCACTTTTGCCAACGTCCGCTTGAAAAATGCCCTGACGCCGGACAAGGAAGGCTGGTGGACGCGCCATGTACCGAGCGGCGAGGTGATGACGATCTTCGATG
>CAIPXZ010000035.1 GCA_903869075.1 uncultured Myxococcales bacterium | reverse complement strand
GGAGGTGACAATGAACCGCACGCCCTACCGCAACGCTTGGAGCTGGCTTGAATTCGACAGCGCGCTGCTGGCCGACAACCAGCTGAACGACCGCACGCTGCGGCGCTTTCCCATCTACCTGCCACCGCAGTACACGACGGAGCCGGCGCGACGCTTTCCGGTCGTGTACTACCTCATCGGCTACGGTGGCTGGGGCGCAATGAAGCTGCTGGAGGAAAAGGCTTGGGAGCAGCCGCTGTGGGCGCGGCTGGACCGGCAGATGCGCGCCGGCGAGCTGGAGCCGATGATCGTCGTCTTTCCCGATTGTTTTACCCGCTTTGGCGGCGCGCAGTACCGCGATTCCGTCGTCACCGGGCCGTACGCGCGCTACCTCTGCGACGAGGTCGTGCCGCGCGTGGATGTGCAGTTCCGCACGCTGGCCGACCGCGATCACCGCGGCGTGATGGGCAAAAGCTCGGGCGGCTACGGCGCGCTGCACCTGGCGATGACGCGACCGGAGGTCTTTGGCCTGTGCTGCGCGACCGCGGCGGACAGCTACTTCGAGCTCAGCTACGTCAGCGATTTTGCCAAGACGCTGCAAGCGCTGCACGCCGCGGGCGGCATCGTGCCGTTCATCGAAGGCTTTTTTGCCGGCGCGCCGCGGCACAGACACTGGCATAGCGCAATCTCCACACTGGCTTACGCCCAGGCGTACACGCCGAACCTGGACGTGCCGGTGCTGCTGGCGGACCTGCCATTTGACCTGCAGACCGGCGAGCTGCGCCCGGACGTGTGGCCGCGCTGGCTGGCGTGCGACCCCGTGCGCGCGTGCGTGACGCATGCCGCGGCGCTGCGCAGCCTGAAGCTGCTGTTCCTGGACGCCGGCACGAGCGATGAATTCGGCCTGAATTTCGGCCACCGCGTGCTGGCGAGCCGGCTGCGGCAGCTGGAGATTCCCGTGCAGTTTGAGGAGTTTGACGGCGGTCACATGGGCATCGACCACCGCATCGACGTCAGCCTGGCGCGGATTACGGCGGCGTTGCGCCTGGCGGATGCGGCGGCGTCCACATCATCGTCATGAACTGCAGCGTCGCGTGCTTTTCCTGCGGCGTCCGCACGTCGTTGGCGTGCCACTGCGCCTGAACCAACAGCCCGGCGAGCACCAGCGTCAGCACCGCCGCCACCGCCCGCACGCCCGGCCGCGGCAGCACATCGCGCAGCGCCAGCCAGACGAGCGTCAGCGCGCCCAGCGCCAGCGCCAGGAAGTACGGCAGCGCGTTGAGCGGGCCTTTCACGCCCAAGGCCATGAGCGGATTGGGGAAAACCCAGCCATGGCTGAGCAGCGGCGCGACCGTCTCCGGCAGCGGGTTGACGACCTCGCCCGGGAAGCCTTGCGAGACGGCTGTGCACAAGCCGGTGACGACGATGCTGGCGACGCCGAGCGCGGCCAGGGTGCCGGCGCCGAGCGTCGCGCGCCAGCCGCGCAGGCTGTCGAGGCCGTGGGCGGTGGCGATGATGGCGAACGGCACGAACGCCGTCAGGTAGCGCGGACCGACGACCCAGCCGGCGTGCCAGAGGCTGTGCGAGCACTGGAACATCAGGAAATAGCTGCAGATCAGCGTCGCCATCAGCGCTTCGCCGCGGGCGCCGTGCAGCGCGGTGCCGCCCAGCGTCGGCCGGTTGCGCCGCGCGCCCAGCCAGCCGAGCCACGCCAGCGCCGTCCACGGCGCGTAGAAATACAGACCGGTGAACGTGGAAAACAGCGAGCCGACGACCTTTTCGCGGTTGGGCAAATGGATGCCGAAGATGCCGGGCGAGAGGTCGCGCACGAAGCCGGGGTTCTCGAGGTTGGCGTACGGCAGGCTCCATGGCGTGCCGAAGCTGCGCCAGTTGTTGTGACCGAGCAGCAGCGCCGGCAACAGCGCACCGACGGCGACGCGCCAGATGTCGGCGGGGTCGCGGCGGCGCAGCCAGATCCAGCCGCACATCAGAAAGACCGCGGGCGCCATGGGGAATTCAATGCAGGTCGCCCAGCCGCCGGCCAGCCCGGCCAGCACGATCAGCCCGCCATTGCCGATGGCGCCGGCGCCGACGATGCACGCGTACATCGCCAGCAGCGCCACGCCGCCCGCTTGATGGCCGGCGAACATCTGGCCGTACGTCAGCGACAGCGAGCCGAGCGCGCCCGCCAGCAGCGCCGCGTGGCCGAGACCGGGGCGCGTCAGCCGCGTCGGCAGCCAGCGCGCCAGCCACCACCAGGCCAGCAAAGTCGGCAGAATCACGACCCAAAACCGCAGCCACCAGACGATCAAACCTTTGCCCGGCTTGCCCCAATGCAGCAGATTGAACGTCGCGCGCAGCACGGCGTGGGGGATCACGCCGAGAAAGGTCACGCCCGGCGCCTTGGCCTGGTAGAGCTTGCCGGTGCAGTTGGGCGGCGTGCCACCGTCGCTGCACTTCATGGCCTTGTCGTTGACGTAGCCCCACTCGTCGGTGATCGGCCCGTGGTCGCCGGTGGGACCGCGCGTGCCGATGGCGTAGGTGCCGTCCTCGACGATGGCGCGAACGGCGTAGACGCGGACCATCTCGTTGGGGTTGTTGATCGGCTCAGACCAGGGGAACAGCCACAGGTAGCCGAAAACACACAGGCCCAGGAGCCAGCGCGTCGAAGCGGCGCCGAGCGGTCCGGGGTGCATGCTGGCTCAGCCCTTCAAGGCGATGATCGGCGCGATGAGCAGCGAAACGACGCTCATGACCTTGATGAGGATCGCCACGCCGGGGCCAGACGTGTCCTTGAACGGGTCGCCGACGGTGTCGCCTATGACGGCGGCCTTGTGCGTCTCCGACTTCTTGGGGTGACCCGGGACGCCGCCCTTCTCGATGAACTTCTTGGCGTTGTCCCACGCGCCGCCGGCGTTGGCCATGAACAGCGAGAGCGACGCGCCAACCGCCAGCGCACCCGCCAGCGCGCCCGCGAGCGCCGCCGGACCGAGCACGTAGCCGATCAGCACCGGACCGAGCACCGCGACAACGCCGGGCAGGATCATCTGGCTGAGCGCCGCGGCCGTCGCGATGTCGACGATCGCCTTGGGCTGCGGCTCCGCCTTGCCCTCGCGCAGCCCCGGAATCGTGTCAAACTGGCGCTTGATTTCCATCACGATCGCGCCCGCCGCCTTGCCAACCGCGGTCATCGTCGCCGCGGCCACGATGAACGGCAGCACCGCGCCGATGAGCAGACCGATGAGGATCTCGGGGCGATCGATCGCCAGCTCCATCTCCTTCAGGCCCGCGAGCACGCGCGCGTGGTTCACTTCCAGCGAGAACGCCGAGAACAGCGCGACAACCGTCAGCGTCGCCGAGCCAATCGCGAAGCCCTTGCCGATCGCCGCCGTCGTGTTGCCAACCGCGTCGAGCTCGTCCGTAATCTCGCGCACCGCGGGGTCAAGACCCGCCATTTCCGCGATGCCACCGGCGTTGTCCGAAACCGGGCCGTACGCGTCGACCGTCATCACGATCGCCGTACCTGAGAGCATGCCGACCGCGGCGATGCCGATGCCGTACATGCCGAGGTCGCCCATGGCGAAGTTGGCCAGCATCGCGACGCCGGCGATGAGCAGCAGGCACACGAACACGGACTGCATGCCCACGGCCATACCCTGGATCACGTTGGTGCCCGCGCCGGTCTTGGCGGCTTCCGCGACGCTTTTGACCGGGCCGTAGTGGCCGGTGTAGTACTCGGTGAGCAGACCAATGATCGCGCCGCCGATCGCGCCGCCAGCCAGCGCCGTCGTGACGCCCTGCTGCACGCCAAACTGCGGCAGGATGAACCAGGTGATCGCCACGACCAACACCGGCGGGGCAACCATGGCGCTGCGCAGCACGGCCGCCGGCGCGCTGTTCTTGAGCGCGCGGGCCATGAAGATGCCGCCAATCGAGACCGCGAGGCCAATGCCCGAGAGGATCAGCGGCAACGCGACCGCGAGCACCTTGGCCGAGATGACCTTGCCATCCGCGCCGTTCACCGGACCCGTGAGCAGGTGCGCCAGCGTCTCTTCCTTGGTCGTCAGGCCAATCGCCATTGTCGCGACGATCGCCGCGACCAGCGACTCGTAGATGTCCGCGCCCATGCCGGCAACATCGCCGACGTTGTCGCCCACGTTGTCGGCGATGACGCCAGGGTTGCGCGGATCATCTTCCGGAATGTTTTCAACAACTTTACCAGCAATATCAGCGCCGACGTCGGCCGCCTTCGTGTAGATGCCGCCGCCGATGCGGGCGAAAAGCGCGATGGACGAGGCGCCAACCGCGAACGCGTGGAGCATCGTGCCGAGCTGCTCGGTGCCCGCGTAGAGCGCGTAGACGCCGACCAAGCCCATGAGGCTCAGACCGGCGACGCACAGGCCCATGACCGCGCCGCCATCCAACGCGGTCAAGAGCGCGTTGGCCTTGGCGCTGCCTTTGCTGTTGTCCGACGCGGCGTTGGCGGTGCGGACGTTGGCGAGCGTGGCGGCTTTCATGCCGATGAAGCCGGCGAGCAGCGAGAGGAACGCGCCGGTCAGGAACCACGCGCCGGCGATGACGCCGAGCGACGGCGTCGCAGCCATCGCCGCGAACACGACGACCGAATAGACCGCGAGGACCTTGTATTCGCGCGACAGGAACGCCATGGAGCCTTCGCGGATGTAGCCCGCGATGCGCTTCATGTCGTCGTTGCCCTCGGGCAAAGCGGCGATGCGGAAGTAGAACGCCGCGGCGATGACGAGCGCGATCACGCCAAAGGCGGCGGGGGCTTTGGTCCAGAGGTCGAGATTCATGGCACTCCCAGAAGCGTCAAGGTAGTAGGGGCCGGCAAAGGCGGGGCGGGAGATTGCCATGATTACCAGAGCCATGCAAGTTGCGCCAGCGTGCCACCGGGTTTACCATGCTGGCCCCGCCGGAGGGCTTGATGCTGCAGAAAATCGTGATCGTGGGTGCGTCATCCGGCATCGGCCGGGCTTTGGCGCTGGAATTGGCCGGTCCTGAGCGCAAGCTGGGGCTTGTGGCCCGGCGCGCGGCGGAGCTCGCGGAAGTCGCGGCCGAGGTGCGGCGCAAGGGCGGCCACGCCGAGATCGAAGTCTGCGATGCGGCGGACGCCGCTGGCGCCGAAGCGGCGTGGCACGCGCTGAAGGACCGCTTGGGCGGCGTCGACGCCCTGGTCTACTGTGCCGGCGTCATGCCGGACGTCGGCCCGGACGAGTTCAACACCGCCAAAGACGCGCAGATGGTCGCGGTCAACGTGCTGGGCGCGATCGCCTGGCTGAACTGCGGCGCGCGGGACTTCCAAGCGGCTGGTCGCGGCGTGCTCTGCGGCATCGGCTCCGTGGCGGGCGATCGCGGCAGGCGGCCCGGTCCGGCTTATGGCGCGTCCAAGGCGGCGCTCCACACCTTTCTCGAGTCGCTGCGGAATCGTCTCTGGCTGCACGGTGTTCGCGTCGTGACCATCAAGCCGGGGCCGGTCGACACGCCGATGACCCAGGGACGCGGGCCCATGCCGTTGATGGTCGCCGCGCCCGTCGCTGCCCGCCGCATCGCCGCGGCGCTGGAAGGCGGCCCGGAGGTCGTGTACGTGGCGTGGCCGTGGCGGTACATCATGCTGATTTTGCAGCACATTCCATCGATCTTGTTCAGGCGGTTCAGCAAATGAGCGCGCCGGTGACCGCGCGGGTGACCGGCTGGGGCATGGCGGTTGGCGGCGACGCGCTGCTGCTGCAGCCGACCACGCTGGAAGACATCCGCGCGGCGCTGACGTACGCGCGCGCCCAAGGCCTGCGCGTCGCGCTGCGCGGTGCCGGCTGCTCGTACGGCGACGCGTCCTGCGGCACCGGCAAGCTCGTCGTCGACTTCACGCGGTTCAACCGGATCCTCGAATTCGACCGCGGCAGCGGCGTCATCCGCGTGCAAGCTGGCGCAACCATTGGCGATATCTGGCAGCACGTGCTGCCGCACGGCTGGTGGCCGCCGGTCGTGTCCGGGACGATGGCGCCGACGTTGGGCGGCGCTGTGGCGATGAACATCCACGGCAAGAATGCGTATCGCGTCGGGCCGATCGGCGACCACGTGCTGCGGCTGCAGGTGCTGCTCGTCGATGGCACGGAGCGGACGCTGACCCCAGAAGATCCGTTGTTTTTCGCTGTGATCGGCGGCTTTGGCGAGCTGGCGGTGATCACCGAGGTGACGCTGCAGCTCAAGCACATCTACGCCGGACAGATGGACGTCGACGCGCTCTGCGGCAGTAACTTGGCGGAAATCTTCGCCATTTTCGACGACTGGCAGGACCGCTCCGACTACATCGTGGCGTGGATCGACGGCTTTGCCGGCGGCACGGGGCTGGGCCGTGGCCTCGTACACATGGCGCACCAGCTGCCGCCGGGCGCGGACGCCAACCCGCAGGCGCTGATGACCGTCGCCGCGCAGACGCTGCCGTCGCGGCTTTTCGGCGTAATTCCCAAGGCTTGGATGTGGGTCTTGCTGTGGCCGTTCGCCAACAACCTCGGCTGGCGGCTCGTTTGCTGGGCCAAGTACTGGTCGGGCCGGCTGCTGGAACACGGCAAGCGCTACCGCCAGGGCCACGCGGCGTTTCATTTTCTGCTGGACTACGTGCCTAACTTCAAGTTCGCCTATAAGCCGGGTGGGCTGATCCAGCACCAGATTTTCGTGCCCAAAGCCGAGGCGCAGCGCGTCTTTGCCGAGGTCTTTCGCCTCCAGCACCGCTACGGCCTGCCGACCTGGCTGGCGGTGATGAAGCGGCACCGGCCGGATCGCTTCCTGCTGACGCACGGCCTGGACGGCTACTCGATGGCGCAGGACTTCGCCGTGACCGCGCGCAACCGCCAAAAGCTGTGGCAGCTGTGCCACGAGGTGGACGCGATCGTCACGGCGGCGGGCGGGCGGTTCTACTTCGCCAAGGACGCGACGCTGCAGCCGGACACGGTGCTGGCGGCGTGGCCCAAGGAAAACCTGTTGCAGTTCGCCAAGTTGCGTCAGGAACTCGACCCCGAGGGCCTGCTGGCGACCGATTTGTACGACCGCGCGGTGGCGCCCGCGCTGCGGAAGTTGGCGTAGATGGCGGAGCTGCCGGCGAACCTGCGTGTCGCCATCGTCCACGATTGGCTCGTGACGCTGCGCGGCGGCGAGCGCGTGCTGGACGCGCTGTGCGAGCTGTTTCCGCAAGCCGTTGTCCACACGCTCGTGCGGCTGCCGGGCGTGGCGACGCCGCGCATCGAGGCGATGCAGCATGTGACGAGCTTTGCCGATCGCCTGCCGTTCGCCCAGAAAAAGCACCGCTGGCTGCTGCCGCTGTATCCCAAGGCCGTCGGCACGTTTGATTTGTCGCAGTTCGACCTCGTGCTGTCGTCCAGCCACTGCGTTGCCAAGGCGGCGCTGGCGGGTCCGGGCGCGGTGCACGTCTGCTATTGCCACACGCCGGTGCGCTACGCGTGGGACCGTACGGACGACTACATCGACGGCAGCTCGCCGCTGCTGCGGCTGGCGCGACCGGCGCTGCACCTGGCGGCGCGGATGCTGCGCGAGTTTGACCTCGCGACGCTGGATCGCGTCGACCGGTTTGTCGCCAACAGCCAAAATACTGCCAATAAAATCCAGCAATTTTATGGACTTCCAGCGGACGTCGTGCCGCCGCCGGTGGAGTGCGACCGCTTTGCCGGCTTGCCGCACGTGCCGCAGTACGACCTGCTGCTGGGCGGTCTGGTGCCGTACAAGCGCGCGGATCTGGCGGTCGAGGCGTGGCGGCTGATGCCGGAGCGCCAGCTGAAGATCGTCGGCGACGGTCCGGAGCGGGCGCGGCTGGAGCGGACGGCGCCGGCGAATGTGCAGTTCGTCGGCCGCGTGCCGGAGGCGGACCTCGCAGGCTGGTACGCGGGCGCGCGGCTGTTCGCGTTTCCGGGCGAGGAAGATTTTGGCATCGTGCCGCTGGAGGCGCAGGCTGCCGGCGTGCCGGTCGTGGCGCTGGGCAAAGGCGGCGCGCTGGAGACGGTCGTCGACGGCAAGACCGGCGTGTTTTTTCACGAGTCGACGCCGCAAGCGCTGGTCGCGGCGGTGCAGCAACTTGACCGCTTGGCGGTCGATCCCGACACTTGTAGGGAACACGCCCGGCTGTTCGACCGTCAGGCGTTTCTGAATCGGATGGCCGCCATCGTCGCCGACGCGTTGCAGACGCCGCGCCGGAGCCAGCGACCGCACAAAGAGGTTCCATGAGTCGTCCCCGCCGCCAAGCTGCCCCGCCGGAATTGAAGGTCGTCGCGGCGCCCGTGGACGTCGCTGTGGCGGACGAGCCCGGCGAGCGCGACCCGGCGCAGGACCTGTACGACAAAGCCGGTCCGTCCAAGCAGCGCGCCGAGAGCGAGACTTTTGACGAGCCGGTGTTCGCGCCCGTCGCCGAGAAAGTGCCGACGCGGCCGCTGCAGCTGGCGGCCAAACGCGCGTTTGACATCGGTTTTTCGCTGGCCGCGCTGACCGCCGGCGCGCCGCTGCTGGCCGGTATCGCCGTCGCCGTGAAGCTGGACTCCAAGGGCCCGGTGCTGTACCGCCAGGTGCGGGTCGGCAAGGACGGGATGCTGTTTGATTGCCTGAAGTTCCGTTCGATGGTGGTGGACGCCGAGAAAGGTGGACCGCAGTGGGCGCGCAACATGGACACGCGCGTCACCAAGGTCGGCGGCGTGCTGCGGCGCACAAGCCTGGACGAGCTGCCGCAGGTCTGGAACATCCTCGTCGGCGACATGAGCTGGATCGGCCCGCGGCCGGAGCGGCCGGTGTTCGTCGCGCGATTCCGCAAGCAATTCGAGGGGTACGACCTGCGCCACACGGTGCAGCCCGGGCTGTCGGGCTGGGCGCAAGTCAACGGCTTGCGCGGCAACGTCTCGATCGCCGATCGCACGGCGTTCGACCTCTACTACGTCCGCCACTTTTCGCTCGCGCTGGACGCCAGGATCTTCCTGCGCACGTTCGCCGCGGTCGTCGCGGGCGAATAGCTGATGGCCCACGTTCACCGCCTCGCGCTCGCCGCGCTGCTGCTGCTGCTGGCCGGCACGGCGCAGGCGCAAACGCCGCTGATGGTGGCGGCTGACCACTCACTGACGGTGGCGCAGTACATCGTCAAGGGCGTGCCGTCGCCCGCGCGCGTGTGGCACGACGCGGAGCTGCGGCGTGCGGTGGAAGTGCTGCAAAAGCTCGCCGCCGAGGACCCGCTCAAGCTGCCGCGGCTGGAGAGCGCGGCGTCGCACGACGTCTTTGCGCGGCTGATTGCGCCTGTGCCGCTGGCGCACGACACGACGACCGCGACGCTGCCGGAAGGCGCGACGCCCGTGGCGCTGCCGCGCGAACCGACGACGGCGAGCGAGCTGCGCGCGGCGATCGCCAATCTGAGCGCCTACGCGCAGCCATTGGGCGGGTTGGCGCTGCTGTACGCCAAGCCACTGGCCGGCGATTTCTGCTTTGACGCCGAGCTCGCCGAGTCCACACGCGTGGCGCTGGAGGTCAACGGCCGGCTGCTGCTGCTGCTCAACCGCGCGCGGCAGCTGTACGCCAAGGGCAAGACGCCGTATTGGCTGCGGCGGGCGCATGAGCAGGTCAGCTACGGCTCAGCCCTGACGATCCGCGGCGCGCTTTTCATCTATTCGGCGCGGCGCGCGTTCCGCCCGGAGTGGCGCGCCAAGCTCATGACTTCCCTGCAGAATTGGATCCCGACGGTGATGTCGATGATGCCGGAAGCGACGCACCCGCCGATCCTCGCGCACCTGCACGGCCTGATGCTGGAGGACCCGAAGGGCTACGCCGAGTGGCAAGTGCTGCAGCACGGGATGACTTTTGGCGGCCATGGCCCCGTGACCTTTGCCAAGCCGCGCCGGGGCGCGAAGAAGCACCGGAAGCGGCCGTGATCGCGGGGACGTTTGCTCGCGCCGGCCGCGCCAAGTAGACTGCTGCGCTCCCGATCCGCGCGGATCCGACGGCAGCCTGTGGCAGAGACGCTCGCCCGCAACAGTGTGACCCGCAACATCGTCTACAAGACCCTGGGCACAGTGGTCGAAAAGGCGCTGAAGTTGCTGATTGTGCCGCTGATTGCCCGCACCTTGGGCGCGCGGGTTTACGGCCAGTACAGCTATGCCGTGACCGTCGCCGCGCTGGCGGTGCAGATGACGGATCTCGGCCTCGGCCTTTTCATGGCGCGCGAGATCGCCCGGCACGATGCGCCGCCAGCCAAGCTCATCGGCCAGATCCTGACGCTCAAGGGCGTGCTGGCGATCGGCTACCTGCTGGTCATGGCCGGGCTGACGTGGTGGCACCTTGTCGATCCGCTCGCCGGCAAGGGCGCGCTGCCGCGGCCGCATGCGGGCGCGCTGGCGTTCACGATCGCGCTCGTCGGCCTCGCCGGCCTGGCGACGTCGGCGGTCGAGGCGATTTGGCAGGTGTTCCGCGGCGTGCAGCGGCTGGAGCTGGAGGCAAGATCCAGCAGTCTTTTTGCTGGCTTGCAGCTCATTGCCGTGTTCGCGGCGGTCACGCTCTCGGCGAATTTGTGGCCCAACGGCAGCGACCTGAGCCTGACGATGGTCGTCATCGGCGGCGGCGCGGCGCTGGCAGGGCTGGCGGGCGCGGCGCACGCGCTGTGGCTGATGCGCAAGGTCGTGACACCGGAATACGGCTGGTCGCGCGACGCCATGGGCCGCTTCGTCGGCGAGGTGCTGCCGCTGGGCGTGGCGATCATCGCCAGCCTCGTGTACTTCAAAATCGACGTGCTGATGCTGCGGGCGCTCCGCGGCGACGAGGAGACCGGCTGGTACAGCGCGGCCTACAAGCAGCTGGAATACGCCAGCATCATCCCGGCGATCCTGATGGCCGCGACCTTTCCGGCGCTCAGCCAGACGGTCATCAACGACCCGGTGCGCGCCTGGCGGCTGCACAAGCGGACGCTGCTGGCGCTGTTTGGCGTCGGCTGCATCGGCGCGGCGGTGCTGGCGGGGATGCCAGCGCTTGTCATCCACCTGCTGTACGGCGAGGGTTTTGAGCCGTCGATCGCGATGCTGCAGTGGCTGGCGCCGTCGGTGATCCTGACGCTCGTGAACTACCTGGAGACGCACATGCTCGTGGCGCTGGGCCTTGTCGGCGAGCAGATGGCGTTCACCTTGGTGCTGGTGATCGTGAACGTCGGCGCCAACTGGTTCCTGGTGCCGCGGTACGGCGGCATCGGCGCGGCGGTGGCGACAGCGCTGACGGAGCTCGTGC
>CAIPXZ010000034.1 GCA_903869075.1 uncultured Myxococcales bacterium | reverse complement strand
CGACGACCTCCGGGTGCGCGTTGCCGACGACGCCGACCGTCACCTCCGGCCCGCGCACGAACTGCTCGACGAGCACCGGCCGGCCGTAGTCGTCCAGCAGCCGCCGACAGAGCGCTGAAAGTTCTTGGAAATTCTCGCACTTGCAGTCGTCGTGGATGCCCTTGGACGAGCCCTCGTCGTTGGGCTTGGCGATCACCGGAAACGGCAGGTCAAAGTCCGCCAGCTCCGCCAGCGTCCGCACCACGCGCCAGCCCGGCGTCCGCACCTGGCCGAGCAGCATCCGCTTGGCCACGTCCTTGTCCAGCGTCGCCGCCAGCGTCAGCGGGTCCGAACCGGTGTAGTGCAGCCCCAGCATCTCGCACAGCGCCGGCACCAGCGCTTCGCGGCAACGCCCGCCGCGGCCTTCCGCGATGTTGAACACCAGGTCGAAGTTGCCGCCTGCCAGCCGCCGCGGCAGGCTGCGATCGGCCTCCAGCACGGTCACGCCATAGCCTTCCTGGCTGAACAGCTGCGCCAGCGCGGCGATTGTCTCTGGGCTGTCGAATTCCTCGTTCTCGTCCGTCGGCGCGCCGGCGGATGCCAGCGGCTTGACGTTGCACACAAGCGCCAGCCGTCGCCGCGCCCGCCGCGTCCGCGCGCGCGTGCGGGCGAGGTGCGGGCCCGAGGGAGGCTCCTCTGGCTCAGCGTCCAGCGGCGTCACGGGAAGGGTCGGACCCGCCGGCAGCGGCTGGCTATCGCAAACTTGGCTCATCAGTTCTCTCCTCGCGGGCGGCCGCCGGAGTTGCGCAAAGGCGGCTGCGCTGGCGCGATCGTGCGGACTTGCGGCGCAGAGTCAAGGCACAAGGCCCGCGAACCGCGCAGCCACGGCGCAGAACGCAGCCACAGCGCCAAGCGCAGGCGATTTTGGCGGATCAGCCGGTCGATCGTCGCGCGTCGCTGGTCATCGCTTTTGCAGTAGCATCTTGATTTTACAAGTGAATTCGACGCAATTCCAGCCCGCAGGTGACGCCGCGCGCGGACTTGCCTAGACTGCACGGGCGCTGGCGGAGGCGCGGTTCATGCATCATCGCTCGCACATCCTCGCAATGATTGGCGTTTTACTCGTGAGCGCGGCGTGTGGCAGCACCGCAGCGCCAAGCGCCGCCAGCGATGCCGCGGCCGTCACGGATGTTGCCGCCGATGCCACAGCCACCACCGCGCCGAGCTATGCCGTCGGCGTGCTGACGCTGCAGGCGACCGGCGCGATGCAGCGCACCCTGCCGATGACGGTTTGGTACCCGGCGCTGGCCGGCACGGGCGGCGATTTGGCCACGTATTACGCGGGCTTGCTGCCCTCGCCCGCGGGTGCGCACTTGGACGCGACGCCGGCTGTCGGGCCGTTCCCGCTCGTCGTGTTCAGCCACGGCCACCAGGGGGTGCGCGACCAGTCGTTCTTTCTGACCGAGGCGCTCGCCGCGCACGGCTACGTCGTCGTCGCGCCCGACCACGCCGGCAACACGATGCTGGACTTTGACCCAAGCCTTTTTGACCTGAATACAATGACTTTCGGCGCGATGTTCCTGTACCGGCCGGTCGACATCACCGCGGCGCTGGACCGCGTGCTGCAGCCGCAAGCCGGCGACCCGCCGTGGCTGACCGGGCTCATCGACCCGACGCGCATCGGCATGATGGGCCACTCTTTTGGCGCGTGGACGACGCTCGCGGTGGCCGGCGGGCAGGTCGCGCCGGTGTCCGGGCTGCCGGATTGCGCGACGGCGACGACCGACCCGATTTGCCTGGCGATCAAAGGGCTGAAGCTCGGCGCGCCGCCTTGGAACATGGCGGATCCACGCGTGAAAGTCGCGATTCCGCTGGCACACTGCTTTGGCGCCCACTTTACGCCGGCGAGCCTGCAGCACATGCCGACGCCGATCCTGCTGATGGCGGCGACCGGCGATGGCACCTGCAACTACCAAAAAGAGGCGCTGCCGATGCAGGCGGCGCTG
>CAIPXZ010000033.1 GCA_903869075.1 uncultured Myxococcales bacterium | reverse complement strand
GTGGCCAATCGCCAGCTCCAGCTCGGTCTTGAAGACCACATACCGTGGCTGCTGCGGCGTGCCGCGCCGCTGGCAATCGGCATGCGGGTTGGCCGCCGTCGTCTCCTCGTCGTAGCCCACGACACCATCCGCGCGGCGGATCGGGTACGTCGCGCACTCGAACGGCTTCAGCCCCGGCCAGCCCAGGCCCAGCGCGTCCGACGCCACGTGCAGCGCGCACAGGTGGTCGGCGCGCAGGAAAATGCAGCCGTCGACCTCGGGATTGGCCGGGCGCGGCACGGTGCGCGTCGCCAGCGCCACGCCCGACGGAAAGTCGGCGTGCAGGAAGTCCTCGTCCTCAAACCACAAGGCCTCGTTGGCGGCGTATTGCGGCGCGAGGAACGGCCGCAGCTGCGCGGCGTGGTCCAAAATCCGCTGCACTTCCAGCAAGTCCACCCAGATGCCGCCGACGCAGCACGCAGCCTCACACTCGCCCGGGCCGCAGCGCGCGCCGTGCGCCAGTTCCAGCAAGTTGTCGGCGATCTGCGGCATCGCTCAGGCTTTCGCCACGGCCAGCTGCCACGCCGTCTTCAGCCCGGCCACCGCCGCCGGATCGCCGGGCGTGAAGCGTGCATCCTCGCGCCACGAGCTCGCCGCGTCCGCCAGCGTCTGGAACCAGCCGATCCCGATGCCTGCCAGCACCGCCGCGCCCAGCGCCGTCGTCTCAATCACATCCGGGCGCACGACAGTGGTCTGCAGCAAGTCCGCCTGGATCTGCATCAGCAGGTCGTTCGCCGACGCGCCGCCGTCCACCCGCAGCTCGACAAGCTTGCCGCCGAGATCGCGCTCCATCGCCGCCAGCAGGTCCGCGCAGCTCAGCGCGATGCCTTCCAGCGTCGCCCGCGCCAGGTGCGCCCGCGTGGTGCCGCGCGTCAGCCCGCTGATGACGCCGCGCGCCTCCTGGTTCCAATACGGCGCGCCCAGCCCGGTCAGCGCCGGCACGAACACGACGCCGCCCGAATCCGCGACCGTGCGCGCCAAGCCCTCGATATCCGCGGCTTTTTCGATCAGCCCCAGGCCGTCGCGCAGCCACTGTACCGCCGCGCCGGCGATGAAGACGCTGCCCTCGAGTGCGTAGTGGAACTCCTCGCCGACCTGCCACGCAACCGTCGTCAGCAGGCCATTTTGCGAGGCGATCCGCTCGGTTCCGGTCTGCATCAGCAAAAATGCGCCGGTGCCGTAGGTACACTTGGCGCTGCCGGGCTGCAAGCACAGCTGGCCGCAGAGCGCGCTCTGTTGATCGCCCGCCATGCCGGCGATCGGGATGCCGTCGGGCAGCCCGGGCACGCCGCGCGTGTGGCCGTAAATCGCCGCCGATGGCCGCACCTCCGGCAGCAGCTGCCGCGGCACGTTCAGCAGCTCGCACAGCCGGTCGCTCCATTGCCGCTCGCCGATGTCGTACAGCATCGTCCGGCTAGCGTTGGACGGGTCGGTGACGTGCGCCGCGCCCGCCGTCAGCTTGGCGACAAGCCAGGTGTCGATTGTGCCAAAAGCCAGCGCGCCACGCGCCGCGTCCGCCCGCGCACCGGCGGTGTGATCGAGCAGCCACGCCGCCTTGGTGCCGGAAAAATAGGCGTCGATCGGCAAGCCGGTGCGGGCGCGGATCTCGGCTTCGTGACCGGCAGCCTTGAGCGCGTCGCACACGTCCGCCGTCCGCCGGCACTGCCAGACAATCGCGTTGGCGATGGGCTGCAGCGTCTGCCGCTGCCAAATCACAGTCGTTTCGCGCTGGTTGGTGATGCCGATGCCGGCGATCTGCGCACCGCTGACGCCGGTCCGCGCCAACACCTGGGCGATTGCGTCCAGCGCCGACTGCCAGATCGCCAGTGGATCGTGGCTCACCCAGCCCGGCTGCGGATAAATCTGCGTAAATTCAACGTTTACCTTGCCGTGCACCCGCAGCGCGCGGTCGATGAGCAGCGCGGTCGTGCCGGTCGTCCCCTGGTCGATGGCGAGCAGAAAATCGGTCATGCGTCCCCCCTCAAGTTGCCCGCAGCCTAGCGCCAAACGCCGCCCGCGTCACGGCAGGTACGGCCGGCTGATGCCCACAACCGTCACGCCCAGCACCACGATCGTCGCCACGCACAGCCCGGGCACGGCGATCAGGCGCGCCGCCACGGCGTCGTTGTCCTTGCGGTGAAAATGCCAGGCCAGGAGCACAGCCAGCGTCGACACCGCCGGATAGGCGCCGCCGACAATCAGCCATGCTGTCGCGAGGTTGCGCACCGTCGGCGGCGCTTGCTGCAGGTCCTGACGTGCCAGCCACGCGTACGCCGTCGCGACGCCGACCGGCAGCCACATCGCCACGCTGGCCACGCTCGCCCAGGCGAGGATCAACCGCATCGGCTACACGGTCCGCGCCGAAATGCGGCAGATCGCGACTTTCAGGTACTGGCCTTCAGCGTGCGCCGGCGCCACCGGATGATCGCCGCCGGGGCCGCGCAGCTCGAGCAGCTGCACAGTCCGCCCGGCGTTGTGCGCCGCCTGGCCGAGCACGCGCAGGAACTGCGTCACATCCACAAGCCCCGAGCACGAGCAGCTGACGAGAAACCCGTCCACCGCAACTGCCTGCATCGCCAAGGTATTCACGTGCGTGTACTTGCGGATCGCCTGCTCCAGCGCCGAGGCCTTGGTCGCAAACTTCGGCGGATCGACGATCACAAGCGACGGCCGCTCCGCTTCCGGCGGCAGGCTCGCATAGTGGCCCAGCACATGCACCGCGTCGGCGCATTGCGCGTCCAGGCCGACGCCGTTGTCCGCCGCGTGCTGGATCGCCAGATCGATCGCCCGCTGCGACGCATCCACGCAGACAACGCGCTTGGCGCCGGCGCGCGCCGCGTGCAGGCCAAAACCGCCGACGTGGCTGTAGGTGTCCAGCACAAAGCGGCCCTTGGCCAGCTCGGCGACGCGCGCGTGATTCGGCCGTTGATCCGCGTACATACCGGTCTTTTGCCCACCCGGCTCGACCCGCAGCTGCAGGCCGTTGTGGCGCACAAGCACTTCCGCCGGCACTTCCCCCGCTGACGCCGTGTGGCCGGCGACAAGCCCTTCCGCCGGATGCACGTCATTGGGCACGCGCACAAGCACCCACGCGCAGCCATTGGCACGCAACCACTCGAGAATCGCATGCTGCCAGCGCGCCGCGCCGGCCGTCGTCACTTGCACGACGGCGCCCTCGGCAAAGCGGTCGATGACGACGCCCGGCAGGCCATCGCCCTCGCTGTTGATGAGCCGGAACGCGTTTGTCTCGGCCGACGGCAGCCCCAGATCGCGGCGCAGCAACGTCGCTTTTTCAAGCCGCCGCGCGACGATCGTCGCCCCATCCGGCAGCGTCGCCGGCTCCAGGCCATCCATGCCAGCTTCCACGAGGCGCACGGCGATCTGGCTCTGCGGGTGGTACGTGCCGTGGCCCAGATAGCGGCCGTGCGGGTCAAAAACCGCACACGCCTGGCCCGATTCCGCCTGCGTTCCCTCCGGCG
The DNA here is from genome assembly GCA_903869075.1 of uncultured Myxococcales bacterium. Classification (GTDB taxonomy): domain Bacteria; phylum Myxococcota_A; class UBA9042; order UBA9042; family UBA9042; genus CAIYBN01. Next base: position 1,237 of record CAIPXZ010000033.1, on the reverse strand, counting down.
GCAGCACGTGGCCGATCGCGCCGCTGAACAGCCACGGGTGGCCGGACAGCACCGGCGTCGCCGTGCCGGCGCGCAGCACGATTGTCACAAAACCGGGATAGCGCGGCAGGTGCTCGGGCAGGGCGATCGGCGTCTGCGGCGGCCGTGGACGCGCTTGCTGCGGCCGATTCTGCGGCGGCCGGTGCTGCGGCTGACGGTCGTTGTGCGGGCGATTGGACGGGGTCTTGTTCTGCGGCGGGCGGGTCATGGCGGGCTCATGCGCCAACGGGCGCGGGCGAAGTGTGCGCGCACGCGGGATTTGCGGCAAGCGCGCCGGCAGACGCCGGGCACGGAACCGGTGACAAGCCCGGCAAAAGCCGGTAGATCGCCGCGCACCGTTGTGCGTCACACATGGGATCCGGGAGGTCGTCGGTTCATGCCTTTGCTCGTCGCGCTGTTCACCGCGCTGTCGCTGTTGCCGCCGCTGCCGCTGTTTGACGGCGTGCTGTCGCGCGCGCCGGTGCAGCTGGGGATTGACGCGCTGCTGAGCCACGACATCGAACTCGTGCGCGGCAAGCGTATCGGTCTCGTGACAAACATCGCCGCGGTGGACGGCGCGGGCATGATGACGTTGGACCGGCTTGTGCAGGACAATCGCGTGCAGGTGACGCAGATCTACTCGCCGGAGCACGGCCTGCGCATGACCGGCGGCACTGGTTTTGGCGACCGCAAGGGCCGCGACGGCGTGACCGGCTTGCCGCTGGAAGGGCTGAATTCGTTCGGCGGTCCGAGCGCCAAGTCCTTGAAAAATGTCGATGTTTTGGTCTACGACCTGCAGGACATCGGCTCGCGGACCTACACCTACACGACGACGCTGGGCCGCGTGCTGACCGTCGCCGGTAGCGCGCATGTGCCGGTGATCGTGCTGGATCGGCCAAATCCGCGCGGCGGCCTGCAGTTCGAGGGCCCGGTGATTCGCAAGCGGTTTCGCAGTGTTGTCGGCTGGGGACCGACGCCGGTGACCCACGGCATGACCGTCGGCGAGCTCGCGCAGCTGTACAACCACGAGCTGAACCTGCACGCCGACGTCCGCGTGGTGGCGATGCGCGGTTGGCGGCGGCACATGGTTTGGGAGGATACCGGGCTGCGCTGGGTGCCGACCTCGACGGCGATTTTGCGGCCGCGCCACGCGCATTTTTACGTCGCCGCGGGCATGGTCGGCGGCTCGGGCGCGAATGCTGACGACGGCGTGGGCTCG
>CAIPXZ010000032.1 GCA_903869075.1 uncultured Myxococcales bacterium | reverse complement strand
CGATCTGCACCGCCGTTACGGGTGAATTTCTCGGTGTGCCCCACATTCCCTTCAACAATCCAATATCTGATTTCGCCGATGCCGAGGTTCTTCGGATCATTGATGTTATATAGTTTCTGGCCGGAAACGAGCTTTTTTGGAAACGGTGTGGTGTCTTGAGGGCGGCGGAGCGGCGGAGCGTAGCTGATGTTTCGTCTCGCCGTGTCCCAACCGTCAAAATCCTCCGGCGCCAACGACACTGCGCCTGTCGGACTTGGTTGCGAGGTTCACGTCGGGCGGCGTCAGGCCGCCAGCGCGAGGGTGTCGCCGCGCGCGCGTTGGCGCGCCAGCAACTCCCGGCCAATGACGTGCAGGTTGTAGCTCATCACGCCGTAGCCCACATACCTTTGGTAGCCTTTGATCCCCACGTCCAGACAGCGATTCAGTCCGTGGTGTTCCAGACTGTTGATCTCGCTCTCCACCGCGCTGTGTTGTTTGCGCAGGGCCACAAATTTCTTTTCGCTCTCGCGTTCCGTCTCCGCCGCGTTCTTCTTCCCGCGCTTGGGCATCACCACTTCGGGCACATACAAACTCAACAATTCCCGGTCGGCCGTGCGTGTGAAGCCTTTGTCAAAACTGATGCTCGCCACACTGCCCGCGCCGTAGCGGCCCAGCAGCCGATCCGTGACCGGGATGCTTTGGTCCACTTCGGCTTCACCCAGCAACACGGCGTAGTCCTGGATCAATTGCTGCTGATCGGTCGCGAGCAGGAGCTTGTGGCCCAGTTCCACGTTCGGGCGCTGCTTGCCTTTTTGGATCCACTCGGTGTGCGGTTCGAAGAGGGAAAACACTTTCTCGTGCGCCGGAATGGTTTCCCCGTGCAACAACCGGCGCGCCACCAGGCCCAAGTGTTTGGCGAGCATGGCGTGGAAGTATGCCAACTGCTCCCAGCGCGGGGTCTCCACGGACAGGTCGCACAGTTTCATCAGGCTGGCGCGAACTTTGACTTCGAGCGCGCGGCCCACGGCCAGATACTCCCGCACGGCGGATTTGACCCTCGCTTCCTTGTTCGGTCCGCCGCGATAGACGATCTGACTGGTGGTGCGCTGGAGGTTCTTGAGTTGCCGCCGCCAGTCCTTGGCTTTGCGCCAGCCAGGCAGCGCGCAGCCGGAGGCCCGAAACCCTTCGAGCAAGTCCACGCATTTTCGGCCCGCGTCCCAGAGCAGGTTCAAGTCGGTCGGAAAATGCACATCGGTCTCCAACACATAGCTGTCCACCTTGATCTCAAGCGCCGCGACGGGCGCGCCGGCTTTTTTTGCGAACACCTCGCGTCCGGCCGCGGCGATGCGCGCATTGATCTGTTGCAACAGTTCGTCATCGAGCAGCGCGACGTTGTCCCGCAGCGTTTGATGGCCGAAGACTTTGTCGTCCGCACCCCACGGCGTGGCGGGCACGCCCAGCATCTGGCGCACGAGCAAGTGATGGTTGGCCATGTCCTCCATCCGATCCCAGTCGGCGTTCAGTCCCAACCGCACGACGCCCAGCACGAGGATTTGCCAGAGATCCATGCCGGTGCGTCCGGTGGCTTGTTTGCCCGCGAGGATTTTGGCTTCCAGCAGGGCGAAGATCTCGGCCTTGAGTGTCGGGTGCGACCAGATCCATTGGAGACCAGCCAGGATGGGCGGCAACTCATCGCGGCTCTTGAGCGGCAGCCGAATCTTCTCAATGGGCGTGATTTGCAAATCAGGCTGGGCTTGGAATGGGTGGCGCATGGTAGCGAATGTTGCAGACTCAGACCCAAAAAACCCTGCAAATGTTCAATCGCCACGCCAACATTCGCACCCTCAAACCCTCACCAAAACCAATGCTGACAATGGTTGCAGCGTTTGCTGGCAATCACTAATTACCGCGGCTTCATGGATAAAGTCGGCGTGTCGCCGATGACCTACAAGAGCGGCAAGTTCAAGGACATGCTCAGCGGCGAGCGCGCGACCTACGAGATTCCCGCCGAGGAGCACGCGATGGTGCAGGCGCTCATTGACGAGACCT
>CAIPXZ010000031.1 GCA_903869075.1 uncultured Myxococcales bacterium | reverse complement strand
TCTGTGGACGTGCGGGTTGTCTGCGCGACGCACCGCGACCTGACGCAGCTGGTGGCAACGCAGCGGTTTCGCCTGGACCTGTTGCACCGCCTGAACGTCGCGACCGTGCGGATCGCGCCGCTGCGGGAGCGGCCGGAGGACGTCGCCGCGCTGTTTGCCGGGTTTCTCGGCGACCAGCCGCTGCCGGTGGGCGCCACGGCGCTGCTGCAGGCGCAGCTGTGGCCGGGCAATGTCCGCCAGCTGCGCAACGTCGCGCGGCGCCTGCAGCTGCGCTGCCATTTCCAGCGGCCGCGGCTGGACGATCTGCGCGCGGTGCTGGCTGCCGAATTGCCGGGGCCGGCGCCGCTGCGGCTCGTGCAAGGCGGCCAGCGCGAGCGGATGGCGGAGCGGCGGCGCACCGTGGCAGCGCTGCTGGCCGAGGAAGCGGAGGTCTGCACGGCGTGGCGGCGGTCCGGCCTGCCGCGCGGTACATTCTTTCGCTATGTCAAGGAGGTGCGGCTGGCGGCGACGGCGTAGACGCGGCAACGGCGTGGCGATGGCAGTTGACACGATCGGCCGCGACAGGCGACAACGCGGGCCATGCGCGTCGACGTTCTCCATGGCCCGAACCTGAATTTGCTCGGTGAACGCGAGCCGACGGTGTACGGGAAGGCGACGCTGGCGGAGATCGACAGCCGGCTGATGGCCATTGGCGCAGAATTATCCTGTGAAGTCAGGACATTCCAGAGCAACCACGAAGGCGCGCTCGTCGACTACCTGCACGCAACCCGGCGATTGGCAGACGCTTACATCCTCAATCCGGCAGGGTATACTCACACCAGCGTCGCCCTGCGCGATGCGGTGATCGCGGTCGCCAAGCCGGCGATCGAGGTGCATTTGAGCAACACGGACGCGCGCGAGGCGTTCCGCCACAAGTCCTTGCTGGCTGACGTGGTGCTGGGCCGCATCCAAGGGCTGGGTGCACAAGGGTACGAATGGGCGCTGCGTGCGCTCGTTGCGCACCTGCGGGCGGGCCAACAGGCGTAGCGCGACGCTGCGTCCAACTCCTTTATTTGACTTAGGAAAGAGACCAAGACATGGCTTCAACGATCGATACCTCAGAGTTCAAGAAGGGCCTCAAGTTCGAGATGGACGGCGGTCCGTGGGAGATCGTCGATTTCCAGCACGTCAAGCCGGGCAAGGGCTCCGCGTTCGTGCGGACGCGCATCAAGAACCTGCTGACCAACAACGTGATCGACAAGACCTTCCGCTCCGGCGACAAGGTCGATCAGGCCGAATGCGAAGAGATCGAGGCGACGTTCATGTACTTTGACGGCGCCTACAACTTCATGAATTCGGAGACGTTTGAGAGCTTCGACGTGCCCGACACCGCCGTCGGTGACGCCAAGAACTTCCTGACGGAAAACCTCAAGGTCGATATCCTGCTGTACAACGGCCGGGCGATCGCGATCGAGCTGCCGAATTTCATCATCGCCAAGATTACTGAGTGCGAGCCGGCGATCGCCGGCAACACCGCCCAGGGCGCGACAAAGTCCGTGACGGTGGAAACCGGCTACAAGCTGCAAGTTCCGCTGTACATCACCGATGTGGATGTGCTCAAAATCGACACGCGTGATGGCCGCTACGTCGAGCGTGTCAGCACCAAGTAGTGTTTTAACCGCTGTCTGCCGGAGCCAAAGTGGCCGCGCCCGCCAGTGTTGATCCGAACCGCTTCCGCCGCCCGCTGGCTTCCAATGCCACGCGGGTCGGCGACGCCGTGGGCAACAATGTCCAGGACGTGCGCGATCGGCTCAAGCGCGTGGAGCAGCTGCAGGCGACCGGCAAGGCAGGCGAGGCGGTGGCGGAGCTGCTGTCGATCGCCGAGGCGTACGCGACGCGCGGCGCGCCGGTCAAGGCCGTCGCGGTGCTACGGCAAGCGGCCAAAATCCAGCCAGATGCCGCGGACATCCGCGTGGCGCTGGGCGACGTGCAGCAGCAGCTCCGGATGGTCGAGGACGCGGCGCGCGAATACGCGACGGCGTTCGAGATCTACGAGCGGTCGCGGCAATTCGCCGACATGATGCAGGTCATGGGCCGGCTGCTGGAGCTCGACCCGGACAACCTGGCCGGGCAGCTGCAGCTGGCGGAGCACCTCGCGCGCGCCGGTCACAACCACGAAGCGGCCGGCGTGATGCGGACGCTGGCGGCGACGCTGCTGCGCAAAGGCGCCGTCGAGGACTGGGAAAAAGTCGCCGAGCGCGCCCACGGCCTGGAAGCCACCGACGTGACGCTGGCGCACGATCTGGCGCTGCATTACGTGCGCTCGGGGCGGCCGTCGCTGGCGCTGGGCAAGCTGCTGCGCTGCTACGAGTCCGTGCCGAACGACGCCGAGCTGCTGGAGCTGATCATCGAGGCGCTGGAACAGCTGGGCCAGCGCGAAAAGGCCGCGGTGATCTGCCGGCAGCTGATTCGCACGTTTGAGCGCAACGGCCTGAAAGAAGAGGCGAATCGCACGCTGGAGCGGCTGTACTGGCTGGCGCCGGACGATGAGCGGGCGCGCGCCTACATCGGCGTGATGGCGCCGTCGGTGCAGGGCGGCACGGTGATTGAGCTGCAGGCGGGGACGAGCGGCGTGATCGCGCCGATGCCAGCCGCGACCGTGCGTGATGCGGCGCCGCCGGCCGGTGTGATCGTGGCGCGCAGCCGCCCGGGGACGATGGCGCTGCCCGAGGCCGACTTGGAGCGCCTGCAGGCGGCAATCACCCGCCAGGCCGAAGAGAAGGCCGCCGCGCTGCTGGACGATGCGCCGCCGCTGCCGCAAGACGAGCCACCGCCGGTACCAACCGCGCCGTTGCCGCCGCCACCAAAGCCACACGCCGCGACGCCGGCGGGGCCAAAGCCCGTGCCTGCCGTGGTGCACGCGCCGACGGCAGCAACGTCCCGACCGGCCGCGCCGGCCAAGCCTGCCGCGGCGATTGAATCCGCCAAGTCGGTGCTGCCGACGACGCCGCACACCGCCGTCGTGATGCCGGAGCCGCGACCGCAGCCGGTTGCCAAGCCGACGCCAGCCACAGTGCCGCCGCCAGCCACAGTGCCGCCGCCGGTCATCGTGCCACCGCTGGCGCAGCCGGTCGTTGAGCCGCCGCCGCGGCCGACGGAGCTGACGCCGATGCGGTCGGTGTCCCAGTCGATCCGCGTGACCCACCAGCAGGCGCTGGAGGCGCTGTCTGAGCTGGACGAGCTCGAAGGCGCCGAGGCGGACTGGGACGACGAAGCCGGATTCGAGACCGCCGAGCGGACGTTGGTGGAAGAAATCAACGAGGAAGTGATGGAGCGCCACGGCCTGCGCCTGGCCGAAAAGCCGTTGCCCGAGCTGATGATGCCGGTGACGGCGCGATCGCACGCGGTGTCGGCGGCAGAGCCAGAGAGCGCGTTCAATCCGGTCGCGCCGGCCCAGCCGCGCTCGAAGATCCTGCCGCGGCCGCGGTTGTCGCGGCAGCCGGGCGGCGGCACCGATGCACCGAGCGCGCCGCGTGACATGAGCCGCGATCTCGGCACCTTGGACTTCTTTATTGAACGCGGCTTCCACGACAGCGCCGTGGCGCTGCTGGACGCGCTGGACCAACGCCATCCGGGCGCGCCAGAGCTGGCGGGCTACCGCGCGCGGGTCACCGGCATGCGGCGGGACAGCTGATGGCGCCCGAGCACGGGTTCGCCCTGGACATGACTGAGGCCGAGCTCGAGCTGCGGCGCGCACAGCTGCGGACCCAAGCGGACGATCTGGCGGAGCGCGTTGCCTGGCTGAACCGCTGGTCGCACACAGACGCGCCGCTGCCGCCGCCGCCTGCGGACTGGCCGGAGGCGCTGAACCGGTCGCGCGCCGAGATTGCCGCGGCGCACGCGGCACTGCAGGAACGCCGGCTCGCGCAGGCGCAGGCGGAAGAAGCGGCGCTGCTGATCTGGCAGATGCAGCTGGACACGGCGAATGAGGCCGTGAAGTCGCTCGAGCGGGCGCACCGCCAGCCGCCGCCGGTGCCGCGCGCTTCGCTGAACCGCACCGTCGAGGCGCCGGAACTTTCCGTGGACAAGCGCCGGGGGCCGGACGCGGTGACCGAAGAATGGCGGCTGACGGCGGAGATGCCGCAGGCGAAGCTTGTGCCGGTGCACGCCGCGGTCCCGCGGCCGACGACGGTGGCGATGACCGCTGAGGACCACTTGGCCGCCGACGCCGCGCTGCTGCCGCGCGCGGTCAAGCGCCGCACCGGCCGGATGACGCCGCTGCCGGTGCCGCATCAGCCGCCGGCGGATTCGCGCGATCTCATCGCCGTGGAGACGCCTTACGATCTGCCGACGATCGCGCCTGCCGGGAGCCTGGCGCCGGCGCGGCACCGGGCGCGGGCGGTCACCGAGCCGTTCGTCGCGGCGATGGACCTCGACGGGCTGTACTTGAAGCGCCGGCAGATCGTGCTGGACCGCGGTGGCCAGGCGGTGCACGTGCTGCTGGACGCCGAATCGCGCCACGCGGAGCTGGACGACATGCCGACGCGGCCGCAGCAATTCACCTTCCGCTCGCGCGAAGGCGACCTGCAACACTTTCCGGTGCTGGGCGGCGACGTCGTGCGCACCGCCGGTCTGCCGACGATCGTGCTCGACGTGCAGCACTGGCAGCCGGCAGAGCTGCAGGCTTTTCAGCGCGCGCTCGACACGCTGCCGTAATCACGGCCGGCTGACGTACAGCGACTCGGTCGTCCACTCGACGCGCCCCAGCAGCGTGGCTTGCGCCGAACGCTGCGGCGGCAGCTCCAGACGTTCGAGCGATTGCGGCAGCGGTTGGGCAAAATCGCGGCCACCGCGCTTGCCGTCGTAGCTGAGCAGCACAAGCACTCCGCGGGCGTGCAGCGCGGCGATCAGCGCCTCCAGCGCGGCGTGACCGTACCCGGCGTGATAGCGCGCATCGCGGCCCACCGTCGTGCCGTGCCACGGCGGGTCCAGGTAGGCGACGTCGCCCGCCTGCGCATCCGCCGTCGTCGCCAGGGCATCGCCGGCGCGGAACTGCGCGCGTCCCGCCAGCAGCTGCGCCGCCGCGTGCGCCAGCAGCGCCACGCGATCCGGGTGCGTACCGCGCCGCCGCTTGTCCGCCGCTTGGTTGAACGCGCCCTGGCGGTTGAACCGCACCGCCGCCTTGACGCAGCGGGTCAGCAAATACAGCAGCTTATCGGGCGTCGGCTCGCTGTGGAACGCGGCGCGCACCGCGTCGTAGTCCCCGGCGTTCCAGACCGCGCGGTAGCCGTCCGCCAGCTGCTGCGGCGTCGCGACGATCGCCTGCCACAGCGCGATCAGCGGCGCGTACGAATCGCCGACGATGTGCTGCTGCGCCAGCCCCGCCTGCGCCGCCGCCAGCGTCAGCGCCGCGGAACCGGCAAACGGCTCGTACAGCCGCGGCACCGGCGCATCGCCCAGGCGCGCGCGCAGGAGGTCGAGGATCGCCGGCGCCAGCAGGCGCTTGGACCCCTGGTACGGAATCACGTGCGGCACACCCAACGGCTACACCAGCTTGCGGTAGATGCCGACGACGGTGCCCAGCAGATCCACGGCGCGGAAGTCGGCGCGGTTGACGTAAATCGGCTTCATTGCTGCGTTTTCCGGCTGCAGGCGAATGCGATCGCCTTCGGGGAACCAGCGCTTGACCGTCGCTTCGCCGTCGATCATCGCCACGACGATGTCGCCGGGGTTGGCGGTCGAGCGCTTGCGCACGAACAGGAAGTCGCCGGGCAGGATGCCGGCGTCGATCATCGACTCGCCGACGACGCGCAGGCCGAACACTTCGCCCGGGCCGCCCAGCAGGTAGCTGTCGACGACGAGCGAGTCCTGGCTGTCCTCCACCGCCAAGATCGGCTGGCCCGCGGCGACGCGGCCCATGACCGGCACTGCCACCGGCGTCCCGCGCTGCACGCCCAGGTGCGGCGCCTGCTTGGCCGCGAGCGACAGCGTGCGCCCGGTCGTCGTCGTCCGCGCGATCACCGGCACGTCGTCGACGTCGGTCTCGTCGGCCTCCGGCACAAACCGCGGCTCCTCGCGCACGACCTGCAGCGAACGTGAGAGGTGGCCGTTGCGGCTCAGAAAGCCCTTGCGCTCCAGCGCCCGCAGGTGGTCGGAGACGCCGTTGGTCGAGCGGATGCCGAAGAACTCGCCGATCTCGCGAATCGACGGCGGATAGCCGTGCGACTGCTGAAATTCGTGAACAAAATCAAGAATGTTCTGTTGACGCGGGGTCAACTCCGTGTTCGCCATGGCCGCCACCGTCTGCGCGGTTGGATACCGCACAAATGTTCAGTACCGCACAACCGCGGCGCTGTCAAGAAATGCCGCCGCGGGCCGCTACACCGATGGCCGCAGTCCTGCTAAAGTGCGGATGCGCGGCGCAAAACGCCGGAACGCCAAAGGCCCCTGCCCATGACCGCCCATCCGCTGCAAGCTTCGCCAGTCATCACCACTTCCGGGCAACTGCAGGAGCTCGTCGCGGCGTTGGCGCGCACCACGCTGGTCGGCTTTGACACGGAATTTCACAGCGAACGCACCTATGTGCCGCGGCTGATGCTGCTGCAGTTCGCGACCGCCGACGGGCTGTGGCTCGTTGATCCGCTGGCCGATCTCGACCTGAAGCCGCTTGTGGAGGCGCTGCGGCGGCCGGATTTGACGGTGATCGGCCACGCGCTGCGCAACGACCTGCGGATCCTCTGGCTGCAGTTCAACCTGTTGCCGGAGCGGGTGTTTGACACGCAGATCGCGGCGGCGTTCTTGGGCCACGGCCTGCAGATCGGCCTCGCCGGGCTGCTGCAGGCGATGCTCGGCGTGCACCAGCCCAAGGGCGACCAGATGGCCGACTGGAGCAAGCGGCCGCTGCCGGAGCGGATGATCGGCTATGCCGCCGGCGACGTGGCGCACCTGCTGCCGCTGCATGCGCTGCTGCAGGACGAGCTGACGCGGCTCGGTCGCGCCGACTGGGTGGCGGAGGAATGCGCGACGCTGACCGAGCCGGCGCCGTACATTCGCGACCCAGACGCGGCGTTCCAGCGCGTGGCCGGCGGGCGGCGGATGGACGCGCGCGAGGCGGGCGTCGTGCGGGCGCTGGCGGTGGAGCGCGAGGCGATCGCGCAGGAAGAGGACATCGTGCCGCACTTCCTGCTGCCCGACGAGATGCTGCACACGCTGGCGCGCGTGGCGCCCGTGCGGCGCGCGGATCTCGAGAATGACCGGCGGCTGAGCCACCGCACCGTCTACCGCCACGCGCAGCGCTGGCTGGACGCCGTGGCGCGCGGGCTGGCCGAGCCGCACCACCGACCCGCGGGTCGCGCGCCGCCGGGCTGGGAGCTGGAGGCTGTCGCGGCGCTGATGATGCTGTTGGTCAATGATATCGCGGTGAAGCAGAACCTCGCGCCGCAGTTGCTCGTCAAGCGCGAGACGCTGCTGAACGCCGTGCGCGAGCCGCTGGCGACGCCGGCGGCGCTGGCCGATGCGCTGGGCCTGACCGGCTGGCGCGCGGAGCTGCTCATCGCGCCGCTGTGGACGCTGCTGGACGGCCAGTTGGCGGTGCGCTGCCAGCGTCAAGCCAACGGTGCGCTGCAGCTGCGGTTCCTGGAGTAGCGGATGGCGCGTCGGCTGGCTGCGCTGCTCGTTGTTGTGGCGGTGGCGCTGGCGGCGCGCGTCGTCGGTACGGCGGAGCTGCGGCTGCCGGACGGCGGCGTGCGGCCGGTATCGTCGGATTCGCACTACTATTTGCGGCGGATCGTCGCGACCTGGCAGGATTTTCCGCATGTGCCCGAGACGGACGCCGGCCTGGACTGTCCCGGCGCGACGGTGCCACCGTGGCCGGGCGGCGTGGAGCGGCTGACGGCGGGGCTGGCCCATCTCGTTCTTGCGGCGGATGCGCCCCCGCGCGAAGTCGAACGCCTCGCCGCCTGGCTGCCGGTTGTCGCAGGCGTGCTGGCGGCAGCGGCGGTCTGGGCCTTGGCGCTGGCGTGGCTGGGGGAGCTGGCGGCGTTGCTGGCCGGGCTGCTGCTGGCGCTGCTGCCGCTGCACATCTGGTACACGGCCTTTGCCTTCATCGATCACCACATGCTGCTGACGCTGTGGCTGGCCGGGCTGGCGTGGGCGGTCGACGCGCTGCTGCGCCAGCCGGGGCGGCGGCAGACCGCGGTGCTGGGCGCGATCCTCGCCGCCGGTTTCGCGCTGATGACCGAGGCATGGATCGCCGAGCTGGTGGTGACGGCGGCGGCCGTGCTGACGGCGACGACAGCGGTGCCGGTCGGTCCGCAGCGGCGGCGCGTGCTGCTGGCGCTGGTGGGTGCCGTGTGGCTGGGCGCGCTGCTGGCGGTGCCAGCGATCGTCGCCGCGCCGTATTTTCAGCAAGGTCTGGTGGCGCCGAACGCACCGTCGCGGTTTACGCTGTGGCTGCTCAGCGGTTTTGCCGCGGCGTTGACGGCCGGGCTGCTTGTCATCGGTCCGGACGCGCAACGCCGCGGTCGAGCGCTGGTGGCCGCCGGGCTGACGGGCGCGGCGAGCGTGGCGTTGGCGGCGGCCTGCGATCCCGCCATGCACAACGCCCTGGCCGCGATGGTCGCTTTCACCGGCCGCGCCGGCATGGTCGCGACGATCGAGGAGAGCAAGCCGTTCTGGCGCCTGCCGCTGCCGCAGCCGCTGATCGTGCTGGGCGGCGCCATCGTGCTGCTGCCGGTGCTGCCGCTGGGTTTTGCCCAGCTGCCGCCGCTGCGCCGCGCGTGGCTGACCTGGCTCTACGCCGCGACCGCCGCGCTGGCGCTGCTGCAGACGCGCTTTGGCCTCGTTTTCGCCGTGCCGTACGTGCTGGCGTGGGCGGCGGTGCTGACCGGTCAGGCGCAGCGGTGGCAGCGGCCGCTGGCGGCGCTGGCCGCGGTGGGCGTGGTGACGCTGGTGCCGCCGCTGTGGCAAGCCCGGCAATGGAGCGACCACGAGGAGTCCGTCTGGCGCGTGCTGGTGTGGATGCGCGACCACCTGCCGCCGCCGCCGCCAACCGGCCAGCGCTGCCTGCTGGGTCCGTGGGACGTCGGCCACAAGGTGCTGCACGTGACCGGACAGCCGGTAATCGCCAGCAATTTCACAGAGCTCAAAGAACGCGAGGCGCTGCGCGACACGATGCGCGTGCTGCTGGCACCAGAATTTGCCGCGGTGGAGCCGCTGCTGCAGCGCCGGCAGGTGCGCTGGCTGTGGACGATGGCGACGCCGTGGCCGGTGCTGCGCGCCAACGCCGAGGAGATCGATCAGCCGCCGCCGACGCTTGCCGACGCGCAGGCGTACCTGGGCACGCGGCTGCTGCTGGACGCGGGCACAGCGCACGGCGACACGCCGGCGACCGGGACGCTGCGGCGGATCCACGTCTCGCCGCTGGAGCTGCAGTCGCTGTGGCTGGGCCAAGTGCGTGGACCGCTGCGGGAAATTGCGCTTTTCGAGCGCGTGGCGGGCGCGCGGCTCGTCGGCCAGGCGCGGCCGGGCGCGCACGTGGTGGCGACGCTGCAGGTCAAGCATCCGGGCGCGCCGGCGTTTGCGTTCAGCCAGGTCGCTGTGGCCGATGCCCGCGGCCAGTTCGCCCTGCGCGTGCCGTATGCCAGCGCGGACATGCCGTACGGCCTGGTGGCCAAGTCGCCCTGGCAGCTGCAGGTGGACGGCGTGGCGCGGCCGATCGCCGTGCCCGAGGCGGCGGTGCAAAGCGGCGCGGACGTGACAATTCCCTGACCGCAGCGTGCGAATTTCGCAGCCTTTTGCCGTTGACCGCGGGCGCTGCCCGGCGCAGGCTTTTGCCCAAGACCGCCGCGCTGGAGGCAAATCATGGAATCTCGGGCCCGCTTTATCCGCAGCTTTGTCTGGGTCGCCTTGGCCATGTGTCTGTTTTTCATGGCGGAATTCTGGCTGGAATGGTGGCACGCCGGCAGCCCGGGCATGGACAAGGTGTCGTGGGTCGCCAAGAACAACGCCAAGCTTGTCGACGTGCTGTCGCCGATGGCGCGCGCCTACAACAACGTGCTGGCGATGCTGATCGCCACCATCGGCTTGGCGATCCCGCTGACGGCGAACATGCACACGCCCAAGCTGATCGACATGTTCCTGCGCGACCGCACCAACCAGGTCATGCTGGGGCTGATCGCGTTTGGTGCGGCGCACGTGCTGTGGGCGGCGTGGCTGGTTGGCCCGGATTTTGCGCCGATCTGGACGGTGCGGCTGGCGGTGTTCGGCGCGATGGTCGGCTGGGCGGCGCTGATTCCGTATTTCTTCTACGTCGTGCGCTTTTTGGACCCGTCGACGATCCTCGCGCGGCTGAGCCACGACACGCTGCGGGCGGTGGAGCGCGCGCTGGACGGCTCGCTGGACCTGGAGCAGGCGCAGGCGATTGTTCACGAGCGGATGCACCAGACCGGCACGATCATCTTGAAGTCCATCGACCGCGCCGATCGCAGCGTGGCGCTCGAAGGCATCTGGGGCTGCAAGATCTTGTTGCAGGAGTACGGCGCGCTCAAATCACGGCTGCCGGACGCGTGGTTCGTGGTGGACCGGGGCGACTTTGTCGGCGCGTCCCAAGAAGCGCTGTCGATCCTCAACGACGAGCGCAACTGGTTTGAATTGCGGGTGATGACCCAGATGTACCTGGCGTACCAGAACGCGTTGGCCAAGTCGACGGACGCGATCCCGGCGATCAGCGATGCAACGCGGGTTGTCGCCAGCCATGCGGCGGCGCGCGGCGACTTGCCGGCGTACACCGTGGCGCAGCGGTTCTTCCATAACTACCTGCGCGAGGCGATCAAACGCAAGGATGTCCACGCGTTGTATGACCTGTTCTACCAATACCGCCAGCTTGGCTCGGAGCTGACCGACAAGCCGGAGCTGCTGCGCGAGCTGGGCAAGCGCTTTCACGGCTACGCGCAGCAGGCGGCGGGCGCGGGCATCGCTTTTGCCACGCAGATCGCGGGGTATGACCTGGGCTGGCTGGCGCTCGAGGCGACCAAGCGCGAGAGCGCCGCGGCCGATGACCTGCTGGGCGAAGTGCTGGCGTTTCGCCACGGCACGGCGCCGGAGCCGCTGCTGCTGCTGGTCAAGGCAAAGTTCATCCTCGGCGCCGGGCTGCTGGAGTGCGGCCACCGCGTGCAGGCGGAGCGCGTCGCCGCGAACCTGCGCGATTTGCCGCCGGCGCTGCTGAGCCAGGTCGCCACCGAGCTCGTGGAACAGACGCAGCGGGCGTTCTGGGAGGTCACCGACCGCCAGGTCAACTTCGAGTGGCTGTCGCCCGAACACCGCGCTTTTGTGCCGCAATTCGCCGCGCTGACGCTGGCGCAGACCTAGCCGGCGCAGTTGGCGATCGCCTGGTGCTGGCACTTGGCGTTGGTGCAGCTGTCCAGCGTGCACGGGTCCTTGTCGTCGCACTGGCTGTTGAACTGGCAGCAGTTGGGCGTCGTTGTCTGCGAGCAGGTGCCGGCGCCGCCGCCGAAGCCGCCGCCGCTGCAGATCGGCGCGGTGCAGGCGTTGGCGTCGCCGCAATCCGCAGTGGATTTGCAGCAGTTGGCGACCGACGTGCCGTTGAGGCACTCCTGGCGCAGCGGGTCAGCGCAGGTCATCTTGATGCAGTTGGACGGGTCGCAGACGTCGCCCAGCGCGTCGCCGTCGCTGTTTTTCTGGTCGGCGTTGCTGATGATCGGGCAGTTGTCGCTGGCGGTCGGCACGCCGTCGCCGTCGCAGTCGTTGTTCAGGCACGTGGCGCAGCTTTTGCCGGCGCCGCAGATGTCGCAGCCGGCGATCGGCTGGCAGCAGTTGCCGACCAGGCAGCCGGTCTGCGACGCCTGCAGCAGCGTCACGCCATCGACGAGGTACAACGTGCGATTCTTCTGATCTCCTGCGGACTTGGCGGTCACCGTCAGCGTCATCGGCGCGTTCGGGTTCAAGCCCGTCACCGGCACGTTCAGCACAATCCAGGGCGTGCGCTGCGCCGTCTTGCCGGTGCCGGTCGGGTTGGTGCCGGCGTCGTACAAGCCCATGGGATACGTGCCCTTGGCGCCGGCTTGCGCGGTGACGACGGTGCCGTTGCTCGGCAGCATGAACGTCTTGGCGCAGAAATCACCCACCGTCAGCGTCAGCACCGTGGCGCCGTCGATCTGCACGGTCAGCGCATCCTGGTACGACTGGCCATTTTGGGCGCCGCAGCCGTTGGCAAATTCCTCACTGATCACCTGCACATCCAGCGTCAGGATGCCAGAAGCTTGGCCAATCGAGCTGAGCGCACGCGTCGCCGCGCCGTCCTTGCCTGACTCGGTCGGCGCGGTGCCGACGGCGAGGAAGTCCGCCGCCGCGTCTGCGGTCTTGGTGTCGCCGATCTGCTGCGCCGTGGCCGCGTCGCCGGTGAATTTCCAGCCGGCGGTGTCGGCGTCGCACGCGCCGCCAAAAGTGCCGCCGCAGCAGGTCCAGCCGGGCGCCGCGGGCTCGCCGCACGCGCCGGATGCCTGGCAGGCGATGGTGCCGCTCGTGCACGGGCTGCCGTCCTTGGCCGCGGTGCACTTGGCGCCGGCTTGCGGTTTGTGGGTGCAGCCCGCCGTCGGGTCGCAGACATCGGCGGTGCAGACGTTGCCGTCATCGCAGCCGGCGGACTGCACGGCCACACACTTGCCGGTCTTGCAGGTGGAGAGCGCGCCGCACGCGGTGCCGTCGCCGCCGCAGTTGGTGCCATCGGGCTGCGGCGTGAACTTGCAGCCGGTTGCGGCGTCGCAGCTGTCGGTCGTGCACACCGAGCCGTCGTCGCAGACGACCGGCGTGGCGAAGCCGGAGCCGTTGGCGGCGCACGCGAAAAAGCCCTGGGCGCTGCAGACGCTAGCGGCGCAGAGGTCGGCGTGGCAGGCCTTGTCGGCGCCGCAGAACTGCGCGGGTGTGCAGTCGGTATCGGTCAGGCAGTCGACGCACAGGCCGCTGGCCTTGTCGCACACCGCGGCGCAGTCCTTGGACGACACGCACTTGGTCTGCGCCACGCACTTGTGCGCCACGCAGCCCAGCCCGGTCGCGCAGTCGGCGCCGCTCAGGCAGTCCACGCAGACCTTGGCGACGGTGTCGCAGACCTGGTTTGTGGCCTTGCAGTCCTTGTCCGAGGCGCAACCGCTGGCGGCGACGCACGTGCCGGCGTCACACAGCATGCCGACGCCGCAGCCTTTGGCGAGCGTGCAGTCGACGCAGACGTGCGACGTCGGGTTGCAGACCTGACCCGCGGCGGTGCACGCGCTGTCGTCCAGACAGACGCCGCCTTTGCACGCGGCGATGGCGACGTACTGGCAGCCCTTGGCCGGGTCGCAACTGTCGGTCGTGCACGCGTTGCCGTCGTTGCAGGTGATGGCCGCGCCGCTGGCGTCGAGGCAGAGGTTGCTGCTCGTGTCACCGCCGCTGCTGGCGGCGTCGGTGCCGACTGGCGCATCGGCGACGGTGTCGGCGGTCGGGCTGGCGGTATCGGCGGGCGCCACGCCGTCGCTGACGCTGGCATCGGTCAGCGTCACGGCATCACCGCCGGTCACGGCGTCATCGGTGCCGAGCGTCGCCGCGTCGTCAGTGCCAACGACGTCCGCTGTCACATCGCTGGAGACGGACGCATCGTCACTACAGCCCGCCAGCAGCAGCGCGCCGAGGCCAAGGAGCAAGGGCAGCCGATGAAACGATGGGGTCAAGCGCATGAAAGCCTCGGGTGGTGGCAGCGAAACGGCGGCGGATCGCGCCGGAACCGGTTGATTGCATCGGGTCGGCGCCGGGTTTGCCGGGGCCAAGCGTAGGAAACAGCGTACAACGGCGCAAGGTTGCAGCTTGCGCGCAAAGCAGATTCTTCACAAATTCATGCCCATCTGGCACACTCGCCGCGTCGAACCGCAACTGGAGACACAGCCGTGGCAGGTGGCCTGAAGAGCGATGTCCTGACGCGGTTGCGGCAGGAAGGTGGCGCGCCCATGGTCGCGGCGCTGGCGGCGCTTTTGGCGCGGACGGTGCCGGCGCGGCTGGCGCAGATTGCCCACGGCGTCGCCCACGCGGATCGGGCGGCGGTAGTGCGGGCGGCGCACTCGCTGCGGTCCTCGGCGGCGAACCTGGGCGCGCAAGAGCTGGCTGATGCCGCAGAACACATTGAATTATTGGCTGAATATGACACTGAATGGCAGCAGACCGCCGCGCTGCAGGCGGCGGCGCAGGCCGTGAACCAGGCGTGGTCCGATGTCGCGGACAGCGTGCGGCGGCTGGCGGCGACCCACGTTGATCCGCGCTAATCCCGCGCAGCTATTGGTCTTTCCGCGAATTTCCGGACACGTCAGGCGTTCACGGCTCCACGCCATGGGGCGCAAACCGGTAGCCAACGCCGCGCACGGTCACCAAATGCCGCGGCAGGTCCGGGTCCGGCTCCAGCTTCTGGCGCAGGCGCATCACAAAGTTGTCGACCGTGCGCAACGTGGCGTGCTCCAGGCCCCAGACGCGGCGCAACAGCGCTTCACGGCTCAGCACGCGCTCCGGATTGTCCAAAAAGTGCACGAGCAGCGAGAATTCGCGCGCCGTCATTGGCACATCCTCGCCGTGGCGGCGCACGCGGTGACCGTCGCGATCCACCTCGACGTCGCCAAACGCCCGCACCGGCTGGCCGATGTGCGCCTGCAAGCCCGCGCGGCGCAGGGCCGCCCGGATCCGCGCGCGCAGCTCGCCCAGACCAAACGGCTTGACGATGTAGTCGTCCGCACCCAGCTCCAGGCCAAGGATCTTGTCGGCCTCCTCGGCGCGGGCCGTCAGCAGCAGCACCGGCAGCTCCGGCCGGTCGGCGCGGATCGATCGCAGCACCTCAAAACCGTTGCGACCCGGCAGCATCACGTCCAGCAGGACCAGATCAAACGGTTGCCGGTCGAGCGCGACGATGGCTTGCTCGCCGTCCGCCGCCGTTTCGCAGTGGTGGCCTTCCAGCGAGAGGTTGAGCTCCAAGCCCTCGCGGATCGCCGCGTCGTCCTCGACAATCAGGATCCGGGCCCGGGTCAGCGCTGGCGGATGCGAGGGGACGGTCACGGCAGGCTCCCGGCTACGCGCCCCTGTGTGCCGCATCCGCGGCGCGATAGCAAGCTGCACCAGGGGGGAGCGCGCACGGCCAAACTCGACAACTGCAACATTCGTGTCACAGTACCGCTGGCCGCGAGGCCGCTGGAGAGCAAAATCATGGCGTTCTCAACTGTTTCCGCGCTGCGCGAACTCGTCGATGCTGTCGAGCTCAGCATCGGCCGCTCCCGCGCCGGCATCGGCCTGATCCTCGGCTCCGGGCTGGGCGGCCTGGCGCAGGAAGTGACCGAGGCGCGGCGCGTGCCGTACAGCCGCCTGCCGCACCTCGCGGCCTCGAGCGTCGTCGGCCACGCGGGCGAGCTCGTCGCCGGGCGCTGGCAAGATCACGACGTCCTGGTGCTGGCCGGCCGCGTCCACCGCTACGAGGGCCACCCGCTGGACCAGGTCGTGCTGCCGGTGCGGATGCTGGCGGCGATGGGCATCCACACGCTGATCGTCTCGAACGCGGCTGGCTCGGTGCACACGCGGCTGCAGCCGGGCGACCTGATGCTGATCACCGACCACATCAACTTCCAAGGGCAAAATCCGCTGATCGGCGCCAATGACGAGCGGCTGGGGCCGCGCTTTCCGGACATGACCGTGGCTTACGACGCCGACTTGCGGGCGCAGGCGCGGCGCGTCGCCTATGACCAGGAGCTGGCGCTGAAGGAAGGCATCTACGCCGCCGTGCTGGGTCCCAGTTACGAGACGCCGGCGGAAGTGCGGATGCTGGCGGCGATGGGCGCGGACGCGGTAGGGATGTCGACGGTGCCGGAAGTGATCGCCGCGCGGCACATGGGCGTGCGGGTGCTGGGGCTGTCGTGCATCACCAACCTGGGCGCGGGCTTGGGCGCGGGCACGCTGGATCACGCGCACGTGGGCGAGGTGGCGGGCCAAGCGACGGCGCGGATGGTCGGCCTGCTGGGCGGCATCGTGCGCGCACTGCCGGACACGCCGGGCCAGCGGAGGTTGCCATGAGTCACGACGCCTGGCGGGATGCGCCCGAGCTGCGCGCAAACCCGGAGTTGGCGGCGCTCGTCGCCCAAGCGGTGGCCGTACGCGAGCGCGCGTGGGCGCCGTATTCCGGTTTTCGCGTCGGTGCCGCGTTGGTGGGCGCATCCGGTCGCGTGTACCTCGGCGTGAATGTGGAGAACGCGTCGTACGGCGTCGCCGTGTGCGCCGAGCGCACGGCCGTCGTCTCAGCGGTGGCTCAGGGCGAGCGGCGCTTTCGCGAAATCGCGATCGTCACGGACGCACCAGAAGCCGCCGCGCCGTGTGGAATTTGCCGACAAACATTAGCGGAATTTGCCCTGGCGGAAATCGGCCAGGATTTGCCGGTCACGCTCGTCAGCCTCAGCGGCGCAGTCACCCGTTTGCAGCTGAGCGCCTTGCTGCCCTTGGCATTTACGCCGCGGTCTTTCGAAGTGCGACCCGTTGGCGCCACGGGTCCGCAGTAGTGCGTTTGGCTGCTGTCCACGCCTCTTAACAAACTTGCGCGAAATCAGCGCAAACCCTATTATCACGGGACCGTCGGTGCTTGTTGTGACCGACTTGGAGTTCCTCATGTGTCAAACTCATCGCGTTCCCAAATCATTCCAAATGATTGCGCCCTTGTTTAGCGCCGCACGCATCGCCAGCCTGTTGGCTGTCGCTGCGCTCAGCCTCGGGGTGGTGGGGTGCGAAGATGACCCGGCGATTGAGGGCACCGGTATTTTGGATGACGCGATTGTCGACCAGGACGGCTTGGTCGTCAGCGACGCCACGGACGATGTGAGCTTGGCCGACGGCCTGGGTCAGGATACGATCGGCGACGCGAAGTCGGACAGCATTGACCTGGACCTTGTCCTGCCCGACGTGCCGGACGGCCAGGACGTGCCGGACACGGCGGACGTGCCCGACACCGCGGACATCGCCGACGCCAACACGGCTGACACCGCCGACGTGACGCCCGACACCAGTTGCGGCGGCGCGCTGGGCTGCCCGTGCAACGTGCTGGCCGACTGCGCTGTGGGCATCTGCGCGCCGTCCACCAGCGGCACCGGCAAAGTCTGCACCGCCAACTGCCAGCCCGGCCAGGTCGTGCCGGAAGTCTGCAATGGCATTGACGATAACTGCAACGGCCTGACCGACGAAGGCACCTGCGACGACGGCAACCCGTGCAGCACCGACTCCTGCAACGCCGACACCGGCTGCGTGCACCTGTCCAACACGGCGACGTGCTCGGACGACAACGCCTGCACCGTTGGCGACATCTGCTCCGGCGGCGCCTGCTTGCCCGGCGCGATCAGCGCCACGGCGTGCGATGACGGCAACCCGTGCACCACGGATTACTGCTCGCCGCAGAGCGGCTGCCAGTTCGCCAACAACGCCGCGCCGTGCGACGACGGCAACGCCTGCACCACCAACGACGCCTGCGCCAAAGGCGCTTGCCAGCCCGGCGTTGTCAAGGACTGCGCCGCCGCCGGCGTGTGCACCGTGCTCGTGTGCGACCCGACGCAGGGCTGCATCAACAGCGGCACCACGCCGACGTGCTCGGACGCCAATGCCTGCACCGTCGGCGACAGCTGCGCTTCGGGCGTGTGCTTGCCCGGCCAGGTCACGACGTGCTCGGACGAGAACCCGTGCACCGTCGACTTCTGCGACCCGCTGAAGGGCTGCGTCTACCAGCCCACCACCGCCGGCTGCTCGGACGGCAACGCCTGCACCGTCGGCGACGCTTGCCAAAATGGCGCGTGCATCGGCGGCACCGCGCCCAGCTGCAATGACGGCAACCCCTGCACCACGGACACCTGCGACCCGACCGCCGGCTGCGTCAACACGCCGACGACGGACGCGTGCACGGACGGCAACATCTGCACCGTCGGCGACGCGTGCGTGAGCGGCCAATGCGTGCCCGGCCCGGCCAGCACCTGCGACGACAGCAACCCGTGCACGACCGACGCCTGCGACCCGATCAAGGGCTGCGTCACGTCCAACAACACGCTGCCATGCTCGGACGGCAGCTCGTGCACGTCCGGCGACACGTGCTCCGGCGGCGTCTGCGTCGGCGGCGCCAACTTGAGCTGCAATGACGGCAACCCCTGCACCACGGACACCTGC
>CAIPXZ010000030.1 GCA_903869075.1 uncultured Myxococcales bacterium | reverse complement strand
GTCGCGGCGGCCAACGGCTGGCTGATGACGACGGACGCGATCGCCTGGGCGCCGTCGCTGTGGACGCGCTTCATCCCGCACTTTGGCTTGGACAACCTTGTCATCGACCGCCTGAAGCCGATCCCGGACGAGGGCATGCGCCTGAAGCTGGGGAACACCGAGGTGCTCGTGCTGCCGGCGCACTTCCTGCACTCGCCGGGCAACTGCCAGATCTACGACCCGACGTCGAAGATCCTCTACAGCGGCGACCTTGGCGCGTCGCTGGGCATGACCTATCAGGAAGTGCCGGATTTTGATTCGCATTTGCAGTACATGGAGGCGTTCCACCGCCGCTACATGACGTCCAACAAGGCGCTGCGGGCGTGGGTGGCGATGGTGCGGCAGTTGGACATCCAGCTGATTGCGCCGCAGCACGGCGCGTTTTTCCGCGGTCCGGTGCTCGTCAACCGCTTCATCGACTGGCTGGAGACGCTGGAGTGCGGCGTCGACCTGATTCCGGACGCCTACAGCATCCCGGCCTAACCACCGCCGCGCGCCGGCCTGCTGCGCACCGAGCAGCAGGACCGGCGGCGGCCGGTTCGTGCCTTGACGGAACCGCGGTTCCCGCGCACGGTACGCGGACGGGCCCATGCCCGCCAACGGACTCGACAATGCGCGAATGGCTTGGTTTTTTGGCAGCGACAACCTTGGCGGCGTGCGGCGGCACAACGGCGACAACCGCGGATGCGACCGCAGCGACCGATGGCAGCGCCGACGTTGCCGCGGACGTCACGGCCGTTGATGCGACCGATGCGACGGCGGGCACGGACGCGCTTGCGCTGCCGGCGCCGCATACGGACTCGCTCGGCGGCGCGCGGCCGGTCCCGGTGACGGTGCCGGACACGTGGACGCCGGCGCAAAAGTGGCCGCTGATTCTTGTGTTACACGGCTACGGCGCCAGCGGCGCGGTGCAGACGGCGTTCCTCGGCATCGAGGCGCGCGCCACGCAATACGGCTTCGTCACCCTCGCGCCCGACGGCACGCGCGACCCTTCCGGCAGCCTGTTCTGGAACGCCACGCCGGCGTGCTGCGATTTTGGCAACGTCAACGTCGACGACGTCGCCTACCTGACCGGCTTGATCGACGCGGCGATCGCCCAACTGGCAGTCGATCCGGCGCGCGTCTACGTCGTCGGCCACAGCAACGGCGGCTTCATGGCCTACCGGCTGGCGTGCGAAAAGTCCGACAAAATCAACGCCGTCGCCGTCATTGCCGGCGCGACGAACCCGGACGTCAGCGCTTGCGTCAGCCCCAAGCCTGTGAATGTCCTGCATATTCACGGCACGGCGGACCAGACGATCGCCTACGCTGGCGGCACGATTGAGGGCGCGGCGTTCCCCGGCGCGCAGCAGAGCATCGGCCAGTGGCTGGTCCGCGACGGTTGTGACGTGACGCCGACGACGGCGGGAACCAATGATTTCGACTCGGTTGTTGCCGGCCAGGAGACGACGCGGCTGCAGTACCCGAACTGTCCGGGCAGCCTGCATATCGAGCACTGGAAGATGGTCGGCAGCGGCCATATCCCCGCTTTTACGGATGAATTTCGCGACGCGCTGGCGACCTGGCTCGTCGCGCAAAAGCGCCCGTAGCCGATTGCGCTGGCGACGCGCCGCGGATTCTGGCACGCTGAGCAGGCTCTGGCGGCCGCGGGAAATGCCCCGGGACCGTATGATTACAACAGGGAGCCGGGCTCGTCCGGGAACGTCCACGCCCACCGTCTGCCGCGGCAAACGCCAGTGGGATCGACTGAACCGGGCACTGGCGCCCACCTGGACTGAAGGGTCCAGGGTGCTTCCGCGGCTGCCCGGGCCATTTTTCCTCAACCGAAATGCAGCTCTTCCGCCGCGCTGGCTTCCGCCGCGTCCGCCGCGTAGTCGCGTCCCGGTCGCACGGCGCGCGCCGCAGCGGCTTCGCGGTACCACTCGTGGGCGATAATCGTCGCCATGACCTCGTTGGTGCCGGTCCAGATCGACGCCAAGCGGATGTCGCGGTAAATCCGCTCCAGCGGCAGCACGTTGGTATAGCCAATGCCGCCAACGACTTGCATCGCATTGTGCACGACTTTCTGGCACGACTCGGTCACGAATTTCTTGGTCTCGGAAATCAGCCGCCGCACGCGGTGCGCGTCCACGCCGTCGTCCACCGCCCGCGCCGTCGTGTAAACCAGCGACCGGCAGGCGTCCAGCAGCATCGCGCCCTCGGCGACCTGGAAGCTGACGCCCTGGAAGCGGTTGATTGTCTCGCCAAAAGCCTTGCGGCGGGACGTGTAGAAGGTCGCGATATCCAAGGCGGAACGCGCCGGGCCAATGGTCATCGCCGCGGTGCCGAGGCGCTCCGGGATCATCATGGTCGTGAACACCGCGTACGCGCCGTTGACACCGCCGACGACGTTGGCTTTGGGCACCTTGACGTCCTTGAAGACGAGCCGGCCGGTGCCGCCGCCGCGGCAACCCATCAAACCGTATTGGTATTTGACCTCGACGCCCGGGCCGCGGTCGACGATGAAGCAGCTGATGCGCTTGGCCGCCGGCGTGGCGTCGTCTGGATCGGTGCGGGCATAAACCAGAAAATAATCAGCGCCTTCCGCGCCGACGATGAAGCGCTTTTGGCCGTTCAGCAAGAAGTGGTCGCCCTTGTCCTCCGCCGTCGAGGTCGCGCCAAAGAAGTCGGAACCGCCGCGCGGCTCGGTCAGGCACTCCGCGGCGAAGATCTCGCCCGCCAGCAACGGCTTGACGTAGCGCGCTTTTTGCTCGTCGGTGCCGTGCAGCACG
>CAIPXZ010000029.1 GCA_903869075.1 uncultured Myxococcales bacterium | reverse complement strand
GTTCCGGCGGCGGCGGCGGCAGTCGCGTCTCGGGCTTGGGCGGCTCGACCGGCGGCGGCAGCGCGCGTGCGACGGGCGGCGGCGGTGGCGGCAGCGGCTGAGGCGGCGTGGGCGTCGGCCGAGCGTGCGGCCGGCTGGACCAGTCGTCCTGGTTCAGCGCGCCGGCGCCAAAGGCATAGCGATCAGGCACTTGGGCGCCGTGCAGGCAGCCCGACAGCAGCGCCAAGCCCAGCGCGGCCGAGGTCAGGCGCAAGCGATTCACGGCAAGTGGGCGCAAGGCAGCGCTCCAGCGTCGGAATGGCTCCGACCGGTGCAGGATCGCCCGGCGCGGCGTTTCGTCAATTTTTGTCGGCGCGGGCGGCAAGTGGCTCCGCGGACGGGCGCGCGTAAGCCCCTGCCTGCAGCCCAAGCGCCAAGATCCGATACCCGTTCAAGCATTGCGCCCCCACTGGCGCTGTCGCCAGCTTTGAATACACTACCGCCCAGTGCGTTGACGGTCAGCGACGGGCCAAAGCCCGCCCAAGGATGGCAACATGAGCAAGAGCATCAGTCAGTTGTTCCAAGGTCGGTGGCGCGTGCTGGCGCTCAGCTTGTTCGCTTTCGCTTTGCCTCTGCAGGGTTGCATCGTCAACAACGGCTCGTCGCGCGGCAGCGCCGTTGTGCAATGGGCGCTGGGCGTCGGCACATCGTGCGCCAATGTCAGCTCCGTCAACGTCGTCGCGGTGCGCGATGGCACGACGTACGGCACCTTCACCAACGGCATTTGCTCCAGCGGCGCCATGACCATCCAGGTCGGTGAAGGCGCGTATACGCTGCACGTCGAGGCCATCGGCTACGACGGCTCTGTCGTCGCCACCACGCCGTCCGAGACGATCACTGTCGTCGCCTACAACACCGTCTATTCGGACATCCTCGTGCTCGCGCCGGTCAGCGTCGCCACCGGCGGCAGCAGCATCCAGACCGCGTGGACCATCAGCGGCCAAGCGCCTGCCGCCGCCTGCGCCGCCAACGGCATCAAGTCGGTCACGCTCAGCATCTACGACACAACGCAGACCCAAATCATTGGCTCGGCGTCCGCGCCGTGCGCCACCGGATATGCCACTGTGGCCAACCTGCCCACCGGCAATTACTACGTGTTGTTGGATGGTTACACCGCCGCCGATGTCACCGGCCATCCTTCCTGGGGCACGCCCGACTTCCATGGCCCGTTCGCGCTCGCCGCCAACACCGACATGACCTTCAACGCGCCGTTGGACATCAGCCCGCTCGGCAACCCGACCACCGGCGTCGGCGGGCTGTCGGTCGGCTGGACAGTCTTTGGCACCGTCGCCGCCACCGCGTGCACGACTTACAGCCTCGGCGCGCTCAACATCACCGTGCTCGGCGCCGACAAGACGACAGTGCTCGGCAGCGCCCAGGCAGCGTGCAGCACCGGCCAGGTCGCGCTGAGCAACCTCGCCGCCGGCACGATCTACGTGCGCATCGACGAGGCCAACCCGCCGGACACAAACGCCTACGGCAACGTCGCGCTCACCGGGCCGATCACAATCGTCGCCAACCAGACCGCCAGCGTCACCGCGCCGATCGACATCGCCCAACGCACGATCATCGCCGTCCCCGTGGGCTTCGCCGACGCCGGTTCGTGCAGTGGCCACGGCGTCGGCAGCGTGCAGTACCAGATCAGCGGCAATGACAAGCTCATCGTGCCGTTCAGCGATGCCGACGCGACAAAGCCGTGCGATCTCAGCACCGCGGCGTACAAGCAGCAGGTCATCGACCTCGACAACTCGCCGCCGACCTGCGCCGTGCCCGGCAACGTCACCGGACTCGTCATCTGCAACGCCCACGGCATCACCAAGCTGACGATCCAGGCGCACGGCTTGACCGGCAACACGATCGGCTACGCCGCGAAGATGGACGTGACGCCGCTGACCGACGGCAAGCTCACGGTTGTCAAGCAGCCGCTGCAGCTGCAGGCGTGCGGCGCCGGCGATCCGCTCTGCCAGTAAGACCCGGCGATTGCCGCCAGGGCGGTCGCAAGCTCAGCAAGTCGCGCCCACATCCCAACGCCCCGGACTAAAGTCCGCGGCTATGGTTCAAGAAATCCCTGCGGGATTCTG
>CAIPXZ010000028.1 GCA_903869075.1 uncultured Myxococcales bacterium | reverse complement strand
GTGCCGTAGCCGTCGGCGTCCTTGTCGGGCCAGAGGTTGCTGCAGCCGGCGGAGCCCGGCGGGTCGGTGGCGCCGTCGCAGTTGTCGTCGGCGGCGTCGCAGCTCTCGATGGCGCCGGGGTGGACGCTGGC
Source organism: uncultured Myxococcales bacterium (assembly GCA_903869075.1). Lineage (GTDB taxonomy): Bacteria > Myxococcota_A > UBA9042 > UBA9042 > UBA9042 > CAIYBN01. The sequence continues at coordinate 10,565 of CAIPXZ010000028.1, read as the reverse complement.
ATTGCCGTCGTTGCAGTCGCCACCGGTCAGCGCCGCGTACACGCCCGCGGCCGCGCACAGACACTTGGCGTCGCTGGCGATGCCGAAGCCGTCGCCGTCCTCGTCGCGCAAAAAGAACTTGCAGCCGCTGGCGAATTCCTCGTCGGTCGCGCCGTTGCAGTTGTTGTCCAGGCCGTCGCAGATTTCGACAGCGCCGGGGAAGATCGCGGCGTTGGTCGGCGAGCAGTCGACGGTGTTGGCCACGCCGTCGCCGTCGATGTCCGTGTCGACGCAGTCGGCGATGCCGTCGCCGTCGAGATCGGGGAAGCCTTCGTCGGTTTTGCCGTTGCAGTTGTCGTCGACGCCGTTGCAGACCTCGCTGGCGCCGGGCGAGATGGCGGCGCTGGCGTCGTTGCAGTCGCCGTTCTTGCCGACGCTGCCGCCGGGCGCAGCGCAGGCGCACACGCCGCCGCCGTTGCCGAAGCCGTCGCCGTCGGCGTCCGGGTACCACTGCGTGCAGCCGAGGCTGCCGGCTTCGTCGGTTTTGCCGTTGCAGTCGTCGTCGACGCCGTTGCAGGTCTCGGTCGCGGGCGTCGGCGCGTCGCAGGCGGTCAAGCCGCTGGCCAGGCATTTGCGCGCGCCGGGGCAGCTGCCGATGGCGTTGCTGGCGTGGCAGACCGTCGTCGCGCCGTCGGCTGTGGAGCGCGCCGAGCATCCGCATGTGCCGGATTTGAGGACGCATTGCATGCTGCTGCCCTGCGTGCCGTTCTGGGGCGCGCAGCCGTAGCCGCTCGGGCAGTCGCTGTCGCTGGCGCACAGGCCGCCGCAGAACGCGCCGTTGATGCCCGCGCTGACGCACAACGCGCCGTTGCTGAGCGCCGCACAGTCGCCGTCGGCGTGGCACGGTCGGCAGAGCGCGGTGAGCTTGGGCATGCAGGCAAAAACCGTGTCGTTGCCGGGGAACGACGCGCAGGCAAAGCCGCTCGGGCAGCAGGAAACGCAGGCGGACGTGCAGATTTTGCCTTGCGCGGCCTCGACGCAAAAGCCGCTGTCGCAGTCCTCGGCTTTGGCGCAGGTGGCGCCGGGCTGGCCGGCGGCGGGGACGGCGGGAAATTCGCAGTTGCTGCTCGTGTCCTTGGCGACGGGCACGTCAGCGGGGGCGTCGGGCGCGGCGTCGGGTGCGAGAATTTCCGCGGCGGCGTCGCTGCCGTGGCTGTCCAAACCGGCGTCAGCGGAGACGGCGAGGTCCAAATCACCGGTCTGGAACGGATCGCCAGCGTCTACCGATGCTGCCGGCGCCGCGCTGCCACATGCCGCCAGCGCCGCTGCGACGAGCCCCGCTGTCCATCGCCGAAAATTCGCCACCGCGCACCCGCCCGCACGCCCGCACGGCGCATCCGGCCAGTGTACCAGCCCCGCGCCGCGGTGCGAAGATTGACGTGCGTGACGATTCGGCGCATGAAGCGGCCATGCGTACACACCTCCTGATCCTGCTGACCTTTCTCGCGCTGCCGGCCTGCGATTCGGCGCGCGCCACGCCCACGCCCGCCAAGGTCGTCTACGACGGCAAACCGCTGACGATGGGCCAGCCGCCGTTCCTGTTCCCCGACGGCTTCATCTTCGGCAGCGCCATCGCCCAGTACCAGGGCGAGGGCACGTGGCTGCCGGGCGATGCAAGCATCACGTCGAACTGGTCGCAGTGGGAGGACATGGGCAAGTGCAACGGCGAGCACAGCGGCAAAGCCTCAGATTTTCGTGAACAATGGCAGGCGGACATCGACCGCATGGCGGCGCTGGGCTTGAACGGCTTCCGCTTTTCGCTGGATTGGCCGCGGCTGGAGCCCAAGCAGGGCCAGTTTGACCAGGTGGAGATGAACCACGTGCTGGACGTGCTCAAGGCGGCGCGCGCCCACAACATCAAGGTTTTCCTGACGTTTTTTCACTGGACGACGCCGACGGACGTCGCGAGCCCGCTGGGCTGCGATACCGGCAAACAGAGCTGCCCGGTGGACATGCTCGGCGTCTACAATCCGGAATTTGCCACGCGTTTCGCAGCCTTTGTCGCGTGGGTGCTGCCGCAGGTCAAGGGCTACGTCGACGAGTACCCCATCATCAACGAGCCGTTCTCGGTGATTGCCGGCAGCTATTTGCAGGGCTCCCTGCCGCCGGGCTTCGCGCTGGACATCAACGGAGCGCGCGCCGTGTTCGCCAACCTCGCGTTTGCCCACGGCAAAGCCGCGGCGTTGGTGCGCACGCTGGATGACGTGGACGCCGATGGCGATGGCGTGGCGCAGTCCGTCGGCTGTGCGATGGCGTCGATGCCGTTCTACCCGCTTGACCCGACGTCCGCCGATGACATCGCCGCGGCGGCGCGCCTGAACTACGCCGCCAATGACGCGTGGCTGGACGCGCTGACCACCGGCAACCTGGACCTGGACCTGGACGGCAAGACGACGACGACGACGACAACGCCGTCCGAAGGCAACTACCCAGAATTGAAAGGGTCTCTCGACTGGATTGGCCTCAATTACTACGGTCCGTCGCGGGCGCAGTCGATCCCCGGGCTGCTGCAAGGCATCGACGCGCTGCCGATCACCGACGTCGCCAGCTACAACCCGAACTTGCCGCACAGCGAGCTCGGCACGGAGATCAACCCGGGCGCGTTCCTGGACGTGCTGTCCCACGCCGCGACGCGCTGGCAACTGCCTTTGTACATTACGGAAAACGGTATCGCGGACGCAACAGACGTGCAGCGGCCGCGCTACACCGTCGAGCACCTGGAGGTCATCGCCAGCGCGATTGCCCGCGGCATCGACGTCCGCGGCTACATGCACTGGTCGATCCTCGACAATTTTGAGTGGGCGCACGGCAAGGAGCCGCGGCTGGGGCTGTACCGCATCGACTACACGCAGCCGGACCTGCCGCGCACCAAGACGACGACGGCGGGCGTGTATGCCGACATCGCGGCGCAGCGGGCGATCTCGGCGGACCTGCATAGCAAGTGGACGACGCCCAAATACGCGACGGACAAGACAACGCCATGACCGCATTGCTTGACCCAAAGCCGTGTGCAGCGCAACTTACCGGTACGAGCTGTGCGGCGGCTTGCGGGAGTCCGAAAGTGGGTGCATTCGTCAGCGCAACGGCTTTTCGCACAACGGACGCGGCAGCGCTGTCCGCGGCGATTGGCTGGTATGCGGACGCGCACGGCGTGGCATGCACGGCGGTCGCCGCGAACGACGAATTCGGCAGCAATACCTTGATCTTCGCCGCCAAGAATGGCTGGACGGTCGTGTTCTGGCCAGACTATTTTGTCGGCATGGACGTGCCAGCGTCCCAGGCGATCAGCCGGGAGCTGCAACTCCTGGCGTCGGTCGTGTTCGTCAGTAACGGCAGTTTTTGGGGCCACGTGCTTGTGGAGCGCGGCGAGACGCTGGACCAGTTCTGCCCGCGACCGACGGCGATGGCGGCGGCGGATCCGGCTGCGCACGCCCAACGCTGGCGCGGCAATGCAGCGCTGCTGGCGCGGAAATTTGCAGTGCCCGAGGCGCAGCTGGCGCCGTACCTGCGGCATCTGGACGCTGAAGCCGAGGCAGCGAAGCCGCCCAAGCCCGGGTTTTTCGCGCGCTTTTTCGCGCCGGAGCCGCCGCCGTTCGTCGCGGGTCCGGCGTTTCCCGATGACGAATACGACCTGGACGACTATGACGTCTTCGTCGATTTCTGGCGGCGTGCGGGCATCCATTGGCCCGCGGAGATGGAACTGGCGGCGCCGCTGTTCAGCTGGCGGTTTGCCGACGACTACGCCGCAAAATTCCCCGCTTGAGCCGCGCGCAGTGTGGAAATTCCCGCAGCGTGTGTCGAAAATTCCTGCACACGCACGGCTGATGGGATGTGCGCGGCGGATGCGTGTGATGTAACTGCCTGGATATAATCGGGTTTCCAGATGACGATCGCGCGGGCTGTGGCTGGTACGATCCTTGCACAGCATGAGCCCGCGCGGGGATTCGCCGCGCCGTGACCGGAGGTTGTGGATGTGGATGCAGCGATGCGTGCGGTGGACCGCGGTGGTGATGGGCGGTGTGTTGCTGGCGTGCGCGGGGCCGACGCCGGCGGATCAGGACGCGCAGTCCGGCGTGCCGGTGACAGGTGCGCCGACCGTCAGCGCGCAAAAAGCGCAGTTCCTGACGAGCTTTCAGCCGATCGTCGCGGCGGCCAATGACATGACGCTGGCGCAGTTTCTGGCGCTGCACACGCCGCCGGACGCGGTGCAGCCGATTACGCCGCCGAGCGACCCGCTGCTGGCCAAGAACCTCGACCTCGTCGACCAAAAGTTGGCGCTGACTGCGGAGGAGAAGGCGAAGATCCACGCCAACGGCTTTGTCGTCTCGGACCGGCTGCAGCACGACACGATGGCGGAGGCGCTGCTGGACGTCTTCCAGAAGGACCTGCCGGTCGTGGTGACGACGGACGCCATCCTGCAGGCGCTGCACGCTTCGTACGACGATATCCTCAAGATTTTGGAGCAGTTTGGGCTGATCGGTATCATCGACGACACGTTGGCCAAGGCGCAGGCGGCGCTGCCCGCGCTGGTGGTGGGAACGGCGCCGGACGCGATTTTGGCCAAGCAGGACGCGGACTTGTACCTGACCGTGGCGCGCAGCCTGCTGGCCGGCAAGACGCTGCCAAGCCTGACCGGCGCGGTGGTGGATGCGCAAGTGGCTGAGCTCCTTGCGGATGTCGCCGCCGAGCAGATGGTCGACCTGCAGCTGTTTGGCAGCTCCCGGACGCTGGATTTCAGCCAGTTCACGCCGCGCGGCCATTACGCCGGCGTGCCCGCCCTGGAGCAGTATTTCCGCGCGCTGATGTGGCTGGGCCGCACGGACCTGCGCTTTGCTGAACAGGATGCCGGCGGCGCGTGGCAGTTCCGGCCGCGGCAGCTGATGCTGGCGCTGGTGCTGCAGCAGGCGGTCCAGGCGAGTGGTGCGGCGCCAGGGCTGCAGACCGCCGATGACCTGCTGGCGCTGCTGATTGGCCCGGTGGACTACATCACCGTCGCCGGCGTGCAAAAGCTGGCCGCCGATCACACCTGGACGACCGCTTCGGACGCGGCGGCGCTGACGCCGGCGCAGGCGGAGGCGCTTGTGGGCCAGCTGACCGGCGGGCAGTACGGTACGCAGCAGATCGCCAGCCAGGTGCTGGAGGTCGACCCGACGACGAGCACGCCGACGCCGCTGCCGCCGGCCTTTGCGCTGCTGGGCCAGCGGTTCATCATTGATTCCTATGTGTTCAGCAACGTCACGTTCGATCGCGTGATCCACGCCGGGCAAAAAGTCGAACGCGTCCTGCCCAACCCGCTGGACGTGCTGTTTGCGCTGGGCAATGACCAGGTGCTGCCGCTTTTGCAGCCTGATTTCGACAAGTTTCCGTATTGGGGCGCGCTCAACACCGTGCGCTGGCTCGTCGACCAGCACGACGCGACGTTCTGGCAGGCCAACCTCTACAACGTCTGGCTGGACAGCCTGCGGCAGCTCAACCCGCCGACGACCGCCGCCAAGTTCCCGTTTGCGCTGCGGACGCCGGCGTGGCGCGACAAAACCGCGAATACCCAGCTGGGTTCTTGGGCGCAACTGCGGCACGACACGCTGCTCTATTCGAAGCAGAGCTACACCGGCGGTGTGACGTGCGCGCATCCGGGCGCGTACGTGGAGCCGTATCCGCAGTTTTTTGCGCGGATGAAGCTGCTGGGCGCGCTGGCGGTGCAGGTGCTGGGCAACACCGCGGTCGCCGACGCGGGTGTCAAGGCCAACATCACGAAGTTCTTCACGAATTGGCAGGACGTCATGACCAAGCTGCAGACCGCGGCGGAGCACGAGCTGGCCGGGCTGGGCACCGACGCCGCGGACCAGACGTTTCTGAAGAGCGTGATTTCGCAAGGCAATATCTGCGGCATGCCCTACACCGGCTGGTACACGACGCTGTTCTTCAACGCTGACGCGGTGGCGACGTGGAAGCCGACGATCGCGGACGTCCACACCAACCCGAACCAGGGACCGCTGCCGGGTCCGGATGTCCTGCACGTCGCGACTGGCCATGTGAGCCAGCTGATCCTGACCATCGACACCTGCACCGGCGCGGAGACGTTCGTCGGGCCGACGTTTCGCTACCACGAGGTGGACGTGCACGCGATCCAGCGGCTGACGGACGCCGACTGGGCGGCGCAGTTGAAGGACGGCTCCGCGCCGCCGCCGCCGGTCTGGACGCAGAGTTTTCGCGCGCAGTAGCGCCATCAGCCGTTTGCAACGCGCCGCAATCGGGCTATCTTCCACCTCGGCCCCAAAGTGGGTCCGGTCGGTTGTGTCATGCGCAAAACTTCGCTGGTGCCGGTCTCTTTCTATCCGCCGCAGGCCTGGCAGCGGACGCGCCGTGTGGTTGGCGTGCTGATCGCGCTGGCCGTGTTGGTGCCGATGGGTGTGCTATCCCACATCCAGACCATCCCCGAGCACGCGGCCAAGCTGCACGGCATGCCAGTGCTGTTCATGCTGCTGTTCACCTCGATCCTGCTGCCGCTGCTGTCCTTGTGGCTGCTGGCGCTGTGCTTTCGCGGTGCCGAGCGGCTGTACTTCGAGATCGCCGACGGCGCGCTCATCATCCACACGCTGCTGCGGACCTACAAAATGCCGCTGCTGGGCACCACGGTGCGGCGGACGCCGGCCAAGCTCAGTTTGCGGCTGGCGGGCACGGGCTTGCCGGGGCTGTACACCGGCTTGTACCTGCTGGGCGACCAACGCGCGCGGGTGTGGGCGACTGTGCGCGAAGGCGGCGTTGTCGTGGAAGGCGACAAGCGCTGGTTCGTCACGCCGGACGACGTCGAAGGCTTCATCACGGCAGCGGCAGCGGCCGGCGCGCTCGTACAATAGACCGCGCATTCCACGCGTTTGCCGCGCGGCGCCTTGACCTGACCCGACCCTGCGGGCACAGTGGCGCAGCCCGTCGCTCGCATGGACGGCGTTTTTTCGGAGCCGCATGACCCGCCATCGCCCGCACCGCATGTATCCCGGTGCGCTGTTGGCGCAGGAAGCCTGCAGCTACCAGGGCGCGACCGAGCTGCTGTCGCGCCTGCGCGGCCGCTTCGCCGTCGTCATCCACTCCGACCGCGACTGCTCGAACGTGCTGCCCAAGACCGGCGGCAAAGTCCAGAGCGAGCTCGCGTACAAATTCCTCTGCACAAACATGCGCGAGGACGAGCTCGTCACCGGCCAGGGCAACGCCAAGCTGCGCCGCGCCATCGAGGTCGTGCACCAGACGCTGCAGCCGGAGCTGATCCTCGTGCTGTCGACGTGCCCGACGGTGATGATCGGCGACAACGTCGTCAACGTCGCGCGCAAAGCCGCGCGGGACCTGGGAATTCGCGTCGAGGCCGAAGTGACGCACGGCCTGAAGCCACGCTCGCCAGCCGAGATCGTCGACACGGTGTACACGCTGCTGGCGCGCGCCTCGCGGCCGACGCTGGCGGACCGGCAGCGACGCGTGAACTTGGTCGGCGTGTCGCTGCAGCCGGAGGAGCGCGAGGAGCTGGACGCCGGCTTTGCCGCGCTGGGCTTGGTCGTGAACACGGTGCTGAATGAGCGCTCCGGGCTCGACGATTTCCTGCGCGCCGCTGACGCCGCGTGGCTGATCCACCCGGGACCGGACATGCTCGTTGGCCTGCGCAAAGTGGCGGCGGAACAGTGGCAGCAGCAGGCGATCGAGGTGCCGCTGCCGGTTGGCGTCGCGGCGACCGACAAGTTTTGGCAGGCGATCGCCGCGGCGACGGGGCGGTCGGCGGACGCGGTGCTGGCGCTGCCGGGTCGGCGCGTGGCGGTCGATGCCATCGCCGCGTTTCGCCAGAAATGGGCAGAGCGGCCGTTGCGGGCGGTGTACAACGTCGGCTCGGTGCGGAGTTTTGACCTGCGGCGCATCGCCCAGGAAGAGCTGGGCGAGCTGACGCTGTTTGACGAGTTGGGCTTTACAAGCGCGATTTTCATCCAGGGGCCGCAAGACGAAGCGAACTGGCAGCGCGTGGCGCGCGTGCTGCACGACCTGCAGATGGACCGGCCGTTTTGCCTGTTCCCGGCGACGAGCAGCCTGCGGCAAATGCTGTCGCGCAAGCAGTATGACGTGTTCTACGGCGCCGGCTTTCTGCGCGACCAGCTGAGCCAGCGCGGCATTCCGCTGCTGCAGCACGGCGACGTGCGGCTGGGCTGGCGGCAAGTGCCGCGCGTGCTGGCGACTGTCGATCGCGCGCTGTCTGACACATTTTACCAGACCTTTCAGGAACATGCGCAGCTGCCCGATGACGCCGACGCCGTGACGCGGCTCGTGCTGCCGTCGGCGATGGTCGCAGCGACGGCGGCGTAGGAGTTCGCGTGTACGAAGACCTGACGCTCGATGACCTCGTGATCCGCAGCAGCAGCCACACGCCGTTTTTTGGCGTCTATTTGGCGGCGCACGCCATCCCGGACGCGCTGTGCATGTGCCACGCGTCGGTGGGCTGCAAGGTCAAGACGCAGCAGCACCTTGTGGCGCATGACGGCGGCACGGACGCGCACAACCGGATGCGGTACTCGCAGTTCATCGACGAGGACCTGATCCAGGGCTCGACCGAGCAGCTGGAGTCCGAGATCATCGCGTTCGCCCGGCGGCTGGGTAGCCAGCTTGTGCTGATCGACAGCTCGACGCCGATTTCCCTGCAAGCCCAGCCCCTTGGCCCGGTTGTCGAGCGGCTGCGCCAAAAGACCGGCGTCGACGTGCTGGCGGTGCCGCAGCGCAACTACCAGGACGACCTGTACGCCGGCTTTGCGGCAACGGAAGCGGCGATTTTCCGCAGGCAATTCGAGCGGTTTGAGGTGCACGTGCAGGCCGACGAGGTCAGCGTGCTGGGGCTGCCGTTTGACCGGTTTGAGGGCGATTGCGAGGGCAACGTCGTCGAGGTGCGCCGGCTGCTGGCGGGCCTCGGGCTGCGTTCGCCGGCGGTGTACCTGGCCGGTGAGCCGTACGCGACGCTGGCGCACACGACCCAGGCGCGCGCGCACCTGGTGCTGCCGTGGGCGCACGGCCAGGCGCGCGAGCTGCAAAAAGTGCCCGGCGTGGCTGTGGATTCCGTGCACAAGCTCGGCGTGCCGATGGGCTTTGCCGCGACCGGGCGCTGGCTGGCGCAGGTGGCGCAGGCGCTGCAGGTGCCCAAACCGCGGCTGGACGCGTTCGTCCAGGCGGAGCTGCAGGCCGCCAAACCGCTGGCGGAGCTGGCGCGGCGGCGGCTGCGCGGTCAGAAATTCGCGGCTTTTGCCGAGGCGCCGCGGCTCGCCGGTCTGGTGCTGCTGCTGCGCGAGCTGGACATGGTGCCGTCGGTGCTGGCGGTGACGCACTTTCGCCTGGGTGGCCAGCGCGAGGTCGAGGCGATGCTGGCGGAGCACGGCGTGCAGCTGCCGCCGGACGTGCGCTGGCTCAGCGACCCGACGCCGCAGCAGGTGCGGGCGCTGGCGGGCGACGGCCAGTCGCGGCCGCCGCTGGACGGGACGTCGGTGATCATCGGCACGACGATCGAGCGCGAGGCGCTGGCGCCAAGCGGCGTGCCGTTCCTCGAATTCGGTTTTCCCAGTGAACAGCGGCACTTCCTGCAGCCGGCGCCGTGGCTGGGCTACCGCGGCGCGCTGCGCTTTGCCGAGCAGGTGCTGCAAACCGTGACGCGCGTGCGCTGACTACGGCTCGGCTTGGATTCCGAACAATTCTTCAAGAAAAACGTCCAGTTCGGTGTCGCTCATCGGCTTGGGAATGTGCGGCCGCGCGTCCTTTTCCAGCGCGTCGGCGAGATCCAGCCATTCCTGGGCGAAAGCGTGCTCCGGCGCGTAGCGCAGCACAGTTTTGCGGCGCCGCTCGGCCTCGTACACGACCTTGTTCCACTCGAGGTACCACACGACGTGCGTGCCGATCTTCTCAGCGAATTTCTCAATCAGCGCGCGGTCAAACGCCAGATCCTTGACGTTGGCGATCAGCCCGCCCATGCGAATATCGCCTTGTTCCGCGTAGTTGGCGATACCGCGGGCAATGTTGTTGGCGGCGTACAGGCTCATGAATTCGCCCGAGGTGACGACGTAGACTTCCTCGGCGTAGCCGTCGCGCATCGGCACCGCAAAGCCACCGCAGACCACGTCGCCGAGCACGTCGTAGAAGACGTAGTCGTAGCCGCGGTCAAAAATCTCCATGGTTTCAAGTTCTTCAAACAGGCGACCCAATCCGCGACCGGCGCAGCCGACGCCTGGCTTGGGACCGCCGACCTCGATGCACTCGACGTTCTGGCCGCCGTCCATGAGGATGTCCGCCGGCACCAAGTCGGTCTTGCCGACGGAAAGCAGGTCCATCAGCGTCGTCGGCGGAAAGGTCTTGATGAGGTTGCGCGAGCTGTCGCGCTTGGGATCGCAGCCGATCTGCAGCACGCGCCGGCCCTTGTGCGCCAGCGCCGCGGTCAGGTTGCTGACCACCGTCGACTTGCCGACGCCGCCCTTTCCGTAAAATGCCAGCGATCTCGGGCGGTTATGGCTCTTGCCGGC
>CAIPXZ010000027.1 GCA_903869075.1 uncultured Myxococcales bacterium | reverse complement strand
TCAAGCTGGCGCTGAGCGGCACCGGCGGCGCGTCCGCCTCACCGTGGCCGTGGCCGGAGACGCTGTCGTTTGACGCCTTCACCGCCGTGATTGGTCACAAAGCCAGCGATGGTACTTGGCTTTTTGGCCGCCAGCTCGCCAACTCGCTGATCGTCTCGCTCGCCACGACCGCGCTCGGCATCACGCTCGCCTGCACCGCCGCGTACGGCTTCGCCCGCTTCGAATTCCCCGGTCGCCGCGCCGGAATGCTCGGTTTTTTGGCGACGCAGATGTTCCCCGGCATCCTGACGATGATTCCGCTGTACGTGCTCATGCAAAAGCTCAACCTGCTGGACTCGATGCTCGGGCTGATCCTTGTCTACGCCACGACGACGGTGCCGTTTTGCACCTGGACGCTCAAGGGCTACTTTGACACTTTGCCCAAGGAAATCGAGGAGTCCGCGATCATCGACGGCGCCACGCGCCTGCAGATCTTCTGGCGCATCATCCTGCCGCTATCTGCGCCGGCGATCGCGGTGACGGCGCTGTTCTCGTTCATGACGGCGTGGAACGAGTTCGTGCTCGCCTACACTTTCCTTTCGCGCGAGGCAGCTTACACGCTGCCAGTGCAAATCCGTGGCTATGTGGGCGATAAGGACGTGCAGTGGGCGCTGTTTGCGGCGGCGTCGCTGGTTGTCTCGGCGCCGGTGATGGCGCTGTTTTATTCGCTTGAAAAACAGCTGGTTGGCGGTCTGACGGCCGGCGGCGTCAAAGGCTAGAAGGTGCGCGTGGCGGACTCAAGCAACACCCACTACGCCGGGCAGGACCTGGAGGCGCTGGCCGATCTGCCGCGCTACACCGGCTGGATTCTGGAACAGTTTCAGGGCTTTTTGCACGGGCGGGTGATCGAGGTCGGCGCGGGCATCGGCAACGTCGCGCTGCGCTACCTGGACGGCGCGCAGAGCGTGCTGCTGGTGGAGCCGGCGGCGAACCTGTGCGAGAAGCTGCGGGCGCGCGTCGCCGATCGCCGCAACGTGACGGTCGCGGAAGCGGTGCTGCACGAGGTCGATCCGGCGCTGCTGGCGGTGCCGTTTGACGCCGCGCTGATGGTCAACGTGCTGGAGCACATCCCCGACGACGCGGCGGTGCTGGCGCGGCTGTTCGAGCTTCTCAAGCCCGGTGGGGCGCTGTGCATTTTCGTGCCGGCTGTGCCGCAACTCTATGGATCGCTGGATGAAATCGTCGATCACGTGCGCCGCTACCGCCGCCCGGAGCTGGGCGCCAAGCTGACCGCCGCCGGCTTCACGGTGCAGCGGCTGGACTACCTGGACACGCTGGGCATTGTGCCGTGGTTTCTCGCCGGTAAGGTGCTGAAGCGCAAGAAATACGATGCGTTGGGCGCGCAGGCGTACGACCGCGTGGGTGTGCCGGTGACGCGCGCGCTCGAAGCGGCGCTGAACCGCGTGCTGCCGCGCACGCCGATCGGCAAGAGCCTCGTGGCGGTGGCGATCAAGCCTCGGTAGCCTCAGCTCCAGTGAAAGACGGTCTTGAAGTCCTTGGAAAGGCTGACGAAACCGCCGATGGTCCAGCGCGGCCGCGGGCCGACGACCCAGTCGACGCGGTGGTAGAACCGGCCGCCGTTGAACAGGAACATGTCGCCCTTGCCGGGACCGTAGCTCTCAAAGCGCATCGACGCCTCGACCGTCGCCGCCACGACGTCGCCGGTCGGCCGCTTGGGCATGCGCGGGTCGTTGAACTCCAGCTCAAAAACCTCAATCTCGCCGCCGGCTTGCGGCGGATCGATCGGCAAGAAGAAGCTCAGCTGGTCGTGCGGGCACAGCTGCGGCTGCAGGTATTTGTACGCCGGGGTGCTGAGAAAATAGTTGCCGACGTGCAGGTTCATCTCCGCGCCCGGCGACAGGCGGCGAATCGTCGACGGCGTGAACAGCCGCCCCAGGTTGTCGCGCGGCACGGCGGACTTGGCGCCGCCGCTGATGCTGCTGAAAAGGCTGTCGATGCGCGTCTCGTAGTCTTCGACGCCGGCGAAGAGCTCGCGGCACAGCGCGCTGAATTCCTCGGCGTGGGCGTGGTACGCCGCCTGGGACTCGTTGCGCGGCCGGCGGTCGACGTCGTTCGGCGTGATGCCCTGGCCAAACAGCGTCACCTGCGGCGCCTCGACGTCCGCCGTCGACTGTGGCGAGACGACAAGCCCGTGCTCGCCGCGGTTGATCCGCCCGAGCACGGTGTCCATTGTTGCGGTCGAGAACACGCCGCGAATCAGCGCCACGTCGACAACGCCCTGGCTCAAGTCGGCGACAAGATTCGGGTATTTGCCCAGCTCTGCCGCCGGAACGTCCAGCACCTTGAACAACGTACCGATCGGCTGCGGATGGGGCGAAGGCATGGCGTGTCTCTCAAGTGTTTGAAATCAATGCAAATGCTGCGAAACTCGCGCTCAGAATGTACGGGCGCCTCCGGCAAATGTCAACGCGGGTGAAGGGTCCGCTGAGCGCAACTTGGCGCACCTGACGGTCGGATGTGTCGTCAGCCTGCCGCGCGCCGTGCCAGCGTATCGACAAGCTTCGCCAGCCCTGGCGGCGCCTCCTGACGGCGCTTTTCGCGCGCCGCCAGCCCGCTCGCAATCAGCGCCTCCGTCTGGCGCTTGACCTCGGCGTGCAGCGCCTGCACCACCGCGGGATCGTCCGCCGCCGCCGGGTCGCGCGGCACCGCAATCGGCGCGCCGGCGAGAAAGTGCAGCTGCTGTGGCAGCGGCAGCGCGCCCACGCCGAGGTACAGCGGCGTCACGTATTTTGGCCCCAGCCAGCGGGCGATTGCCTTGCCCGGCAGCGTCGCGCGCATCGCGTCGGTGTCCAGCAACTGCCGGTACAGCTCGTCGGTGCCGATGATGGCGAGCGGCACAAGCGCCGCCTGAGCGCGGATCGCCGACCGCACAAAGCCGTAGCGACCGTCCCACTGCAGCGTGTAGCGGTCCCGCGCCGGTGCCAGCGCCTCGCGCGCGCCGCCGGGGCAGGTAAACGCAATCTCGCCGCGCGTCAGCAGCTTGTGCGCCACCGCCGGCGTGCCGTCGCACACGCCCATCGCCATCAGCGCGCGCCGCACCGGCGGCAGCACGAACAGCACATGGTCGGAAAACGACCGCAGCTGCCGCTGCGCCAACTCGTACACGCCGAGCTGCAGCAGCGGCACATCCAGACCGAACAGCCCGTGGTTGGCGACGAGCAGCAGCCCCTGCTGGCCGCGTAGCCCTTCAAACCCGGTGTAAATCGGCCGGAAATACGGCCGCAGCAGCCGCGCCGCGGCCATCGCGCGGGCAAATTGCCGGGCGTCCATCCGCCAGTCCAGCGCGTCGGGATCGTACGCCATCGGCCGCTACTTCAGCTCGATCTGCGCCAGCAGGGTGCGCACGCGCTCGTCGATGGCCGCCAGCTTGACCTGACCTTCCACAAGCTTTTTCGCCACTTCCCCCTGCTTCTTCGACGTCACCGCCAGCTGGTCCACGAGCTTTTTGCGCAGGTCCGCGGCGACGGCGCCCAGCGGCAGCGAGTCGAGATTGCCCTGGATGCGCTGGCCGTCACTCGCCAAAATCTGCTGCTGCCGCTGCAGGTTGTCCTGGTCGCGCTCCAGCGCCGCGCGCTCGTCCTGCGCCGCCAACAGCTCGCGGATCGGCCCAGCGACGGCCTCGACAAGGTTTGTGCCCTGCAGGTAGTAGCGGAACGCCGCCAAAACCTGCGGGCTCAGGCCCATTTCAACGAATTCCACCGGCGTCGCCTCGACGAGCTTCGCCTCCGCCTTGCCCTTGGCCTCGAGCGGCACCGGCACGTACACGTCACTGCCGGCGCGCACCAAATCCTTTGGCGGCTCCACAAGATCCATGCCCGCGGTCAGCGGCAGCTTGATGTACGCCAGGCTCGGCTTGTCGCGGTTGGACGTCAGCTTCAGCGTCCGCGTCATCACGCGCTTGCCCTGGATGGTGATGCGGCCGTCGACGATCTTCGCCAGATGCAGCGCGTCGTTGCGCGATTCCTGCTGCAGATTCAAGGCAAAGCCGCCTTCCTTGGCGTACGGCACAAACGCAGTCTCGTCCTTGGCGACGCGGCCGATGAAGCCCTCGCCGGCGAAAGTGCCGTCGATGTACAGCGTGATCGGCCCGCCTTCAATCGCGGATTCCTTGCCATTTTGCAGCATCACGGCGCGAAACGGCGCCTCGCCCGACTGCGGATCGCGGAACAGGAAGATGTCCTTGCCGGCGATCGGCCGCGACACGATGTTGATGAGCGCCGCCGAGCGATCCGGCACGGTGATCGGCGTCGTCGCCTCGTACGCGTACAGCGCGCCGACCTCGCGGCCCTGCACGAGCGCCTGCGCCGAGCGCTGCATCGCATCCCGCCGCGCCACTTCCTCCTGCGCCCGCGCCTGCTCGCTCGCCTGCGCGCGCGCCGTCTGCATCCGCGTGTCGAGGTCCATCGCCCGCTCACGCGCCGCCGCCATCGCCATCGGCGCTGGCGCAGCTGCCATCTTGGCCATCGGCCGCCCGCCGCGATAGCCCGAGCCCGCCGCGTCCTTGGCGGCATACTCCATCGGCGCCGGCGCCGGAGCGAGATCTTCGGGCGCATAGCCGACGTCCGGCGGCGGCGGCGCATCAGCTACCTGCGGCAAACGACTGGACAAATCCGGGCGTTCCACGCTGTGTGGCGCGTAGAGGCTGTAGCGAAACGACAGCGGCGAGCCGACGACGAGCGTCAGATTCACGTCCTCCCACGGCTCGCCCGAGACGTTGTCGACGACCGCCCAGCCCTGCAGCTGGATGTTCTTGCCGCTCTCCACCCACGCGCGGTACGCCGGCCGCCACACCGGAACCTCGTGAATGTAGCTGATAATCAGGTCGTGGCTCTCATCACCCGCCAGCCGCACCGTCACGCTGATCGGCTTCCACGCGCCGTCCGACTTGGAGATGTCCAGCGACTGCTGCAGCCCGACCGACAGCGTCTTATCGCCAATCGTCAGGCGGCGAATCTGGCTCACGGCGACCGTCTGGAGCTGGTCGTCGTTGGCCAGCAGCGTCAGGATCGGCTCGGCGCTGACCTGCTCGCCGTTGCCGTTCACATACCGCCGCTGCGTCGTCTCGACGCCCACCACGCGCCCGCGCAGTGCGCCCTCGTCGCCGTCGACCTCGACCTCGGCGCCGCGCAGCACGCCCAGCAGCCCGAGCATCCCCGTGGCATTGCGCACCTGCGGCGGCAGCTCCTGCGCCAGCCGGTCGCCCGACTTCTCCACCGGCAGGGACGCCGACGACGGCGTGCCGCCCGACAAATCCAGCACACTCAGCGACTTGAGCACGTCATTGACCTGGTCCGGCCGCACCCGCAGCTCGACTTCCTTGCCGCGCAGCTTGCCGCGCCGCTCAAAATAGCCGACGCCGTTCTGGTACAGCACGACCTTCGTCACCGGTAATTCGCGTTTGGTTTCCAGCAGCTGCTGCATCGGCAGGCAGGCGGGCAGGGCGAGCAGGGCGAGCATCAGGCGGCGCATGGCGGTCTCCAGCGCGCGGCGGGGATGGCGCGCGTGGCGGGCAGTGTAAACCGGCGGCGGCGGCGCGGCTACAGGGCGCGGTTTGTGGGCTGAACGGCGGGCTTTGCCGGCGGCAGGGGCCTGCGGGTGGGGTGCATGCAGCGTTGTGTGGGGTGCAGCCGGGAGCACCGGCCGCCAGGAGGCGACGGATCCGCGGCTTCTCGGCATCGTGACGCTCCTGCCGCGGTCGGCGGAGCGGCGGACACCGCCGCCGGCGGCGAGCCAGCGGGCGCGGCAAGCGGACCTTCCCAATTGCCGCGTTGCGCGCCAAGATTCGCCCCGCGGGCCGGCCCGACGGTCCGTCGAGGCGGTCGCCATGCCCATTGCTCTCGCTCGAGGCGAGTATCGCCTCTACCTCGCGCTGTGCACGATCGCGCCGCCGCGCAAGCCCCAATGCCTGTCGATGTCCGGACTCGCCTCGCGCATGGCGCAACCCACCGCGCACACGGACAAGGCGCTGGCATGGCTGGCGCACAACGGGCTCATCACAGTCGCCGATTGCACCTGTGCGGCTTTTGCCACCCAGCACGTGCGCGTGGAGACCAAGCGCAACCCGCCGGAGGTTGTGGAAGTGGCGAAGAGCGCGGATTCCCGCGCGACCGCGGTCCATCGCGCGGGCATGCTGGCAAAGCTGCAACGAGCAGCGGCTGGCCGCGCCGCGGTCTGCTTGGTTGTCACCGACGTCTGGGCCGGCATCGACAAGGAAACGACGCGCCAGCGGTTCCATGTTATGGTTAATCAAGGACTTATTGTCTTCGCGGTCTGCTACTGTGACGCCGTGCCGAGGTCCCACACGCGCGTGACCTTTCTGCCGGCGTCCGGTCACGTCACGACCGACTTTGGCGCGCCATCGACCGGGATCCCGCGGCCCGCCCGCCTGCTCGCGGCGCGCTTGGCTGCGCAGACGGCCCCGCCACCGCCCGAACCGCCGCCGCGCATCGCGTCCGTGGCGCCGCGGGGACCGCTTCCGCGGCAAAAAGTGGTGCTGGAACGCCGCGAACTCTGGCTCGCGCAGGTGTGGAATCGTCCCGTGCCGGCTGCCCCGGTGCCGCGCCGCCAAGCCACCAAGCCGCCGCCGCGCGAGCGCGAGGCAAAAGTGCGGATGCCCGCGGGCGTTTCCGCGGCGCAGCTGGAGGTGCTGGAGCGGCTGAAGACGCTGGCGGAGGGACACGCGACGCTGTGCGGTTCGGCACGAGCGATGCTGCCCGAACTCGACCACGGAACGTTGTACGCGGCGCTGGCGGCGTTGCGCGCCGAGGGCTACCTGACGTCGGCCCCCTGCCGCTGCCCGCTGCAGCGCCGGGTCCACTCGCGCGTGGTGTTCCTGCCCAAGGCGGGGCTCACCGTGACGAGCCAGGAACCCTATGGCCTGCCGGGGCCAGATGGCCCGACGCGCAATTGGTGGCGGGCGGGGGCGCACCAGCGCATTTTGCAGTTTCTGCGGCGATCGGTGGACAAGGCGTTGACCCTGCAGCAGATCAACGACGCGTCGCCGTTGGAAAAACGCGGGAGGTCCAACTCGCTTGAACGACGCCTCCTGGCGATGCGGGCGGACGGACTCGTGACGTCGCAGCGCGGTCCCGTGGGGCGGACGTTGTATTGGCGCATCACGGACCAAGGTCTTGCGGTTGCGGTTGCGATGGCGCCGGAACCGCAGACGTGACGGTTGGTGCCGCGGCGCCCGCCACCGAGTCCGCATTTGACCCCGCAGGTGCCGATGTTGCCGACGGGCCGCCAAAGGCCGCAGCGCGAAGTGTTGGCGGTGCGCCTGTGCTTCGACGACCTGGGGCCGGTGGCTGCACCAGGCGATCGCGGCCCGGACGCGCTCCGCCCTATCAAGCTTTCATCAGGATTTGCCCCCCGTCGCATGCCGCACGGCCGTGGCGCGCCTAAACTCATCACGTGCCGCGCTCGGCGGCGCCTGGGGAGGCGAGGATGGCAACCGCGTGGGACGCCAAGAAGCGCGTGTGGCTGAGCGTGGGCTCCGGGCTGCTGATCATCCTGCTGATCATCGGCTTGCAGCTGGCGGGTCAGCGCGAGCGCACCGCTGAAGCGGCGCTGGGCCAGCAGAGGCTGGAGGTCGTGCAGCACATGCAGCTGGCCTTCGCGACGGCGCTGCAGGCGGAGCGCGCGGCGGTCCTCGCGGTGACGGACGCCACCTCGCGCCAGCATGCGGACGAGGTGCGCGTGGCGGCGCGGCAGGTGGCGGCGGACATCGACCACTACGCGGCGCTGGCGGCGCAGGATCCCGACGCGGCGGAGCAGGAGCGCCTGACGCAGCTCAAGCGCGCCTTCGCGGTTTGGCAGCGGACCGACGGGCAGATCCTCGACTTCGCGGGGCAGAATTCGAACCTCAAGGCCTACAAGCTGGCGTTTGGTCCGGCGGCGGAGGCGGTGGCGGCGGCGGATCTGGCGTTGGCCCACGCCGCGCTGGCACGGGACGCGGCGCTGCAGCCGGCGGCGGAGGCGCGGATCGCCCTGTGGCGGATCTTGGCGCTGCTGGCGCCGCACATCGCCGAGGAGAGCGACGCGAAGATGGCGGCGATGGAGGCGGCGATGCAGGCGGAGGACGCGGTTGTCGCCCGCAGCCTCGCGGCGCTGGCGGCGCTGCCGGGCGACGCGCTGACGGCTGACCTGCAGGCGGCGCGATCGAGCTATGCGCGGTTTGCCGAGCTGCGCCAGCAGATCCTCAAGCTGTCGCGGGACAACACGAATGTCCACGCCCTGGCGCTGTCGCTCAACGAGGGGCTGACCGCCGCGGGCGCGTGCGAGCGTGCGCTGGACGCGCTGCGGCGGGTCCTCGTGCTGCAGCAGGCGCCGGGCAGCCAAGCCAAGCCGCGGTAGCTGGCGCGCCACCGGAGGTCCCATGCTCGCGCCCCGTCCGCAAAAGCTCCGCTCGCAACGCGACGTCAACCTGTGGCGCATCCCGCTGGGCTTGTCGCTGCTGGCCGTCGCGCTGTTCGGCCTCACAGTCGCCATCGACGCGCTCGATGCGTTCCACTTCATCCGCTTGCCGTACTGGCTGACGATGGGCGGCATCGACGACGCGCGGGCGATCCTCTCCGCCATGATGGGCGCCGTCGCGACAGTGCTCGCGCTGATTTTCTCCGTGTCGCTGCTTGTGCTGTCGATGGTCGCTACGCTGTTTGGCCCACGCCTGCTCTACCGGTTTCTGCAGGACTGGGTCACGCAGGTGACGATCGGCCTGTTCATGGGCACTTTCATCTTTGTCTGCCTGTGCTTTCTCGTGACGCACCAGGACGCCAGTTCGCGCTTCGTGCCGCAGGTTTCGCTGCTCACAAGCTGGGTGCTGGTCATCGGCAGCTTCGGCTTTTTGGTCTACTACAGCCACCGCGTCGCCACGTCGATCCAGAACCCGGACATGATCGCGCGCATCGTCGACGACCTGTACCCGGCGGTCGTCGGCTCGCATCGCCAGGCGGCCGGCGAGGGCTCGGGCGCGCCGCCGGACAACGCGCAGATCCTGGCGCGCGCGGCCGCGGGCGCGGACGTCGTCTGTCCGCAGAGCGGTTACCTGCAGCACCTGGACCACGGCGCGCTGGTGGCGGCGGCGCGCGAGGCGAACGCTTTGATCGTGCTGCGGTTTCGTCCCGGCCAGTTCGTGTTGCGCGGCGAGCCGCTGGCGGCGGTCGTGCCAGCGGCGGCGGGGCGGAGCCTGGAGGCGGCGATCGACCGCAACGTCGTGATCGGCCGCCATCGGACGCTCACGCAAGACAGCGAATTCGGCATCGCGCAGATCGTCGAGATCGCCATTCGCGCGCTGAGCCCGGCGGTGAATGACACGTTCACGGGCGTCGCCTGCGTCGAGTGGCTGGCGGACGCGCTGCGTGTGCTGGCGGAACAGCGGCCGCTGGAGGGCAACTGGTTTGACGCCAACGGCGAGCTGCGCGTGTGGATCCCGGACGTGCGGCTGGAGCGGCTGGCGAAGTTTGCGTTTGACCAGATCCGTCAGGCGGCGGCGACGACCCCGGCGGTGATGATCCGCCAGCTGGAGGTCATCGCGCGGATCGCGCCGCAGATGCCGGACGCGGCGCGGCGGGCGCTGGCGGAGCAGGCGGACGCGATTCGCGAGACGGCAACCGGGTTTGTGGCGCTGGACCGCCGCGACCTCGAGCGCGTGCACGCGCGGGCGCGCGAGGCGGTTGCCGACGGCCAGCCGGAGCGGTAGCCCCGCCGCTAGAGGTCCGAGGCGCCAGTGCGGTTGCGCCAGACGATGGCGCCCACGCACGCCGCGGCGAACAGCGCCGAGCCGAGCAAAGTCGCGAGGATGGCGGCGATCGAGCCGTGCGCGTGGTCGTACATGTTGCCGATGACGAGCTCTTGCAGGACCGCGCCGGCGGAGCCGATGCCCTGGATGATGCCGGAGGCGCGGATGGCGCCGCGGTCGCCGCCGACGTCCATGGCGCCGGCGCCGGTGAGCAGGGCGTCGGGGCCAAAAAGCGTGAAGCCGATGAGGCCGATGGCGATGGCGAAGCCGGCGACGCTGTGCGCGCCGACGGTGAAGAGCACGAGCGTAGCGGCGACGACGCCGCAGACCATCCAGAAGCTGACAAGCGCGCGCCGGCCGCGGAAGAAGCGGTCGCTGAGCCAGCCGGTGACCACGACGCCGAGGATGCCGCTGCCGTCGAAGATGATGGAGACGTAGCCGGCCTGGTCGCTGGGCAGGTGCAGGTTTTTCTCGAGGAAGAACGGCGCCCAGCTCCACAGCGCGTAACGGATGAATTTCATGCCAAAATAGCCGCCACCAATCAGCAGCACCGTCGTCCAGGTCTGCCGCGACCACTTGGGCGCCGGCAGGTGGGCGGGCACGGCAGGCTGATCGGCGTCGAGGAGCGGCGGCAAGCCGACGTCCTCCGGGCGGTTGCGCTGCCAGGCGAAGACAAGCAGCGCAACGCCGGCGAGCACGGCGGCGCCGGAGAAAAAGGCGAAGCGAAAACCGTAGTTGGGCAACATCCACGCCGCCAGTCCGGCCGCCGCGAC
>CAIPXZ010000026.1 GCA_903869075.1 uncultured Myxococcales bacterium | reverse complement strand
TCCGAAATGCAACAGGTCTGTCTGGAAGACCTTGGTGTTGGACAGAGGTCAGGATGTTTAGATCGCCCGGCGCGACCGCGCGTCACACTCCCCAGCGCCACCACCCACCTTCGGCGCCGAGGAGCACAAGTCATGAAACGTCGTCCACTTTTTGCCGCAATGGCACTGATCGCCCTGGCCAGCAACGCCTGCACACAGCACGCAACCTACGTCAAAGCCGACTCCGCCGCGCTCGGCCGCGTCGTCGTCTACCGCAACGGCATCGCCTACTACGAGCGCAAGGCCAGCGTCGACAGCGACAAGCTGATGCTGAAAGTGCCGGCGGACAAGGTCGACGACTTCCTCAAGTCGCTGACGGTGACCGACGCGAAGACCGGGCTGCCGCTGCCGGTTTCGTTCCCGGCGCCGGGCCAGCAGAGCCCGGACGGTCAGGTCGAGATGACAATCCAGCTGCCGGACAAGACGCACCGCGAGATTGTGCTGACCTACGTGACCGAGGCGCCAGCGTGGAAACCGAGCTATCGCGTGATGGTTAGCGACGCCGGCAAGGTCGATTTGCAGGGCTGGGCGGTCGTCGACAACACGTCGGGCGAGGACTGGAACGCGGTAAAGGTCGGCGTGGGCTCGAGCTCGGCGCTGTCTTTCCGCTTTGATTTGCATAGCATCCGCCTCGTGCACCGCGAGACGCTGCAGAGCCAGGACACATTCGCCAAGGCGCCGCCGCTGGGCGGGAGCTTGCTGCACACCGGCGAGGACGAGTCCGTGCTGGCGCAGCTGGACGACGCCGAGATCCTGCGCGAGGCAGGGCATCCGGACGTGATGGCGGAGACGATCGCCGCGACCAAGGCGCCGCGCGACGTGGCGATGCGCAAGGAGGTCGCCAAGGCCGAGGCGCGGTCGGGCCGGGCAGGCAACGCTTTGGGCGACATGATGTCTGCGCAGGGCTACGCGCACGCCGGGCCGGCGGCGGCGCCGACGCCGCAGTACAAGCTGGCGGGCAAGGACACGGCGCCGAACGAGGAGCAGCGGCTGCGGAGCCTGGCTGACTCGCTGAAGGGCAAGAAAGCCAAAGTTGTCATCGAAGGTTACGCCAATGGCGGTGAGGCGGACGCCAACGATAAGGCGCTGGACCGAGCGAATTTGCTGCGCAATCAGCTGATCGAGCGCGGCGTCGCACCGGCGCAGCTGCAGGCGGTGGCGCGCGGCGTCGTGGCGGGGCAAAAGGCCGGCGTGCGGCTTGTGGAACAGAAGAACACCGACGCGGCGAAAGCGGCGGATGACAACGGTGCGCCGGTGGGCGAGAGCCATTTTGAGTCGGGGACGCCGATGACTGTGCTGAAGGGCACGTCGGCGATGGTCAGCGTAGTCCAGGGCGCGGCGACCGGCGAGGTCGTGTACCTGTACGACGCCGAGGGCGACCACGGCGACGCAAAATACGCTTTCCGTTCCGTGCGTTTCATCAACCCGACAACGTCGACGCTCGAGACCGGGCCGGTGACGGTGTATGGCAGCGGGCGGTTCATCGGTGAAGGTCTGACGGACCCGATCCCGCCGGGCGCGACGGCGGTGGTGCCGTTTGCCCTGGATCGGCAGGTGGTTGTGGACCGCGATGGCTCGACGGGCGACCGGATCAGCAAGTTGGTCAAGCTCAGCCGCGGCGTGCTGACGGCGGAGGTGATGCACCAGAAGACGACGAAGCTGAAGATCACCAACCGGCTGGGGACGGCTACGACGGTGCTGGTGCGGCACAATGTGGCGCGCGGCTGGAACATCACGAAATCGCCGCAGATCGTTGAGAAATTTGGCGATTCGCACTTGTTCGGACTGGCCGTTGGGCCGCATGAGAGCAAGACCATCGAGATCGAGGAGGCGACGCCGATGACGCGGACCGTTGACCTCCGGACCCCTGTCGGGCTGGACCTGGTGAAGGTGTGGCTGGACTCGGCCAAGGACGCGCCGGACGCGGTGAAGGGCCTGAAGCAGGTGTTGCAATTCCACGGCGACATGGCCAACGCGACCGAGACGATTGAGAGCTTGCGCGAGCGGGCAGACGAATACCGCAATCGGATGGATGAGTTGCACGCGCAGCTGTTCAGCCTGAAGGCGGTCAAGACCGCAGGTCCGCTGATGACGCACCTGGCGCAAAAGATGAAGGAAATGAGCGACAAGGTGAGCGCGGGGACGCTGGCGATCGTCGGCGAGCAGGAGAAGCTGCTGATGTCGAAGGTGAAATTTCACGACGCGCTGGCGGAGCTGACGCTGGAAAAGACGGCACTGGCCTCGGCGAAATAGCCGCGGCGAAGGCGAAGCGCGCGACCGGTCGGCGGGTGTCGGCCGGTCGCGGGCGTTTTTGGCGATTTTCTGCGGACCGGCGCGCGGAAAAATTCAGCGAACGACGAATACCAAAACGAGGGGCTTGGCTGGGCTCCTGCTGGCGCACAGGACCTCGGCGTACGCGGGGCGATGGCGCCAGCCCAATCAGCTGCCGGAGGTGGG
>CAIPXZ010000025.1 GCA_903869075.1 uncultured Myxococcales bacterium | reverse complement strand
GCATTCGCCATCCGTCGACGCTGTTTGGCGTGACCTGCGTGCTCGGGCTGTGCGCGATCGCCATTGAAAACCTGCACTTTGCCGACTCGATGCTCGGCTCGACCTACAACCGCTCGCAGACAATCTGGATCGTCATCGGCCTGATCGGCGCCGGTCTGGCGGCGCGGCTGGACATGCAGTTCGTGCGCCGCTTCAGCCCGCTGGTTTACACGGCGCTCGTGGTGCTGCTGATCGCCGTGCTGTTCGTCGGCCGCGAGATCAACTACTCCAAGCGCTGGCTGGAGCTGGGCCCGGCGAACATCCAGCCCAGCGAATTCATGAAGATTTCAATCGCCGTCGTGCTCGCCGACTGGTTTGACAAAAAGCGCAGCCAGACGCCGTGGAAGCTGCGGCAGCTGCTGGTGCCGATCGCCCTGATGGGCGTGCCGGTGGCGCTGATCAACCGCGAGCCGGATCTGGGCACCTCGGTGTGCGTCGCGGCGATCGCCGTCGGGCAGCTGCTGTACGACGGCGTGCAGCGGCGGACGCTGGTGCTGGCGCTGTGCGTGGCGCTGATCGGCATCGGCTTGGCGTGGAAATTCGACATCATCCGCGACTACCAAAAAGGCCGCGCTGAGACCTGGTGGCACGCCATGCAGGACGACGGCCAGACGCCGGACACCGGCCAGGGCGGCGCCAACCGCGACAATTGGCAGGCTGAAAAAGCGCTGTGGGCGGTCGGCTCCGGCCGCGTGATGGGCCGGCCGGACGAGGAGGCGCGCGTCTCTGTGCTGCGCCATGTGCCGTTTGTGCATACGGATTTTGCGCTGGCGTGCTTCGCCGAGCGCTGGGGGCTGGCCGGCTGCGTGCTGCTTTTTGGCCTGTACCTCGGCTTTGTCTGGTGGGCGCTGCACATCGCCGATCGGGCGCAGGAACGCTTTGACGCGCTGCTCGCCGTCGGCGTCGCCGGCCTTGTATTTTGGCAGTTCTTCGTCAATGCCGGCATGGTCATTGGCCTTTTGCCGGTGGTCGGCGTGACGCTGCCGCTGCTCAGCTACGGCGGCTCGTCGGCGCTGACGGTGCTGCTCGGCGCCGGTTTCTTGCTCAACATCGCCACGCGGCGCAAGTCGCGATGAGCCGCCTGCGCCCCTGGCTCGCGCCGCTGCTCGTGGCGCTCGCGGTCGTCGCGGTGTACGGCCCGCTGGTGCAGCGCGCTGAATTTGTTCAGGATGATGCGCCCGCATTCCTGAACCACCCGGCGGTGCGCTGGCCGGTTGACCTCGCGCAGATTGTCCGGGCGCCGTATTTTGGCGACGCCGACCACGCCTACATTCGCCTGTCGCGGCCGCTGGCGACGCTGAGTTTCGCCGTGGAAAAGGGCGCGGGCCTCGATTCCAGCCGCGCGCGGCACTGGACCGACGTACTTCTGTACGCGCTTTGCTGCGGCTGGCTGACGACGCTGCTGCAACGGCTGGCCAAGCTTTGGAATTTGCGGCAAAAAGCCTGGCCGGTGGTGGTCGGCGGGCTGTGGTTTGCGTTGCATCCGGCGCACGCGGAAGTGGTCATGCAGGTCGCCTATCGCCCGGAGTTGCTGGCGCTGCTGTGCGAGCTCGTGGCGTTCGAGATGCTGCTGCGGGTGCGGCAAAACCGCGCGCGCTGGTTCCATGTGGCGCTGGGCACGCTGGCGTTCGCCGCGGCGCTGTGGAGCAAGGAGCAGCCGCTGATGCTGCTGCCGATCGCGTTTCTGTGGGCGCTGGCGCGTCCCGGGCTGTGGCGGCGCTTCCTGCCGCTGCTGGCGGCGTGGGCGCTCGTGGCGATCGCCTGGCTGGCGTGGCGGCACTGGCTGTTTGGGCCGATCGCGGCGCTGCCGATCTCGGAAGCGGACAACCCACTGGCGGTGGTGACGCCGGGCGTGCGGGTGCTGACGGCGCTGGCGATCGGCCTGCGCGCGCTGCAACACCTCATGTGGCCTGTGGATTTGGCGCCGGACTATGCGTTCAACGCCTGGCCGCCGGTGCCGCAGCCGACCGCCGAGGTGCTGGCCGGCGCGTTGTTGCTGGCGGGTCTGCTGGCCGGCGCGATCGTGTTGTGGCGGCGCGCGCGGCAAAACCCGTCAAATGCCGAATACGATCTCCAGCCGGCTGAATTGGGCCTGCTCGCGCTCGTGTGGGCGCTGCTGACGTGGCTGCCGGTGTCGAACCTGCTGTTTGCCTCGACGACGCTGTACGCCGATCGGCTGCTGTTCGCGCCGTCGGTGGCGCTGTGCCTCGGGGTGCCGCTGGCGGTGGCGCTGCGGCTGCCGGCGTGGGCGGAGCTGCCGCCGCTGGTGCGGCTGCCGTCGCTCGTGCTCGTGCCGCTGGCGCTGCTGACGCTCTGCCTGACCGAGACGCAGGCCAACGCCGCGGCGTGGACAAACGAGCTGGCGCTGTACGTACGCGGCGTGGCGCTGCAGCCGCAGTCGCTGCGGATGAATCATAACCTCGCGTACGTGCTGGCGAATCAAGGGCGCTTGGCCGATGCGCGGCTGTTCCAGCAGGCGGCGCTCAAGATTCGGCCGCTGGATCTGGATGCTTTGGCGCTTGGGCTGGAAATTTCCGTGAAATCGCAGCACTGCGATGACGGGGTGGCGCTCGTGCATACGCTCGCTGGCATCCGCAAGGAGGCGATGCAGGCGCGGCGGATCGCGCTGGATTGGGCGATGCGGTGCAAGCGGTTCCGGGACGGCTGGCTGGCGGTGCGGCTGCTGGCCCCGCAGCGGCTGGAGCTGCAGCAGCAGCTGGATGTGTTTGCGCTCGGGATGGCGGCGAACGCCGAGGACGAGGCGCTGCGCTGGGCGCGGCCGGTGCAGGCGACACCGTGGCAGCAGCGGTCCTGGGCAGCGGCGGCCGTCTTTGGCGCGGAGCGGGGCGGCCAAGCGCTCAGAGCCATGCAGATTTTGGCGGAATTCCAGCACGCAAACCCGCTGGCGATGCTCGACGACGACGCGCAGCGCTTGTACGAGCGGCACAAAGGCGAGCCGGTTGGGCCGGCGTTGCTGGAAATTTTGCGCGCAACGTGGCAGGAGTGAGCGATCATGGATATTCGCGACCCGATTCACGGCTCCATTGCCCTGTCGCCCGCCGAACACGCGCTGACGGACAGCCCGTACCTGCAGCGCCTGCGGGCGATCAAGCAGCTGGGCTTCTCGGAGCTGACGTTTCCCGGCGCCAGCCACAGCCGGTTTTTGCACTCGCTGGGCGCGATGCAGCTGGCCGGTCAGGCGTTTGACGCGGTGTTTCGCCAGTCACCGTGGCTGCCCGATCGCGAGCGCGCGCGGCTGCGGCAGACGATCCGCCTGGCGACGCTGTGCCACGATCTGGGCCATCCGCCGCTGTCGCACAGCTCGGAGGTGCTGCTGCCGCGCGTGGGGGCGCTCCAGCTGCCGGGCGTGCGCGTGGCGGACCCGCTGGCGCAGGCGTCCCACGAGCACATGACCTTGAAGATCCTGCTGGATTCGGGGCTGACGGACCTGATCGCCGACGTCGGCGCGGATCTCGGCATCGAGGCGCGGCATGTGGCGGCGCTGCTGAGCGACGACGTGCTGTGCGATCCGGCGGTGTTCGAGGTCGGCGGCCGCAACGTTCACGGCCTGTTGGCGACGCTGGCGTCGTCCGAGCTGGACGTCGACCGCATGGATTACCTGTTGCGGGACAGCTACTTCACCGGCGTGAGCTACGGCCAGTTTGACTGCGACTGGCTGATCCGCCACCTCGGTCACGACGACGCGCCGGGCGGGCCGCTGCACCTGACGCTGGACGACCGGGCGATCTTCACGTTCGACGACTTTTTGCTGAGCCGCCATCACATGTTCCTGATGGTGTATTTTCACAAAAAATCAGTGTGTTACGACCACATGCTGCAGCGCTTTTACGAGCAGTTTCCCGAGCTGTGTCGCGCGCCGGCGGACCCGGAGGCGTACCTGGAGCTGGACGACCACCGCGTGTGGCAGGCGCTGCGGTCGATGGAGAACGAGTCGCCGTGGGCGGCGGGGATCATGCGGCGCAAACCGCTGAGCGTGCTGATCGAGGCGACGCCGACCGATCGCCCGGAGCCGGTGGCGGCGCTGCTGGCGCGGCTGGACGCTGAAAACATGACGTATTTGCACGTCAGCTCGCAGGGCGCGCTGTCCAAGTACAAGCCGGACGACGCGGCGCGGGCGATTTACGTGCGCAAGCAGCCGGCGGTGGGCGAGCCGTACCTGCTGCCGCTGGCGGAGGCGACGCGGCTGTACGATCGCTACGCCGACGCGACGGTGCTGGAGCGGCTGTACGTGCCGACGGAGCACGCGGACGTGGCGGCGAAGTGGCTTGTGGAGCTGCGGCAGCGCGGCTAGGAGTCGAAGCCGTTCGCTTGCAGCCAGCCAGCGAGCGCGCCGGCGGACGGCCCGAGGCCCTCCAGCTGGTAGATCGCGTCGTCGACGTACAGCGTCGCCTTGGCGCCTTGGAACTGCACCTTCTGCGTCGCTGACCGCGGAATTTCAAAGCGGAACTGGCCCATCTCCATCGAGCCGAGCGACTGCATCGTCGTCGCGCCGTCGCTGCTGTCCAGCGCATCGCCGGCTTTGGACGTCACGCGCGAGGTCGCCTCGAACAGCAGGCCGTCCGGCGTCACGTGCAGCTTGCCAAACGGCGGCATGGCGCCGTGCATCGCGCCGTGGACCTGACAGCAGATCATCTTCAGGTCTTCCGCGGCGTTGACGACGGTCGACGCTGCTGCCGCGCGGGTCCGCG
>CAIPXZ010000024.1 GCA_903869075.1 uncultured Myxococcales bacterium | reverse complement strand
GGGTTTGATCCGGAGAAAGGTCCGCCCGCCGCGTGAGTCGGTCCGGTCCGTTGAACAGTGGTGAATTACTGGGTTTCTGAGAACAAGCGAGCGAGAGGAAGTCATGCGTCACAAGAAAAGTGGAAATCGTCTGAGCCGTGAAACGTCGCATCGCCGCTCGATGTTGCTGAACCTGTGCAAGTCGCTCATTGAGCACGAGCGCATCACGACGACCGACGCCAAAGCCAAAGAGCTGCGTGCGTGGATCGAGCCGCTGATCACGCTGGGCAAGGAAGATTCCGTGCACCGCCGCCGGCTGGCGTTCGCCAAGCTGCGCGACAACGTGCTGGTCTCCAAGCTTTTCAACGAGCTGGGCAAGAAGTACGCCGGTCGTCCGGGCGGCTACACCCGCACGCTCAAGCTCGGCCAGCGCTCGGGCGACGCGGCGCACATCTCGATCATCGAGTTCGTGTAAGTCCGTCGCGTTCCGCGCGTCGAAGTGCATCTGCAAGGGCTGTGGCGGTCAACCTGCCACAGCCCTTTGCTGTTTGGGGTTTGACCGTGCACCGCCCAGCTACTGCGGCGCCTGCCACTTGTAGCCGACGCCGTGCACCGTCACCAGGCTCTCCGCCAGCGGTCCCAGGTGCGCGCGCAGGCGGCGCACGTGGATGTCCACAGTCCGCGGTCCGCCGGTGTAATCGCGGCCCCACAGCGCGTCCAGCAGCGCCTCGCGGGTAAAGGCCCGGCCAGTGTTCTGCACGAGGTGGCGCAACAGCGCGAATTCCTGCGGCGTTGCCGGCACCGGCACGCCCCGCACCAGCGCCTGCCGGCCGCGCAGGTCCACGGTCAGCGCGCCGGAGCGCAGCAGCGCCTCGCGCTCAGGACGGTGGCGCAGCGCGCGCTCGACCCGCGTGATGACTTCTTCTGGCGGAAAGCCGCGCAGCACAAAGTCGTGGCAGGACAGTTGCGCTGCAACGTGGCAACGCTCAGGATCCAGCACGATGAGCCACGGCACCGCAGCGAGCACCGGATGGCTCGCCAGCGCGGGGCCCAAGGCGCTAACCGCCCGCAACGGCGCAGGTTCGACGATGACGAGGTCGGGTGGCATGGCAAGCGGACAATCAAACCAGGCGCCGTGGAAGCCGCGCACCGTCACGTCATGCCCCAGCGGCGTCAGCGCGGCACGCATGGGCGAGGCTTGGGCGAGTTCGGTGAACAGGAAGATGCGCTTCACGATCGCGAACGCTAGCACGGTGACGCCATGATGGCCAAGCTCGCGCAGCTGCCGTGGCGGCCGGCGCTCGCCTCGGCGGTGCTGTCGGCGCTGGCGTTCGAGCCGTTTGGCCTGTGGCCGCTGGCGCTTGTCGCCTGGGTGCCGCTGCTGCACTGGCTGGCGGTGGCGAAGCCGACGGCGAAGCAGGCGTTCCAGGCTGGTTGGGTGGCGGGGACGCTGCTGCACGTCGTGTTCTACTGGTGGCTCGTCCACACGATGCAGGCGATGAGCGGTTTCCCGTGGATTCTCGCGCTGTTGCTGCACGCGATCTTTGCCGCGGCGATGGGCGTGCATCAAGGCCTGGCGCTGTGGCTTGTCCGCGGGCTGGTGGCGACCGCGCCGGCGACGCCGCTGCGGGCGACCGGGCGGGCGCTGGCGATCGGGACGATCTGGGCGTGCGTCGAGTTCGCGGTGCCGTACCTGTTCCCGTGGTATCAAGGTAACGCCCTGTTTCGCGTGCCGATTTTGAGCCAGACGGCCGACATCGTCGGCATTCCGGGCGTGTCCATGCTGTGTCTGGCCATTGCCAGCCTGGTGGCGCAGGCGCTGGCGGTGCGGCCGGTGCGCTGGCCGCTGCTGGCACCGGTGGCGCTGATTCTCGCGGCGTGGCTGGGCTACGGCGCGTGGCGGATCGCCGCGGTGGATGTGGCGCCGGTGCAAAAGACGCTGCGAACGCTCGTGGTCCAAGGCAACGCGACGCTGCAAGAAAAGCTGTCGGAGGGCGCCAAGCGGCTGCCGATGCTGGCGCGACCGGAGCGGCTGACGCGCGCCGAGGACCTGCGCGACATTGACGTTGTGATCTGGCCGGAAGGGACGCTGCCGTTTTTCTGGGTCGAGGATCCGGTCGGTGACACAGCGCCGGGCAAGCCGGATACGCCGACGCGGGCGCCGCAGATCCTGCGCGACGTCAAATGGCGCGTGCTGCAACTGGAAAAGGCGATTCAGCGGCCGCTGCTGACCGGTTCGCTGCGGCGGCCGGAGATGCTGTGGAAGGAGGAGGCGCGCAACTCGGCGCTGCTGTTCCGCCCGGACGGCTCGCTGCAGTACTACGACAAGAAGATCCTGCTGCCGTTTGGCGAGTACCTGCCGGGGACGTCGCTGATTCCGGCGCTGAAGGAGTCGATCCCCGGCGTGTCGCACATGGACCCGGGCGTGCTGTCGGGGCGGATGGACGTCGCCGGCGTCAAGCTGCTCGTGAACATCTGCTACGAGGCGCTGTATCCGGCGTTTCTGCGCGCGGAAGGCCCGGACGCGGAGGTGCTTGTCAACCTGACGAACGACATCTGGTTTGGCCCGGATCCGGCGCCAAGCGACCACCTGATGGTGCAGACGGCGCGGCCGATCGAGCTGCGGCGGCCGCTTGTGCGCTCGACGGCGACCGGCATCACGGTTTTTGTCGACGCGGCGGGAAGAATGCATGAGCCGACCGACCTCAATGTCGAGGCCGTCCGTCGCTGGCAAGTGCCGGTGAAGGACCTGCAGAGCCCGTATCGCCTGTGGGGCGACGCGCCGATGTGGCTGCTGACCGCCGCGGTGGTGGCGGCGGCGCTGTGGCGGCGCAAATCCTTGACATCGCGAGCGGTCTAGCCTACTTCGCGCACCCATTCCCTGAACCCGAGAACGATCATGTCCGCGCCGAATTCCCCCGCCAAACCCGCGTCCAAGCGGCCTGCCAAACGCAAGAACCTCGCCGCGCTGGGCGATCGGCTGAACAAGTTCCTGGCCAGCGCGCTTGCCTTGTCGCGCCGCGCCGCGGACGAGCTGATCGCGCAGGGCCGCGTCGAGATCGACGGCAAGCTGCTGACCGACCTCGGCGCGCGCGTCGACGCTGAACGCCAGCGCGTGACGGTGGACGGCGAAAAGTTGAAGCCGCGCGAGGTCCGGCTGGCGATCGTCCTGAACAAGCCGGTGGGCTACCTGTGTACGGCGAGCGACCCGGAAGGGCGGCGGCTTGTCTATTCGCTGGTGCCGGCGGGGCTGGGCCTTCACACCGTCGGCCGGCTCGACTTCAATACGGAGGGCGTGATCGTGCTGACCACCGACGGCGATCTGGCCGAGCGGCTCGGCCACGCGCGCTACAGCGTGCAGCGCGTGTATGAGGCGCGCGTGCGCGGCGTGCCAACCGAAGAGACGCTGGCCAAGCTGCGGCGCGGCGTGCGGCTGGAGGACGGTCCGGCGCGCGCGGAAAGCGCGGAAGTCATTGCGCAAACGGACAAAAATGCCTGGGTGCGGCTGGTGCTCGTCGAAGGGCGCAACCGCGAAGTGCGGCGGCTGATGGAGCGCGTCGGCCATCCGGTGATGCGGCTGCGGCGCTCGGCGTTCGCCGGGCTGACGACGCGCGGCTTGAAGCTGGGGCAGTGGCGGCCGCTGACGGAGTCGGAGATCGAGCAGCTGCAGACGCGCGGCCACGTCGGCTCGTTCGAGCTGCCGCCGGATCCGCGGCGCAAAGGCCAGACGGCGGGAATCAAGCGCGTGACGCGCCAAGCGGTGAGCCAGCGCGGGCCAGCGGACGCAGTGCCGCCGCCGCCGGAAGAGCCGGGACGCAAGCCGCGGCGCCTGACCGGCAAGCCGTCGCACGATTGGCAGCCGCCGGCGGCGCCGAAGCAGAAGCAGCCGACGCAGCGGCCGCGTCCGGAGGCCGTGGAGCGCACGACCGACGGCCGGCGGCGCTCGGTAGTGCGTGAAAACGGTGCGCGCGGTCGCACGCCGTCGAGGTAGTCCATGATTCCGTCCCGCGTTGCCTGTGTGGTGGGCGCCCGGCCCAACTTCATGAAAGTCGCGCCGGTTTACGCCGCGCTGACCCGCGCTGGCTTTGCCACGCGGCTCGTGCACACCGGCCAACATTACGACGCCAAGATGTCTGCGGTGTTTTTTGACGACCTCGGCATGCCGCGGCCGGACGCGTTTTTGGGCGTCGGTTCGGGCGACCACGCGCAGCAGACCGCGGCGATCCTCCAGAAATTCGACGCCGACGTCGCCGAGTGGCAGCCCGATCTGGTGCTCGTGGCCGGTGACGTGAACTCGACGATTGCATGCGCGCTCGTCGCCGCCAAGCGCAACATCGCGGTGGGGCACATCGAGGCGGGGCTGCGCTCGCGCGATTGGACGATGCCGGAGGAGGTCAACCGCGTGCTGACCGACGCCTGCTCGGACCTGCTGCTGACGCCGTCGCGCGACGCCGACGACAACCTGCGCGCCGAGGGCGTGGCGGACTGGCGGATCCACTTTGTCGGCAACTGCATGATCGACAGCCTGCGCACGCACCTGGCGCACGCCCGCGCGCTGCAGACGCCGCAGTCGCTGGGGCTGACGGCAGGCCACTACGCGGTGGCGACGCTGCACCGGCCGTCGAACGTCGATGAGCCGGCGCGGCTGGCGCAGATCCTCGCGGCGCTGGGCGCCGTGGCGCGCGACCTGCCGGTGCTGTTTCCGATTCACCCCCGGACGCAAAAACGCATCGAGGACGCGGGCTTGGCGGTGCCGCGGGACGTTCGCCTCGTCGAGCCGATGGGCTACTTGCAGTTCCTCGGCACGATGGCTGACGCGCAGGTGCTTGTGACCGATTCCGGCGGCATCCAGGAAGAGACGACGGCGCTGGGCGTGCCGTGCCTGACGCTGCGGGCGAACACGGAGCGGCCGATTACGGTGACCGAGGGCACGAACGTGCTGCTGGGCCTCGATCCGGCGACGATCGCCCCGGCAGTGGCGGCGATCCGCGCCGGGCGTTCGAAGCAGGGCCGCGTGCCGGAAGGCTGGGATGGTCACGCGGCGGATCGCGTCGTCGAGACGCTGCGCGCTGGCATTCGCACCCTGCGCGAGGACTGAGCGATGGCGCCCAAGCTGCCGCGCAAACCCCTGTACGCGCTCGTCGCGCTGCTGCTGCTGGCGGCGGCGGGCTTTGGCGTAGGCGCGTGGCTGACGTGGCGGCACGACCACCTGCCGGCGGTGCCGCTGGCGGCGCAGGTGCCGCAGGCGGCGGACGGCGTTGTGTGGCTGGAGCGGCTGGATCTGGCGGCGCGCGGGCTGCGGCGGCTGACCGATCGCGTGCCGGGCGCGCGTGGCGTGCGCGAGGCGCTGCAGGTGCTAGCGGACGTCGACCCGCTGGACATGGACGCGGTGGCGGCGGCGGGGCTGCGGCCGGACGCCGGCGCGGTGCTGTTTCGCTGGCAGGACGCGCTGTGGCTGGCGCTGCCGGTGGCTGACGAGCACGGCGCGACGCACGTCCAGGGCGTGATCAAGCGCCGCGGCTACACGCTGACCGGGCAAAATCCGTGGCAAATTCTCGATCGGCAGGACGCCCACACCCAGGTGGCGGAGCTGCGGCTGCGCGCCGGGGTGTTGCTGCTGCGCTGGCCGCTGGCCGCCAAATCTGCGGATTTTATCGCCTATGACGCCGCGCCGAAGCGCCAAGCGCTGACCGCCAATCCCGGTGAGCTGCACGCCCAGCTGCAGGTCGCCGCCGACGGTCCTGAGCTCGCCGCGCTGCACGGGCTGCTGGGGCCGGCGAACCTCGTGCTCGGCGGGCTGATCGACCGCGTGGAGCGCCTGGATGCGGACCTGCAACTCGACCTGCCGCAGCCGCAGCTGCATGTCCGCCTGGCCAGCAAGCCGGGCGCGCTGGCGGACATCGCCGATTACCACGTGCGGTTTTTGCAGGAAGCGCCGGGTGCGCTGCTGGACCTCGGCCAGCTGCTGCCGGACGAGACGCCGCTGCTGCTGCGGGCGCGGCTGAATCCGGCGCTGCTGGGGCTCGTGCCGCAGGCGCTGCGCGATGCGTTCCTGCCGGCGGCGGCGCTGGGCGCGTGGCATCCGGCGCTGACGGGCGTTGATTTCCAGCGCAGCGTGCTGGCGATCTGGGATGGCCAGGTCGCGCTGGCGCTGCTGGGCGTGGCCGATGACCTGCCGCTGGACCCGCGCGTCTGGGCGCAGCGGTCGTGGCGCAACGACCTGCGGTTCGCGCTCGCGTTCAGCGCCCACACGGACACCGAGGCGGACACGCTGCAACAGGCGGTGCGCACGGCGCTGGAGACGAGCGCGGACAAGCCGACGACCGCGCAGTTTCGCGATTGGGCCGGTCTTGCGGTGCCGAATCCGGACGCGCCGTGGTGGCTGCTGCGCCACGGTCGGCACCTCGTCGTGGTGTCCGGGCGCGGCGAGGGCGAGGACCTGGCGCGCGTGGCGACGGCGAAATTCCCGGACCTCGCGGCGGCGGCGACGGCGCCGGTGGAGAAGTCGCTGCTGGACGGCGCCGGGCACTGGGGCGGGCTGCTTGTGGAGACGCCGCGGCTGGCGCGGGCGCTGCGTCGGCGCGGGATGCCCGATTACGTCGTGC
>CAIPXZ010000023.1 GCA_903869075.1 uncultured Myxococcales bacterium | reverse complement strand
GACCGGCACCACCGCGTCATGCGTCACCTGCCACAGCGCGTAGCCCGCGTGCGTCCAGGCGCGGCCCAGGCGCGCGTCGTCTGCGGCAGTCGGCTTCGCCACCCGCTGCAGCAGCAGCGTCCGCACCGGCTCCTCCGGCTGGGTCTGGGGCAGGGCGAGGTCCCACGCGCCCTCGCGCCACAGCGGCAGCCGCCCCGTCGCGTCCACCGGACCATGCAGCAGCGCGGCGCGCGGCGTGCCGTCCTCCGCCAGCAGCAGGGTGTAGCGCTGGGCATCGCGGTGGTCCGCAGCGGTCGACGTCGGCGCGTCCTCCGCCGGCCAATCCTCCAGCCGCGGCAGCGCGTTGTCCGAGTGCCACGTGACCGTCGCCGCGCTCTCCAGCTGCGCCAGCCAGCCGCCCGCCGGCAGCGCCACGAGCCAGGTAAAGCGCTTGTCCAGCTGCGTCGGGTGCAGCACGTACTCCGGCGTCGCGTGCGGCTCCGGCTGGGACGTCAGCGGCACGGCCTGCGCCCACTCCACGCCAAACGCCCGCAGCACCTGGCCTTGCGCCGTCGCCTGGACAAGCAGTCGCAGCTGCCGCCGCAGCGTCGGCTTGGCCGCCACACACGCCAGGTCCACGCCCAGCCACGCCGGCGTCGCGTCATCGCCCGGATGCAGCACCTCCACCGTCAGCCGCGGCGGCGCATCCCGCGGGCACAGCAGCTCGTCGAGCGGCAGCGGCGCGGCCAGCACCGGCGCGAAGCTCGGCTTGCCCGGTGGCTGCAGCCGCACAACCTGCAGCGGCACGTGCAACAGCGGATGCTGGCTCGAATTCAGGTCCGGCTGCTGCAAGTCACGCAGCAGCGTCGTTTGCCAGTGCACAAGCCAGGTCGGCGGCGGATCGTGCTGCGTCAGCCCGGGGATGAGCTCGGCGGACTGCCCCGGCGGCTGCGCGCCCGTCAGGTGTGCCAGCAGCTTGGCTTGCAGCGCGGTGGCTTTGGAAAACGCCGGCGTCTCGTCCGCTCGCCCCGGAACGGCGGCAAGCAACAGCCAAATCGCCAGCAGGCGTCGCATCGGCGGCGACTAGCGGGCGGTGTGCGCCCGGGCCACGCGGCCCAGCAGGTCGTCGATGTCGTGCTGCAAGGTCGCGTCCGCGCTCGCGCGCAGCTGCGTCAGCCGCGCCGGCAGGTCGGGCAGGTCCGCCAGCTGCAGCGACTGCACAACGCGCTCGCGCGACTCGCCCTGGGTCTTCGCCAGCAGCGGCAGCAGCGCCTCGGTCACCCGCTGGCGCACGCGCAGGCCGTCCGGCTCACGCACTTTGCCCAGCGCCTGCCACGACCAGCTCGACGCCAGCGTGCCCATCGCCGCGACGATCCACCGCTGCGTCGCCTCGTCCTTGGCGTGGCCCAGCGCGCCCACCAGCAGCGGCGCGGCCTCCGTGCGCTTGCACCAGCCCAGGCCGGCGATCGCCGCGTTGAACAGCGGATCCTCGGCGCGCACGTGGCGCTGCAAGGCGTTCAGCTCCAGCGCGCCACCCATGCGGCCAAGCGCCTCGGCGACAGTGCGCGACAGCGAATTCGCGCGCTCCAGCGGCGGCTGCACTTCACGGCTCGCTTCCACCTGCTGCCACAGCGCCAGCAGCACCGGCCGGGCGCGGGTGTCGCGCAGCATGCCGACCGTGTCGATCATCGCCACAAGCATCGCCTGCTCTTCGCGCTTGCGCAGCGCCGGATCCGTCGACAGCTTGCTCACGTCCGGCTGCCAGTCCAGCGCCAGCGCGCTCAGCATCGGCAGCAGCCCGGCGGCGCCCAGCGCGCGGAACTCGCGGTTGCACACCGGCTGCGGGTTGCGCGCCGCCTGCCAGCCATCGGGCCGACAGCCGCGCGCCACCGCGACGAGGTCATATGCCGCCGGTCGCGCCAGGCGATCCGCCATCACAGCCTGCTGCAGCGTCGCCGCGTCGGCTTTGCCCAGCGTCACGCCCGCCAAGCCCACCGGCTCCGCGGCCGCCAGCTGCAGCGGCAGCGCCAAACCTACCAGCGCGAGCATCCAATTCAGCTTCTTCATGTTCTTCTCCAGTTGCCGGTCTGAGGACGTCTGCGGTCAGTTTCAGTGCTTGATCAGCCACCACTGCCATGTCGGCTGCGGCGGACCTTCCGGGTTGCTGCCGCAGTGCACTTCACCCGCTTCGATGTGGTAGCTCTCAAAATCGTCGATCAGGTGCACTTTCAGGCCCTGGCCGGTCGAGCCGAGCGCGTTCACCGCGGTCCCCAGCCGGTCCAGCAGGTCCTGGGCAAAGACGTCCACGCCGTTCACTTTGGGGCCAAACGGGTTGGGAATTTCCGCATGGTCGCCCACCACCAGCATATTCGCAGTGCCCGGCTGCCACGCGATGAGGCCGGTCTGGCCGGGATCGCCCTGCTGCCAAGTCAGAAACGGCATGCTGACGATGTCGCCGTTGGCCTCCGTCGGGCTGTCGGTCAGGCCCACGGCGTCGACCACAACCTTGCGGATCGCGTCGGCTTTGGTCTGCGCCGTCTGCGACCAGGTCATCAGGTCCTGGTCGGCCAGCGTCGCCGTCACGGCGCGCGAGGTATCGACCGTCGGCGTGTTGCCGTCGTTCGGGCCAAAATCGTGTTTGCCTTCAAAGAGCTTGGCATCGCCGTGACCCTCGTCGACAAGCTTTTGCAGCATCGCCTTGGCCAAGTTGTTGTCCGCAATCAGCAGCTTCCAACCGCGCGCGGTCTTCGCCGGCACATAGCTCAGCACTTCGTCGACGTGGCCGACCCACAGCCAATCCGTCACGACTTCCAGCGACGGCGACTGCGGACCTTGCGCGTCGTAAAACTGCAGCGTCTCTTCCAGGATCCCTGAGCCGTGAATGATGCGGCCGATCGGGAACTTGTCCTGGCCGTTTTCGTACGCCGGCAGCAGGTCGTGGTTGCCGTGGCTGTCAAAGCTGGAGCCGGAATTCGGCACCTGGTAAATGACGAGAACCGCCTGGTTGGGGCCGAGGTAGCTGGCGCGCAGCGACGTCACCGGCAGCAGGTTGGCCTGGCACGAGCCGTCCGCCGAGTTGTAGCGGCCCCACGGGCGCGCGTTGGCGATGCGCATGCCGTGGACCTTTGTCACGCCGTTGGCGTCCTTGCCCTGCGGGATCGAGGTCCACGCCGTCTGGTAATAATCCTGTGTCCACGCGTCGTTCCAGTTCGCCTTGCTGGTGCCGTAATTGTAGGTCTTGTACGGCATGTTGGCGCCGCTGCTCCCCAACGCCGCCTTCAAGTCGGCGACGAACTGCGAGAAGAAGTTGGCCGAGCGCACAAGGTCAAACGGCGTCAAGTTGCCGTTCA
Source organism: uncultured Myxococcales bacterium (assembly GCA_903869075.1). Taxonomy (GTDB): domain Bacteria; phylum Myxococcota_A; class UBA9042; order UBA9042; family UBA9042; genus CAIYBN01. Next base: position 2,292 of record CAIPXZ010000023.1, on the reverse strand, counting down.
GCACCCACGGCGCGACGTGCAACTGCACGACTTCCTTGCCATCCGCGTGGTCCTTGGTCGGGATCGGCGTGACCTTGGCGGTCGAGCCCGCGCCGATCCAGTACGTGATGTGGATGTTGCCGTCCCAGCTGGCGGTGTCGCGGCGGAAGTCGTGGCCTTCAATGGCCAGCTTGACGCCGCTGCGCAGTTCGGCGGCGGTCAGGATGCCGTTCTTGGCGTTGGTGTCAGAGCAGGTGTCGTCGGCGCCGGTGCAGGACGTGAAGACCGGGACGCAGTCATTGTTGACGCCGGCGACGATTTCCCAGCCGTTGGCGCCGTTCTTCCACAGCCGCACTTTCTCCGGATGGTCCAGCTCCAGCACGCCGACGTAGCCATCGGGCGCATCCGGCCAAGGCGCCAGCGCGATCGGCGACAGGTCCAGCTCGTCGTCGCTGCCATTGACGATTGTGTCGAGCGCGTCCTCGATCTTGTCGCCATCGTCGTCGTCAAAGTTGACGAGGTAGGACGCGCCAAACTGGTCACTCCATTCGTTGCCATGCGCCTGATCGTCGGCATTGGCCAGGTCCGCCACGCCGTCGCGGTTGGCATCCACGGCCAGATCGAGGATCGGCGGCTGTTTGAGCGGCGGGACGTCGACGCCCGTGGTGCCGTCGTCAGAAGCGTCGCCAGAGGCGTCACCGCTTGTCGCATCTGCAGTCGCCAGGCACTGAATGTGCGCGTTCGCGACGCAGGTGTTCACCGCGCCAACCTGCGTCACAGCGTCTTGCGACGTCACCGACTGGGCGCACGGGGTCAGGCAAGCCGTGTCCGTCGGCGCGCACTTGGCCACGCAGGCGAGCCAAGTTTGGCAGCTGCCAACGCAATGTGCGCTGGCGGTCCCACACGCAGCCTGCTCGCATGCGCCCGCGCACTTGCTGTCCGGTGCCAGGACGCCGCTGGTAGTCGGCGTGGTTGACGTTCCGCAGCTGGCAAGCAAGCAAGTGGCGAGTGCGGGCGCACCCACTCCAAAGAGGAAACGCTGGAATATCCGGTTCTTTTGCATGGGGTTCTCGCGGGCAAATGCGTAAGCCAAGGCACAGCGCGTCGCAGCAAACGCGGCGCGCGATGCACCCTAGCGGTTTTGTGACGTTGCTGCAACGACGCGGCGCGTTACGCGGCGCACCGGGCTACTTGATGGTGCCGCGGATGTAGGTGTAGCCGGCGACGTTGGCGATGTCCTGCAGCGAAATCCCCAGCATCGTGCCGGCGGGAATCTGCGGCGAGATGGACGACAGGTCGATCGACGGCAGCGGAATCGCGCCCAAGCCGCTGCCCAGACCGCCGACCAAGCTCGGCACCAAGCCCGTGATGAGGCCAAGGAAGATGTCCTTGAACGGCAGGGCTTCCGAATTGATCTTCGTGACTTCCAGCTTGATCTTCAGGCTCGCCGGATCCGGGTTGATGACAACTGAGATGGCCTTTTCCGGCGGCGTCGTCGTGCTCTTCGGGTCCGGAACCAGCACGATCTTGATCTGCGCCGTGATCTCCGCGTAGGCGTACATGTCGATCGGCGTCCCGCTGAAGTTGAGCATCGCGTGGATGCCGGCATCGCCGATCTGCAGCGTCAGCCAGTCGCCGGTCAAGCAGGTGTTGAGGATCGGCGGCAGCATGAAGTCGGTCTGCACGGACAGGTCCGTCACGCCGTACTTCGACAGGTCGACGTTGCCCAGCACCGAGGAATCCAGCGTCAGCGTCAAAAGACCGCCGTTCCAGATCGCCTCCAGCAGCTGGTTGACGAAGTCGTCCGCCAGGCCCACTTCCAGACCGTATTTCTCCGTCGGATTGAAGATTTCCGGCTTGGCCTTGTCGACGAGGCAGCTGGCGCGGCCGATCGAACCGAGCACGTCGTGCGTCACCGTCTTGGCCGCCGTCATCGACGCCGCCAGACCGAACACGATGCCCTGCTTGGCCTGGAACGCCAGCGTGCCGATGTCCGACGTCAGCTTCAGCGTCGCCGGCGGACCCTTGCCAATCAGCGGCCCGAGCGGGATCGTCGTGTTGATCGCCAGCGCGCCCAGGGCGTTGCCCAGCGCGCCGCCGATCGTCGAATTCAGCGTCGGCCCGAGGATGCCGGTCAGCAGGTTCGTCAACGGCGCGAGGATCGCCGACTCGATCTGGCCGAGGATCGGGTTGATGGCGTTGGAGAACGGGCCGTTGATCGGCAGCGCCTTCAAGTTCGTGAAATTCAAAGTAGTATTCTGCGCCGTGCTGACAAGCTTGCCCGTCGTCGGGTCCTTGGTCAGGAACAGGTCG
>CAIPXZ010000022.1 GCA_903869075.1 uncultured Myxococcales bacterium | reverse complement strand
CACCGGCACCGGCGGCGGCACGGGCAAAAAGCACTTCGCGGTGGTGACCGAGCTGACGTCCATGCTGACCAAGGCCAAGCGCGACGGCATCGAGAAGGCGCTCAAGGCGCAGTTCGGCGACAAGATCGACGTCGAGTGGGCTTCCGAGGGCGAAGATCGCGTGTTCGTGACGCTGACCGAGCCCAAGAAAATCACCGACACGTACGCGGCGCTGACCAAGATCTTCGCCGACGCCGGCTTTCCCAAGACCAAAGCCGGCAGCGACCTGGAAGTGCAGCTGGACGTGAACATGTTCCGCTCGCTGCAGATGCTGGAGTCCGAGAACGGCAAGGTCGACGTCAAGCCCGAGGCCGCCAAGGCCGCGCAGGTCAAGATCGCCGCCGAAGAGGCCAAGCTGCGGGCGCAGAAGGACACGGATCTCGCGGACAAGTCGGACGCGCGCTTCACCGTCGTCGTTGAGGAATTCAAGGCCAAGCTGGAAGACGGCATCCGCGCCAAGTACGGCAAGGGCTTCATCGCCGTCGAATCGTCCACCGCCGTGTCGCCGTCCGTCGCCGGCGAGATGATGAGCCAGGGCTTGGTCGCCATCCTCTACGCGATCCTCGGCATCGTGCTGTACATCATCTTGCGCTTTGACGTGCGTTACGCCCCGGGCGCGCTGCTCGCGACGGTGCACGACGTCGTGCTCGTCATCGGCGCGTTCTCCGTCGCGCAGGTCAAGTTCTCGATGCCGGTCATCGCCGCGGTGCTGACGGTCGCCGGTTATTCGGTGACCGACACAATCGTCGTCTTTGACCGCATCCGCGAGATGCAGGAAAAGCATCCGGACGTGAAGATCGAAATCCTCATCAATTCCGCGATCAACCAGACGATGAGCCGCACCGTGCTGACGTCATTGACCACGTTCCTGACGTCGGCGTCGATCTTCCTCTTCGGCGGCGGCTTGATCCGGGACTTCGCGTTCGCCATGTGCATCGGCGTCATCGTCGGCACGTTCTCCTCGATCTTCGTGGCCAGCCCGATCTTCTTGTGGCTGCACCACCGCTTTGAGGATCGCAAGGTGCGCCTGCCGGAGCACGCGCCCTCGACCGCGGCGTAACCGTCGTGCCTGCCATCGCGGCGCACTTCGAGCATCCCGAGCCGGATCCCGCCCACGTCGCCGCGCTTGTCGCCGCCGGCATCGCGCCGCTGCTGGCGCGGATCCTGGCGCTGCGCGGCATGCACACCCCGCACCAAGCCCAGCAGTTCCTGCAGCCGCCGCTCGCCGACCTGCCCGATCCGACGCTGCTGACCGGCGTGACCGAAGCCGCCAGGCTCATCGCGGACGCGCTGGCGTCGGGCGCGCCGATCTGCGTCTACGGCGACTACGACGTCGACGGCATCAGCGCCGCAGCGCTGCTGGACGACCTGTTCCGCCGCCTCGGCCACACGGTGCGGGTCTTCTTGCCCGACCGCTTCCGCGACGGCTATGGCCTGCACCACGACCGGCTGCAGGAGCTGTGCGACGCCGGCATCGCGCTGTTCATTTCCGTTGACTGCGGCACCACGTCGCACCGCGAGATCCAGGCGGTGCGCGATCGCGGTCGCGAATTCATCGTCTGCGACCACCACGCGCTCGCCGCGACGCTGCCCAATGCCAGCGTGGTGCTGAACCCGCAGCGGCCGGACTGCACGTATCCGGACAAGTCGCTGTCCGCCGTCGGCGTGGCGCTGGTGCTGGCGCAGGCGCTGCGGCGTGAGCTGCACACGCGCGGCACGGGCAAGCCGGTGGAGCTGAAGTCGCTGATCGAGCTGGCGGCGCTGGGCACCATCGCCGACATGGCGCCGATGCACGGCGTGAACCGCATTTTGTGCTGGCACGGCCTGCGGTTGCTGGGCAAGTCGGCGCGGCCGGGCGTGCAGACGCTGGCGGCGCGCAACACCAAGATCGCGGCGATCAGCGCGGATCGCGTCGGTTTTCACCTCGCGCCGCCGATCAACGCCGCCGGGCGCATGGCCGATCCGCAGACAGCGTTTGAGCTGCTGACGACCCAGGATCCGGCACGCGCGCTGGAGCTGGCGGAGCGGATCGACCTGGAGAACAACCGCCGCAAGGACGCGCAGGCGCTGGCACAGGTCGCGGCGCTGGCGCAGGCGCGCGTGCAGGCGGGGCGCGAGCACGCTGTCGTCGTCGCTGAGGCGGAGTGGCATCAGGGCGTCGTCGGCATCGTCGCCAACAAGGTCAAGGACGAGCTGGCGGTGCCGGCGTTTGTGCTGGCGATTTGCGCCGATGGCCTGGCGCGCGGCTCCGGTCGCTCGATTCCCGGCTACGACCTCGTCGCCGGCCTGCGGGCGATCCACAACGACAGCTTGTTCGAGCGCTTTGGCGGACACGCGATGGCCGCGGGCGTGACCTTGCTGGCGGAGCGCGTCGACGAATTCCGCGCGCGGCTGCAGGCGCACGTGGCGGCGAATTTGCCGGTGGCGCAGCGCGATCGCGCGGTACGGGTGGACGCGGAGCTGCAGATCGCCGACTTGACCCTGGACATCGTCGATCTGCTCGATCAGCTGGAGCCGTGCGGCAAGGGCAACGAGCGGCCGCAATTCCTGTTGCGCGGCGTAGAGTTCCATCGGCCGACGTTGCTCGGCAAGGATCGCGACTGGTGCCGCGCCACGTTGCTGGCGCCGGGTCCGCAGCCGGCTTGGGCGCGGGCGGGCGTCGGCACGTTCTGCGCCCGCACCGTCGTCGATGGCTTTGCCGACCGCGACAGCGTCGATGCCGTCGTGCGGCTGGAGCGCAACATCCACAACGGCAAGGTGACGCTGCAGGCCTCGATTATCGCGATGCAGTCCGCGTAGTTAGCGCTTGGCGACCCGGCCGTGCTCGACCGCCGCCAGCTTGCGCGCCGGCTTGTGGCCGGGTTTGCTGGGATCCTCGACGACCACCCACGCCGTCGCCAGCTTGCCGCTGACCGCGAGGATCGAGTGCCAGCCGTCGGGCAGCTTGGGCGGGATCCACTGGAACAGCCAGGCGGCGTCGGAAGGCGACAGGTTCACGCAACCATGTGATTTTTCAATGCCAAACTGGTCATGCCAGTACGCGCCGTGCAGCGCGCGGCCGTCGTCGTAGTGCATCGTCCACGGCACTTCCTCGGCGTAATAGTCGTCCCACGGCTTGCCGCGCATCGAAGTGTGCACCGACTTGGCGTAGACCTTGAACGTGCCCTCGTGCGTCATGTGCGACTTTTTGTCGCTTTTGCCGCTGGAAATCAGCGTCGCCAGCACGCGCTGGTCGCCTTCGTACGCCGTCAGCACCTGCTCGTGCAGGTCCACGTGCACCCAGCGGTCGGTCGCGGCGATGCCATGCGGTCGCGGCACCGGTCGGACGATGCGCACGACGCCCGCCGCCAGTGAGCCGCCCGGCACCAGCACGCGGCCATTCTTTTCGCCCAGCAGCGGCAAGTGGTCGTAGCGCTGCACCGTGCGCGCCAGCAGCTGTTCCGGCGTCGGCTTGGTCGCCTTGACCTTCGGGTCGCGCGGCACCTGTAGCACCGCTTTGCGGCGCACGAACACGAAAGCCTGCTGGTTGCCGTCGTGCACGCCCTCGAACTTGGACGGCGTGAATAGCTTGATGTCCTTGCTGCGCATCCAACCGCCGTCCGGCCGCTGCAGCCAGCCGCGCTGCGCCATCAACGGGTTGGGCACAAAAGCCAAGCGAAAATCCGACTTTTCCTTGCGCAGCACCTTGGACTTGGCGTTGGCCGCGGCAAAGACCTGCGGCGCGCCGCCCACCGGCCGGCCATACTCGTAGCGCGCCGCGGCCGACGAGCCATACGCCTCCGGTGGCACCGGCAGCGCCCGCAGCGCCCGCAGCGGCACGGCGCCGTCTGCACCCAAAATCGCCCACGCTTTCGCAGCCTTGCAGTCCGGCACGCACGCCGTCACGTTGACAGTGTCACCGCGCTGCAGCACGCCGGTCAGCCGTGACGCCAGCTTCGGTTCGCGCCGAACGTAGCCCGCCGTCATCGACCACGCCGCAAACGGCGGCGGCGGCGGATTACCGGCCAGCCAATCGCGCGGCGGCGGTCCGGAAAAATCGTCGAAAGTGAAGCTCTTTTCACCGCCTTCAGGCAGCAGACCGGCATTTTGCAAGGCGCGGTCGGCGGGCGCCTGCGCCGTCGCCGGGCGGGCGAGCGCGATGAGCGCGACGAGCAGGAAAACACTGGCCAAAAGTGGCAAACGGGACACAGAAGCGGGACGCACAGCAGGGTCCGGGTCAGCTTCCATCGGGGAGGGCCTCCTCATGCCCTGTTTTCACAGTATGCCGTGCGGCGGCGGAGCGCAAAAAACCCAACCATCTTGACGATGTGGCGACCTCGCGGCCGTGGCCGATCACCGTGCAAGTGCATGGGCGGATTGGGCAATTGCAGCGTCGGCGGTCGGCCTCAAAAGTGCGCAAAATCTTGCGGGGTTACGAAATTCCCGGCCGTCGCCTTTTGCCGCAGACGTTTCCGCGTTACCTTGCGCCCGCGCGATCGCGCAGACGGCAGGCGATGTTGCAGCAAATCCACGCTCCCAGGCTCTTGAAACTTGTGGCATTGTGCGCGCTTGTGCTGCCGACGGCCGGGCTCGCGCAGCCCGTGGTGCCGGCGCCGGCGAAGGCGCCCGCGGCGAGCGCGCTGGGCGAGGCGCTGCGCGGCATCCTGACGGGCGCTGGCGGCAAGGTCACGGTGGTGGCGACCGTCGTCGATCTGGCGAGCGGCGATGTGGTGCTGGATCTGGATGGCAAAAAGCTCGTGCATCCGGCGTCGGTGGCGAAGCTGTTCTCGACTTCGGCGGTGATGAAGACGCTGCCGGCGGACAAGGTCTTTGTCACCGAAGTGCGCGCCAGTCCTGCGAAAAATGGTGAAGTAGCGACGTTGGCGCTCGTCGGCTCCGGCGATCCGACCATGTTTGCCAGCGATTACGCCAAGCTGGCGACGGAGGTGCAGAAAAAAGGCATCACCAAGGTCGGCAAGCTCATCGTTGATGCCACGGTTTTTGACGACAAGCTGCCCAAGGGCTTTGACGAAAAGGCGACCGACGCGGCGTTTCGCGCGCCCATCGGCGGCTTGCAGTGCGAGGCCGGCACGGTCCATGCGACGGTGAAGCCGGCGGCCGTGGGCGCGCCGCCGCTTGTCGAGCTGTCCCCGCCGGCCGGCGACGCGGTGGTGGTCGTGAACGAGGCCAAGACCGTCGCCGGCAAGAAGGACGCGCTGACCGTGTTCACGCGGCCCAATGGCCGGGTGACCGAAGTGGTGGTGCAGGGCACGATCGCGGTCGCGCGCAAGGCGATTGGCTCGGGCAAGCGGCGCGTGGCCGATGGCAGCTTCTTCGCCGGTTGGGTGTTCCAGCAGGCCCTGCTCAAGCGCGGTGTGACGGTGCCGGCGCCGAGCTTTGGCAAAGCGCCGGAGCTGGCGGCGATCGCCTCGCGCAACTCCCCGTCGCTGCAGGAGATTGTCAGCGTCACCAACAAGCACTCGCACAACGGCTTTGCCGAGACGATGTTCCGCCAGACGGCCGCCGGCCAGGGCCAGGTGCCGGTGACAAACGAAAAAGCCGAGGCGGCGGTGCGCAAAACCTTGGAAACGCTGCAGATTCGCTGGAACGGCTCGGTGCTGGGCAACGGCTCCGGGCTGTACCACGCCGACAAGGTGACGACGCAGACGGTCGTCGATTTGCTGCGCGCCATGCACAAGGACCCGGCGGGTGCCAACTGGCGAAAAACGTTGCCGATTGCCGGCGTGGACGGCACGTTGCGCGGCCGCATGCATGACCCGCAGACGCAGGGCAAGATCCAGGCCAAGACGGGTACGCTCGACGATGTTGTCGGGCTGGCGGGCTACGCTGAGGCGGGCGAAAAAACCTATGTGTTCGCGGTGTTCTACAACGGCATCAAGACCGGCCCTGGCGCGTACCGCGGCGCCGTCGACCGGATGCTGAAGCGGCTGCTGACGCCGTAACGGGAGATTTTCGATGGCAACCGACTCCATGCGCACTTTTGACGCCGTCGTGCTCGGCTCCGGCCCGGGCGGCTATGTGTGCGCGATCCGCCTGGCGCAGTACGGCCTGAAGACCGCGTGCATCGACAAGGGCGCGCTCGGAGGCGTGTGCCTGAACGTCGGCTGCATCCCGTCCAAGGCGCTGATCCACGCCTCGAAAGTCTACAAAAAAGCCAAGGACGGCGCGGGCATGGGCGTCATCGCCGGCGACTTGCACGTCGACATGGCGGCGATGCAGGCGTGGAAGACCGGCATCACACAAAAGCTGTCCGGCGGCATCGGCGGGCTGTTCAAGGGCAACGGCGTCACGCACATCGCCGGCACGGGCAAGCTGGCGGGACCGGGCAAGCTGATCGTCACGGGCGCGGACGGCAAGACCGAGACCATCGGCTACGGCAAGCTCGTCATCGCCACCGGTTCCAGCCCCATCGCCATCCCCGGCTTCGCTTTTGACGGCGCGCAGATTATCGACTCCACCGGCGCGCTGGCCATCAGCACGCTGCCCAAGGCGATGGCGGTCATCGGCGGCGGCGTGATCGGCCTGGAGCTGACGGACGTCTACGCGCGGCTGGGCGTGCAGGTGACGGTCATCGAGGCCGCCGACCGCATCCTGGCCATGTTCGACGCCGACGTGGCGCGGCCGGTGTACCAGAAGCAGATCAAGTTGGGCGTCAAGCACTTGCAGGGCGCCAAGGCGCTCGGCGCGACGAAGCTGGCGAACGGTCGCGTGCGCGTGGAGGTCGAGGTCGGCGGCAAGCCGGACGCGCTGGAGGTCGACGTGGTGCTGGTCGCGGTCGGTCGGCGGCCGAATACCCGCGACATTGGCCTCGAGACCGTGGGGTTGACGGCGGACGCGCGCGGCGTCATCGCCACGGACAACCAGCTGCGGACGACGGCGGCGAATGTCTGGGCGATCGGCGACGTGACGCAGGGGCCGATGCTGGCGCACAAGGCGTCCCGCGACGGCGAGGTCGCGGCGGAGTCGGTGGCGGGCAAAAAGACGGCGCTGGACATCATCGCGATGCCGAACGTTGTCTACACCGACCCGGAGATTGCCACGGTGGGGCCGACGCTGGCCGAGCTGCAGGCGACGGGCAAGCCATTGAAGATCGGCAAGTTTTCGTTCGGCGCGCTCGGCCGGGCGATGACTGCGAACGCCACGGACGGCTTCGTGCGACTGGTGAGCGACGCGCAGACGGACACGATCCTCGCCGTGCAGATCGTCGGCGCCGAGGCATCGGAGCTGATCGCGTCGGCGGCGCTGGCGCTGGAGATGGGCGCGACGACCGAGGACGTGGCGCTGACGGTGCACGCCCACCCGACGATGGCCGAGGCGTTGCTGGAAGCGGCGCACGGCGCCATGGGCCACCCGCTGCACGCGCTGAAGCCGTAGGCCGAGTTGGCGACTTTTTTTTGGACGGTGCCGCGGCAAAATCGCCCAGCGTTCGATAACCATTTTGGGTTGCGGGCCGGGACGTGGGCTTCAGCGGTGCCTACTGCGGCGCCGCAGCCAGGTCCGCGAGGATGCGCTTGGCCGACTGCTCGCCCGACAGCAGCGCGCCGAGCACGCCGTGGCCGGCGCGGGTCGAGGCGCCGCAAAAGTACAGCCCCGCCAGCGGCCCGCGGTAGCCCGGCCGATTGCGCATGAACTGCCCCGGCGTCGCTGCGAGGCCATAGCCCGTGCCGTCGGTGGCGCGCGTGAAGCGCGTGTGCGTCAGCGGTGTCGCCGATTCCTTGAACACGACGCGCCCCGCCGCGCCGGGGCACAAGGTGTCCAGGCGCCGCAGCAAATCGTCTTCCACCGCCTGCTTTTTGCTGAGGTAGGTCGCGTTCTTGCGGTAGCTGCCGTCCCACAGCGCTTGCGGGCTGATGCCCCAGGCTTCCGGCTTGCCGGCTGACAGCGCCATCACTTCCACGCCGGTCATGCCCGGCGGCGCGTGACCGGGCGTCGTCGGGTCCTTGGCGGTGCCGCTTGTCACGTAGCAGCCACGCGGCAAGGCGCCGGTCGCCGCATCGCGGTAGAAGCGCTCGGCGTCGTAGTCGTCAAACTGCCAATAATTCGTTGCCGACAGGCTGTTTTGCCCCGGCGTACCCTCCAGGCCAAAGCAGGACAGGAACAGCGCGCCGCCCATCTGCATGGTATCGGCCTTTTGGACCCAGCCTTCGGGCAAGTGCGCCGGACCCACCAGCTGCAGCAGCGTCGCCTTCAGGTCGGCGTTCGAGAGCACGAGCTTGGCCGCCACGCGGTGCGCCACGCCGTGCACCGGCTCGGTCAGCACGCCGACGGCCTTGCCGTCCTCCACCACGATCTGCGCGATGCCGCAGCGCAAATGCACGCTGCCGCCGGCGGTCTCAATCGCGTCCGCCAGCGCGTCGGCGATCGCCTGGCCGCCACCTTTGGGGTAGTACGCGCCGTGAAAGTAGTGATTCGCCAAGCCGCAATGCAAGAACGCGCTGGCCTGCGACGGTGGCACGCCGTAGTCGCCCGACTGCCCCAGCAGCACCGCGCGCAGCACCGGATCCTGCGTGCAGTCGTCCAAAACCTGGCCGATCGTCGCGTTCTGGTAGCGGATCAGCAGCCGGCCGTGCAGCAGCGTGCTCAGCGCCATGCCAAAACCCATCTTGCCGCCGGTGCGATCCAGCTGGCGCGTGGCGCGGTCGATCTCCAGCAGCAGCTGCACGTAGCGGTCGATGCCCTTCTTTTCCTTGGGAAAATACTCGTGCAGCCGCCGCCGGTACTTTTCGTGGTCGGCGGGGATGCGAAACCGCAGGCCCGGCAGCACGATGGTGTCAAAGCCGTCGGGGTCCAGCTCCGCGTACTCCAGCGCCACGCCGGCTTGGCGCAGCAGCCCGGGAATCTTGCCGTCCGGACCGCAGTCGCCGATGTAGTGCAGGCCGACGTCAAACCGCCAGCGCGCATCGGAGCGGCCGCGCTCGAACATCGTGGCGCAGCCGCCGGCGACGTAATGCTGGTCAAACAGCGCAACTTTCAAGCCCTTGCGCGCCAGCAGCGCGCCGGCCATCAGCCCGCCGGGGCCAGCGCCGACGATGGCGACGTCCACGCGCTCCGGGATGGCGGCGCGGACTCGCGCGGCGGTTTTGGCGATCGGCGAGTGCAAATCCATGGCTCAATCTCCAAAGCAGATGCCAACGGCACGGGCATGGCGGACCATCTGCCCGTCCGGATCGACGTTGTGCGGGCGCGCGATGCCGTCGACAAGCGGCACGTTCTCGATGGCGGTGCCGCGCAGGCAGACCATGCGGTTCCAGCTGCCGGCCAGCGCCAGCGTCGCGGCTTCCGCGCCAAAACGCAGGGAAATCAGGCGGTCGTACGCGCAGGGCGAGCCGCCGCGCTGGATGTGGCCGAGCACGGTCGTGCGCACTTCCGGGGCGCCGCGCGGCCGGTCCCAGGTCGCCATCACGTCGCGCAAGCCGGCTTCCAGGCGCATGCCCGCGCCGCCCACGCGCGCGACGCTGCCGGAGCGACCCTCTTCAATGTGGTGGACATGGCCGCCGCGCGGGAACGCGCCCTCGGCGACGACAATCAGCGTGTAATTGCGCTGTTCCTCGTCCCAGTGGCGGCGAATTCGCGCCAGAACGGACTCCAACGAGTAGGGGACTTCCGGCACCAGGATGATGTGCGCGCCGCCGGCGAGGCCGCTCTCCAGGGCGATCCAGCCGGCATAGCGGCCCATGACCTCGAGGATCATCACGCGATCGTGCGATTCACCAGTGGTTTTGAGGCGATCCAGCGCGCCCATCGCCGTCTCGACCGCGGTGAAGAAGCCGAAGGTGTTGTCCGTGCTGCCCAGGTCGTTGTCGAT
>CAIPXZ010000021.1 GCA_903869075.1 uncultured Myxococcales bacterium | reverse complement strand
GGACGTGCCAGATCCCCGTCTGGCGGCCCTGGCGGCCATCGTGAACCCCCAGCGGGTCCTGCCCGCCGCCCAGGTCCAGACCGTGCCGTTCCACACCACGCAGACGCACCCGCTGGGGCCGCTGGGCGGCAGCCACCGCATGGGACCGACCGTGGCGGTGACGGCGGATGGCCGGCTGGCGGTCGCCGCGAAGACGCCGCACGCGATGCCGGTCCGGCACCAGACGCTGCCGCCGCCGACCAGCTTGCCGGGTCATGGCGGCGATGTGCTGCGCCCCGGCGGCCAGCTGACGACGCACCCGGCAGGCCACGCGCACGCCGCGCCGCCCCCCGCGCACGCCTGGCGGCGGTTCCTTGCCGCGCCACGCCATGGCGCCGATCGGCCATGCCCAGCCGCCGAGCCCGGACTTCATGCGCCACGACCCGACGGCGGTCTCGGCGTTTCCGCGCACGCAGCTGACGCACCAGGCGGTGCGGCAGGCGGAGCAACAGGCGCGGCCGGCGGGAGGGCTGCAGCGGGTGGCTTGGCCGGGGACGGAGGCGAGTGCGACCGGCTGCGCGGGCGGGTGTGGGTGCGGCGGGAGCTGTGGTGGTGGGGCGGCGACAAACACGGCGAGCACGCGCGGCCAGCGGAGCAGCTGCGGGCAGACCTCGGCGGGTCCGAAGCTGCCGTTTGGCAACCTGGACTATCGCGGTGGACAGGTTTGGGCGGATCATGGCTTTGGTCCGCCGACGAACGTGCAGCCAAGGTCGGCGGGAAACCGCGCCAACAGCCAGGACGCGGCAAATCTCCGGCGATTTGCTCCGCCTCAGCCACCGGCGGCACAGATTCTGATCTGGCGCCATGCACTGGACTTCGACGCGACGGTGGCATTGTGGGTCAAGCAGGCCGCGCTGGGCAAAGACGTGCCGAACGTCTTTACAGTCAGCAATGGCCTGCTCCACTTTGAGCGCTGCGAAGATGCCGTCGCGTTCGTGCTGAAGTCGGTAGCCATGGCCAAGATTCAGGTCAATGGCAAGCATCCGTACAAACCTTGCGCGCTTGTTACGTGCTGGCAAGGTGGCGCGACAGTCACTTGCGCGCCCTGTCCGGGTGGCATGGTACACAAGGCCGTGGAGTTCTATCCAGGGGTGTTTGTGCCGACGGCGACGTGCATTCCGCTCAAGACTACAGGCAGTGACGCTTGGGGTATTCCGAACAAGGACGGCGGCCTCGGGAAAGGTCGAGTCATCGGATCTTCCGGAAGTGGCGCTCCCGGCATTGCCCCTTGCCCTGACGGATTGCCAGCCAAATTTGTCGCGCTGTTTGACGCCAACGGCAAACAGACCGGCGCATTTCTGCGCTATTGCGACGGAGAGCTTGGCTGCGGCGACGGGGAGGGTACCGCCTGCGCCGACGGTTACGTTTGCGTCGAATGCATTGAAGGCGGCGGCTTTAGCTGTGAGCCGGAGAACGACACCTGTGGCGATTGGGATTTGAGCGATCCGGCCGAGTGCAACGTGGCGAGCGATTGCGCGTGCTCGACTGGCGACAGCGCGGCGTGCATGGATGGGAAGTGTCAGTGCAAGGTCGTGCCCACCAGCGGGTGCATGGGTCCCGAGCCGTCCCCGGACAGTTGTGGACCCGGCGGCTGGCCCTGCTGCGCAAGTGATGGCGTCTGGCGCTGCGACTTCGGAAATGGCTGCGGCTTCTGATGCGCATCGTCTCAGAATGCGTTTCCGTCGGCAGCCCTCGGGGCTACGCTGCAGCGCTCATTGCTGTGTGTCTCCATGCTTTGTTGGCTTCGTGCGCAAACCCACCGCCACCCGCTGCTCAGATCGGCATGGCGGCCTTGCCCAATCTCTTGGCGCACGCAAGGTACGACTACCCGTGCGGCGATCCCGACCCGGCCTTCGGCCGCGAGAATGTCCTGTCCTTCTTCTATTGGGGGAACAGCGAGGCATTACGCGAACGAATTCGCTTGGTTGAGCCCGGTCGCCTCGCGTATGACGGTACTGCCGCGGCCGAGTGCTTGGCGGCGGCCAATTGCGGCAACGTCACTGCCATCACGGAAACCCTGAGCATGTATCGCGCGCGCCAGGTCCCGCAAGGAGTTGTTCCGGAGGCGTGTCAGCGGGTCTTCGTCGGTCAGCTGCCGCTGGGCCAGCCCTGCGAAGACGACGCCGAATGCGCTGTCGGCCGCTGTTGGGGCTCGCCGACGCCGACGTGCCGGCAGCCAGCCGCCGCGGGTGGCAAGTGCGGCAAGGACCTGCCCTGTGCGGCCGGCACGCTGTGCGCCGAAGCGCCGTGGGGCAAATGTGATCCCATCGCCCCTCTGCCGGACGGCGCGAGTTGCGTCGTGCCGTCGGAGGACAACGGCACGTCCGTGCTCTGTGGCGATACGTCACCCCACTGGTGCGCCAACTTCCTGAACTACTGTAACGACATGTGGTGTACGGTGCCCGACTGTGGCGCCGGGTCGTATTGTGCTCCAACAGCGGACGGATTCGGTCAATGCGTACCGACGCTGCCGCTGGGCTTTCCGTGTAACGTGAACGGCTGCGCCACGGGCGGTTGGTGTCCCGGCGGTGTGTGCGTGCCCCTCCCGCTGAGTCACTGGGGGGAGCCCTGCGGTGCGGTCATTTGTGATGGCACCCAGTACTGCGACAGCAACCATGTGTGTACTCAATATGCGCACGCCGGCGAATCCTGCGCCGGCGGGCGGGCGTGCGTCGACACCGTGTGCATGGCCTCGACAACCGGCAAGTGCTCGTTTGACAACCCGTGCGGCCCGTCCTGTCCGCCGGCTTCGTGCCGCGAAGATGGCCACTGTCTGGCGCCGCGGATTGGCGATGCCTGCGTCGCTGACGGCGATTGTCGGGTGGCATACCAAGTCTTGCCGATTCTCAGTTGCGTCGCCGGGAGTTGTCACCGGGTGTGGAACCCGGCGAGCACTTGGTTTTGAAAATGCGCATCAACCTCAGCCCACAAACACCGCGCACCGGCTGTGCCCGCCCGGTCGGCTTGCTGGCCGCACTCGCCCTCCTCACCGCCTGCAGCACCCCCGCGCCCGCGCCCACAAGCGCCAGCCCAAATCTCAACATCCCCGCCACCATCGCCCTCGCCGATCTCCCCACCTGGCTCGCCGACCTGCAGTGCACCCAGGAAGCCGCCGACGGCAAGTGGCATCGCTACGCCTTGGGCACCTGTGAAGCGGACTTCGCCGTCGCCATCCAGTTCATGCGCGATCGCCTGCGGTTGGCCGAGTTGGGCCGAATCACCTATGACGGCGGCGCGGCGAGCGTTTGCTTGCGGTCGAGCGCGGACTTGGCGACTACGCGCCGGATCACCGGCAGGCTCACCGCGTATGGGAAGTCGAGCCTCCCGAACGTCGCCGTGGACCCGGCATGCTTGCAGGTCTTCACCGGCCACCTGGCCACCGGCACGGATTGCGACGACGACGCCGAGTGCGCTGCCGGACTGCGCTGCTGGGGCTGTCCCGGCGTCTGTCGCGCGCCAGTCGCCACGGGCGCAGCCTGCGGCACGCCGACGGCGGTCTGTGGCGACGCCGACCTGTGCATCGGCGGCGTCTGCGTGCCCACGCCTGCGCTTGGCCTTGGCGGCGTGTGCCAGGACCTTCCGGCACCGCACGAACAACTTTTGGCGGAGCAGATTCCGTGCGCCGCCGGCCTTGCGTGCCAACCGACGTCGACGGATGCGTTGGCCCCGTGGGCGTGTGGGACATCGCACGGCACCGCGGCCGCCGGCAGCCCATGCACGGACGCCACCAGCTGCGCCAGCGGTTTGTGCAAGGGCCAGGTCTGCACGACGGTCGCGGACGGCACGTCCTGCGGCGGCTCAAGCGACTGTTTGGACAAGGCGTGCGTGCCCGCCGGCCCTAGCCAGAAGGTCTGCTGGAGCACCGCCAATCCGGCGTTGCCCTGCGGCACAACCGGCTGCCCAACCGGCCAATACTGCTCGCTGATCGCCGGCGCGCTCGGCTGCAAGCCATTACCGCTGCCGGGCGAGGCGTGCGGCGACTCCGACCTCTGCGTCAACGGCCTGTGCGACGCCAAGACCGGCCTGTGTATCGACGAATACCGCCCCGGCTGCGCCGCCTCGTGCCAGTCGTTCGCTTGCGCCGTGAACGGCGCGTGTAGCGTCAAGGACGTCGGCGATTCCTGTACCGCCGATGCCGAGTGCAACCAGTGGATCGCCACGAACAAGTGCGTCAACGGCGTATGTCGGCGATTCGGGCCGTTGAACCGCGCGTGTCCGAAGTGACCACCGCCCACCCCGCCCTCAAACCGCCTGCGCAAAATCAAACACCCGCCCCGGATCCACCGCCGCCTTGACCGCCTGCAGCTGCGCCACGTTCCCGCCGTAATACGCCGCGCGCCAGCCCGCCAGCTCCGGGTCGATGTAGTTCACGTACGCCTGCCCGGACACGAACGGCCGCAGCGCTTGCCACGTCGCCAGCAGCCAGGTCTGCTCGGCGGTCAGCGCGCTGCCCGGCTGGCCGAACGCCAGGTATTGACAGCAAAACAGCGCGTCGCGGTGGACAAACGCCGTGGCGTCGGCGGCGGGCGTCGCCAGCGCACCGCCGTACGGGTCGAGGATAATGCCGGCCACCTGGTCGCTGGGCGCGCGGGCGTCGAGCGCGGCGACAAGCGTCGTCAGCGCCGCGGGCGGCAGCAACTGCTTGACGTAGTCGGACTTGGCCAGGTACGTGCCGCGCGGCACCTGCCCCGCCGGTGAGCGGCCGATGAGGTGGCAGTGCGCCACAACGCCGTCGCAGTCCAGCAGTGCGGGCGCCATCTGGCCGTAGGTTCCGGTCGCCACGTCGTGCGTCAGCGGCGGCGGTGCGCCCAGCGCCTGCAGCTGCGCGAGCAGTGGCGTGAGCGCGTCGGGCGTGCCGAGGAACGCGCCGCCCACGGAGATCGTCGGCGCCGCGCCGCCGTTGCCCCCAGCGAACAGCTGGCAGGACGCCGTCAGCGCCGGCGCAGTCGTCGGCGCCCACTGCTGCCAGGCGGCGAGCACCGCGGCGGCATCCGTCCATGCCCAGGTCTGCGAAAACGTTGTCGTCTGGCCGGCGGGCGCGAGCGCGTAGGTCAGCGCCGTGACGACGCCGAAGTTGCCGCCACCGCCGCCGCGGCACGCCCAGAACAGCGTCGGGTTGGCGTTGGCCGTGCAGTGCTGCAGCACGCCGCTGGCGAGCACGATGTCGACGGCGACAAGGGCATCACACGTCAGGCCAAATTGCCGGGACAGCAGGCCGTAGCCGCCGCCGAGCGTCAGCCCGGCCATGCCGACGGTCGGGCACGAGGCGGTCATGAGCGCGAGGTCGCTGGACCACAGCGCGGCCTGGGCGTCGATGACGAGCGCGCCGGCGCCGATTGTCAGGCGGCGGTTGGCGACGTCCAGCTGGACGGTGTTGAGCGCGCGGACGTCCACGACCAGCGCCGTCGGGTCGGTGCAAAAGCCGCCGTAGGAGTGGCCGCCGGCGCGGATGCGCAGCGGGACCTGGGCGGCGACGGCCCACTGCACGGCGGTCTGGACGTCGGCGGCGCTGGCGCACTGGGCGATGGCACGCGGCACGATGGCGTCAAAACGGGTGTGAAACGTTTGCGCCGCGGCGGCAAAACCGGGGTCGCCGGGGCGCAGGACGGCGCCGGTGAGGTGTTTGGCGAGCGCTGTGAAGTCGGCGGTCGCGGGGACGTCAGAAGCTGGCGGGAGATCGGCGATCGGCGGGACATCGGCTGCGGGCGCTGCGGCATCGGGCGCGACGCCGACGGCCGGATCATCGCCACACGCCGCCGCCCAGCAAGCGGCCGCCAAGCCCGCGGTGGTGCCGAGGAACTGCCGGCGGGTGGCGCGCGGCGCCGCTGCAAGTCCCGCCGTTCGCCGCGCCATGCCGTGCTCCGCCGCGCCAGAAAGTGCCGCAGCGGCAGTGTGGCGGCGCGGGTGGCGGCCGTCAATCGCCGTGCGGCGTGGTGTCGCCGTTGTCCGGGCGCCCGGAAGGGCGCAAGGCGCGCCCCGAGCCG
>CAIPXZ010000020.1 GCA_903869075.1 uncultured Myxococcales bacterium | reverse complement strand
TCCGCCGGAATGCCAATGCCGCTGTCCACAATGTCGATCCGAATTTGGTCGCGGCGCCGACGGGCGCCGATCAGCAGACCGCCGTGATCGGTGTAGCGGATCGCGTTCTCGATGAGATTGCGGAGGATGCGTTCTAGTGGATAGAATCTAACACTTGGTGCCCTCGTTTGACGGCGGCGATGATTGCGTCGGGGTCCTTGGTCCAACTGAAGGGTTTTGGGCTTTGGTTATGCTCGGCCAGGAAGCGATTGATGGCGGCCTGGAGATCAACAAGGCTTGTGAAGACGCCACGTTTGAGGCGCCGTTTGGCGAGAATGGCGAAGAAACCCTCGACAGCGTTGAGCCAGGACGCCGATGTCGGGGTGAAATGGAAGACGAAACGGGGATGGCGAGCCAGCCATTCGATAACCTTGGGATGCTTGTGAGCGGCGTAATTGTCGAGGATCACGTGGACGATTTTACCGGCGGGCACCTTGGCCTCGATCACATTCAGGAACCGGATGAACTCCTGATGTCGGTGTCTTTGCATGCATCGTCCGATGACCGAACCGTCGAGAACATTAAGAGCGGCGAAAAGCGTGGTGGTTCCATTGCGCTTATAATCGTGGGTCATCGTCCCACAGCGCCCCTTCTTCAGGGGCAAGCCGGGTTGGGTCCGATCCAACGCCTGGATTTGGGATTTCTCGTCGAACGACAGCACCACGGCATGGGCGGGCGGATCCATGTAAAGGCCAACGACATCACGCAGTTTCTGGGCAAACCACTTGTCGTTCGACAGCTTGAAGCGGCGGATACGATGGGGTTGAAGACCGTGTTTGCGCCATATGCGCTGCACGGAGCTAACACTGATGGCGACCGCCTTGGCCATCGCCGGTGCCGTCCAGTGGGTCGTCTCACCCGGCGGGTCCTCCAAGGTCAGCGACACCACTCCCGCCGCCACTTCGTCGCTCAGCGGCGGAATACGAGACTTTCGGGTCTTGTCACGCAACAACCCGTCGACGCCTTCGAGCATGAAACGCTCCTGCCAGCGCCAGACTGCCGGTTTGCTCATCTCGGTCCGACGCATGATTTCGACGGTTCCAAGACCGTCCGCGGTCAGCAACACGATCCGCGCACGCCAGACGTGCTTCTGTGGACTGTTGCGATCCGCCACAACCGCTTCAAGGCGGGTCCGGTCGGCGACATTCACTTCGACGATGATACCTTCACGCATTCCGAAGATTCGCACATTCGGATCGATGAGGGAATCTACTACGGGAATCTTCTGTTAGATTTTATCCACTAGGAGCGCGCCATCGGTCCGGGCATTCAGCCCCGGATGGCACCGACTGCGAAGCCTCAGATTCTCCTTTTCACACTCGGGCACATACTCATTGCAGAGACGACGAAGCAGCGCACAGATATCAGTGCCGTGCAATTGCGGCACCACGACACCCGCATCGACGCGTGAGATGTCGAGGATGCTCGTAAGCAGGCCGTTCAGTCCATCCAGCGCGGCTTCCATCGTGCTGACGGCCTTTGCGGTCCTTTCCGTATCGGCCAGCGGCTTTATCGCTGCCAGCAAGAGAACGAGCGATTGAACAGGTTGGCGGAGGTCATGGCTGGCCGCCGCTAGAAACTTGGAGCGGGCCAACACCGCGCGCTCGGCTTCGGCTTTCGCCGAGCGCAATTCCTGATCCCTCTGTCTATGTTCGGTGATGTCGATCTGGACGCCATGCCAGATGGTTCGTCCACCGGGCATCCTCTGCGGGCGGGAATGCAGCCTCATCCAGCGGACCTGGCCGTCGGTGCGGCGCATCGGCACTTCCATGTCGAAATCCGACAAATCGGCAGAACTGCGCTTTTCGGCCTCTACAAGTCAGATCGG
>CAIPXZ010000019.1 GCA_903869075.1 uncultured Myxococcales bacterium | reverse complement strand
CTGGGTCAGCACCGTGTCGATGTCGACGATCGGCAGCACCGTCTCGCGCCCCAGCCGCTCCAGCAGGCTCTCGCCTTCCAGCAGCGGCATGACGATGAAGTGGCCAACGCCCGGATCGTGACCGAAATCAACGACCTCCACCACGTTCGGGTGGCGCACGACCGCCGCCGCGCGCACTTCCTGGCGAAAGCGCTCGACCTGGCGGGCATCGACGGCGCGGGCGGCGTGGAGGATCTTGACGGCGAAGTCGCGCGGCAGCCGCTGATGCTCGGCGCGGTAAACCGTGCCAAAGCCGCCGCGGCCGATGATGGCGACCAGCTTGTAGCGGTCTTCGATCACGTGCCCAAGCGCGCGATCGGCATCAGCAACGGGCGTCAACGCGGCAGGATCCGCGGCCCTCGGAAGGTTTTCAGGCAAGCTCGCCATACCGCAAAAGATAGCGCCATTGCCAGACTTTGCCAACAGTTGAACGCGTGCGCTTGTGAAAGGCCGGGCTGCCCGCTAGATTCCCGGCGCACAGCGGGGGAACGAATGCATCCAGAGACCACAGAAACGGCACAGGAACAGTGGGAAGTCCGCCGCGTCGTCGTGATCGGCGCGGGCACCATGGGCCACGGCATCGCGCACGTCTGTGCGGCGGCGGGCTGCGACGTGTGGCTGAACGACATCAGCGCGGCGGCGATCGACGCCGGCCTGGCGAAAGTGCAGCAGAACCTGACGATCGGCGTGCAAAAGGGCAAGCTGACTGCCGATCAGGCTGCCGCCACGCGCGCGCGCCTGCACGCGGAGCCGGACCTGCGCGTCGCGGCGTCGCTGGCGGATCTGGTGATCGAGGCCGCGCCGGAGCGCGTGGAGCTCAAGCGCGCGCTGTTTGAGACGGTGACCGAGACGCTGCCGACAAACGCGCTGCTGGCGACGAACACGAGCTCGATCCCGCTGCGGCTGCTGACGGACCGGCTGCCGCGGCCGGATCGCTTCCTCGGGCTGCATATTTTCAACCCGGTGCACCTCCAGCCGCTGCTGGAGGTCGTGCGCGCGGACACGACGTCGGACGCGGCGCTGGCGGCGGCGCTTGCATTCGCGCGGCTGCTGGGCAAGGAGCCGATTGTGGTGCGCGACGTCGCCGGTTTCGCGTCGTCGCGGCTGGGGCTGGCGCTCGGTCTGGAGGCGATCCGGATGCTGCAAGAGGGCGTGGCGAGCGCCGCGGACATCGACAAGGCGATGGAGCTGGGCTACCGCCACCCGATGGGGCCGCTGAAGCTGACGGATCTCGTCGGTCTGGACGTGCGGCTGGCGATCGCCGAGACGCTGGCGCGGGAACTTGACCCGGTGCGGTTTGCGCCGCCGCAGCTGCTGCGCGATCTTGTGGCGGCGGGCAAGCTGGGCAAGAAGAGCGGCGAGGGGTTTTATCGATACGACGTGTGAACGCTACTTCACCGGATCCTGCAGCTGCGGCAGCCGCAGCGCGAACGGCAGGATCAGCATCGACGGCACCGCCACCGCGAACGACAGCAGGAACAGCCGCGTGTAGCCGACGTGCTCGACGATCTCGCCCGCCTTGGCGCCCAGCGTCGCCGACCCGACGCTCGCCAGCGCCGTGGCAATCGCATAGTGCGCCGCCTTGAACTGCGGGTTGCAGGTGCGCAGCGCGAACACGATCAGCGCCGACGCGCCCAGCCCGCCGGCAAACTGCTCGAAGGCATACACCGCCGTCACCACAAGCAAGCCCGGCGCCGGGTGGCCCGGATCCAGCTTGGCCTGCGCCACTGACCACGCCAGCCAGACGTACAGCCAAATGTTCAGATTCATGCCCAGCGTCAGCGGCCACACAGTGCGCCGCCAGCCGTATTTCTGGATCGCCCACGCCGACAGCAGCGAGCCGCCGGTCAGCGCCGCGCTGCCGACGATGCCGCCAATCCACGCCAAATCCGGTTTGCTGACGCCGACTTCGCGCATCAGGAACGTCGTGTTCAGCGCGAACATCAGCTGGTCGCCGAGCTTGTACGTCGCCAGCAGCGCCAGCACCAGCGCCACGCCCGGCTGCTTCAGGTAGGTCTTGAACGCGCGGCCAAAGCCGCCCAGCGCCTCGGTCATCGACGTGCGATGGCTGCGGGCCGCCTCCACGCGCGGCAGCACGGCGGTGTGAAACAGCCACAGCAGCGCCAGCGCCGCCGCGCCGAGGCCAAAGCCCCAGTGCCAGCCGATCCAGCCCGCCAGCGCCAGCAGCGCGCTGCGCACGAACAGCTTGGCGACCTGAAACGCCAGGCTGCGCAGGCCGGTGTACGCCGCCTGTTCGGTCGGATCTGCAATGGCTTCCATGTAGTAGCCGTCAATCGCGATGTCGTGCGTCGCCGCCAGCACCGCGAGCACCGCCAGCGTGCCGATGGCGACTTGCAGCACGACGTTGCCGTTCGCCGCCGCCGCCGTGCGCGGACCGTTGACAAGCAGCAGCGTCAGCAGGCCAAAACCGACGACGAGCAGGCCCTCGACGATGAGCAGCCAGCGCCGCTTGGTGCCCCAGCAATCCACCGCCGGCGCCCACAGGAACTTCAGGCTCCAGGCGAAACCGAAATAATTCAGATAGCCTATCCATGCTTCCTTGACGCCGATGTCTGTCAGGTACGCCGCGAACAGGAAGTTGATGAGCATGAACGGCAGGCCCTGCGCGAAATAGGTCGTGGAGACCCAAGTCCGCGTCACGGCGGCAGAACGGGCGGGCGGAGCGCTGACGGCGGCGGACATGGCGGGCTCAGGTGGCAGGGACCACGCGCGCCGAGATTATCCGTCAACCGGGCCGAGGCAAGTTTTCGTCGGTCTTGTCGTGCACCGGCTCGTCGTCGTGCAGCGCGCGCATGCCGGGCGTGCGCACGTCATCAAACTGGCCACCGCGCACCGCCCACAAAAATGCCGCAACAGCGGAACCGGACAGCAAAATCGCCAGCGGCACAACGATGTACAAAACGCTCATGCGGGTCGGCCCTTCTGCGCGTCGTCGAACGTCCGCGACTTGAACGAGCTACTGACGACCGTCAGCGAGCTGAATGGCATCAGGATGGCAGCGACGAGCGGGCTGAGCAAGCCGGCCATCGCCAAGCCGGCGCCGAGCAGGTTGTAGAGCAACGAAAACACGATGTTGCGACGGATCGTGCGGACAGTGCGCCGGGCGCCGGTGATGAGCGTGACGATGGGCGCGAGGCCGGCTTCGGTCAGGAAGACGTCGGCGGCGGCGAGGCTGGCTTCGGCGCCGCCGTGGACGCTGATGCCGACTGTCGCTGCCGCCAGCGCCGCCGCGTCGTTGACGCCATCGCCGACCATCAGCACGGGGCCTTTGCGCAGTTCCGCTTGCACAACAGCGAGTTTCTGCTCGGGCGTCGCTGCGCCGATGGCGTGTTCCGGCGCGATGCCCAGCTGCCGCGCCACCGCCGCCACGACGTCCGGATGGTCGCCGGACAGGATGCCGACCTGCATACCCTCCGCCTCCAGCGCGCGCAGGCACGCCGCCGCTTCCGGGCGCACCGGGTCGCCAAAGCCCATCGCCGCCACGACCACGCCGTCTTCGGCCACGAGCACCGGCGTCCACGCCTGCGCCGTCAGCTGCGCCACCCACGCCTGCGCCGCCGACGGCAGAGTCCCCAGCCGCTGCGCCACAAACGCCGGCGAACCGACGAGCAGCGCCCGGCGCCCCACTTGCGCCGCCAGCCCACCGCCGACCGTCTGCTGGATGTCCGCGACCGCCAGCGCCGGCTGCACGCCAAAGTGAGCGACGACGGCGCGCGCCAGCGGATGCGCCGATTGCAGCTCGAGCACCGCCACGCGCGGCTGTACGCCCGTGTCGCCAAGCCATTGCATCAGCTGCACTTTTCCGGCCGTCAGCGTCCCGGTCTTGTCAAACAGCACGAGGCCCGGCTTGGCCAGCCGCTCCATCGCGTCGCCGCCTTTGACGAGGATGCCGCGCTGCGCCGCCTTGCCGACCGCCGCCGTCACCGCCAGCGGCGTCGCCAGCCCCAACGCGCACGGACACGTCACAATCAGCAGCGCAACCGCGTGATCCAGCGCGACTTTCGGATCCAGCCACAGCCACAGCGCGGCCGTCAGCGCCGCCAGCACGAGCACAACCGCGACGAAATAGCCGATGACGTGGTCCGCCAGCGCGACGATCGGCGCCCGCCGCCGCGCCGCCTCGGCGACGTCCTGCATCAACCGGCCGACGCGCGTTTCCTCGCCCGTCGCCTCCGTGCGAATCTGCAGCAAAGCCGCGATGTTGAGCGTGCCGGCGTGGACCCGCTCGCCCTCGGCCACTTCGACCGGCCGCGACTCGCCGGTCAGCACGGACGCGTCGAGCGTCGAGTGGCCGAAAACGATCACGCCATCGGTGGGAATCGTATCACCGGCGCGGACTTCCACGACGTCGCCGGCCGCCAGCCGCTCGACCGGCACCTCGGTCACCTGGCCGTTTTCGACGAGACGCGCCGACGACGGCGCCAGGGAATACAGCAGCTCCGCCGCGTCCCCCGCCAGCCGCCGTTGCCGCAGCTGCAGCCAGCGCCCAACCAGCAGCAAGAAGATCAGCGTCGCCACGGAATCGAAGTAAATTTCACCCGTTCCGCGGAACACGTTCACCGTGCCGCCGATGAAGCCGGCCGACAAGCCGACGGCGATCGGCAGGTCCATGTGCAGCATCCGCGCCCGCAGCGCCTTCCACGCGCCGACGAAAAACACGCGCGCGCTCCAGAAAAATGCCGGGATCGTCAGGGCGAAGCTGACCCAGCGAAAGAGCTGTTCCGTGTCGGCGTCCATGTCGCTGAAATAGCCGCTGTAGAGCGTGACGGCCATGACCATGACGTTGCCGGCGACCGCCCAGGCGACGCCGATGCGGCCCATGAGCGCGCGCTCTTCCTTGACGCGCAGGTCGCGCGCGTCGGCGCCGCGGTACGGGTGGCTGGCGTAGCCGAGCGTGTCGAGGCGACGGGCGACCTCGGAAAGCGTCGTGGTTTTCGGGTCAAAGATGATTTCCGCCGAGCTGCGGCCGATGTCCAGACGCGCCCGCGTGCCGCTGCCGAAGTCGGTCGTGGCGCGCTCGACGAGCCAGACGCAGGCGGCGCAGTGCACGCCCTCGAGGAAAAGCTCGGTGCGCATGGTGCCGTCGGCGAGCGCGCGGCAGTAGCGGACCTGGAACGCCGGATCGTCAAATTCCGTGTAAGTGCGGTCCGTTGTGTGCGGTCGGCGACCGGCTTCGCTGTCCTCCTGGCGCAGCGTGTAGTAGCGGTCGAGGCCCTGCTCGCGGATCGCAAAGTACACTGTCTCGCAGCCATGGCAGCAAAACTGCTCAGCTTTTTCGGCGACAACCAAGCCCGCCGGCACCGGGTTGCCGCAGTGCGTGCAGGCGACGTCCGGGCGGCCAGCGCTACTCGTCGTCATGGCAGCACGGCGGCTTTTCCTTGCCCGTCCCGAGGTTCTGCGCGTGTTTGGCCGCGTCCTGCATGCTCACCGGCGCCGGCATGCGAAAATGCGGCACATTCAGCCGATGCGTCAGCGCAAACAGCCCAACGGCCATCACGCACAGCGCCGTCACCGCCGGCAGGTGCCGCCGCAGCGGGCCAGCCACCTGCTGCACCAGCGCGCCAACGCCGACGAGCACCGGCAGCGTACCCAGCCAGAATGCCGCCATCGTTACCGCGCCCCACAGCCACGAACCGGTGCCCGCCGCCGTGACGGCAAACGCGTACAGCCAGCCACACGGCAGCAGCGTCGACGCCAGGCCAATCAGCGCCGCCCGCACCACCGGCGGCTTGCCGTGCAGCCGCTTCAGCACCGCCGCGTAAGCGCGATGCAGCACCGCCGGCAGCGGCATCGCCGGCACGCGCACTTCCAGCGCCCGCAGCAGAGCGACTGCGCCCCACAGCACCATCAGACCGCCCGCCGCCGCCGCCGCCACCTGCTCCAGCCCCGCCGAGCGCCCCGCGAGATCCAGCGCCTGCCCCAGCGCGCCGGCGAGCGCGCCCAGCAGCGTGTACGTCACCAGCCGCCCGCCGTTGTAGGCCATGTGCGCGTAGATTTTGTTGTGGCCCTGCGAGGCGTCGCCGCCGGCCCAAAAGACGACGAAGCCGCCGCACATGCCGGCGCAGTGCAAGCTGCCGACGAGGCTGGCGACCAGCACGGTGGCGAAAAGCGCAAGCATATCGCGGCCTCAGTGACCGACGTCGAGGCGCCATTGGGCGGTGAAAACGTCCGTGCCACGGCTCGCGCGCATCCGCACCTCGTGCAGGCCCGCGTGCGGCAGCGCCAGCAGCGCGTGGTAGCGGCCATCGGCGCCCAGCACCGCGTCCGCGCCCTGCACTTCCTGCGACCGCGCGAGGAAGAAGCCGTCCAGGTGCACCGTCGCCGCCGGCACGACCGCGCCGGCTTTGTCCGCCAGTTGCACCGCCACGTCGAGCTTATCGCCCGCGCGCTGCGTCGTCGCCGCCGCCGTCCAGCCCAGCTTGGCGTTCGCCTGCTCCTGCGCCATCGTCGCGTCCCACGCCACCGCCTTGCGGTAGTAGTCGGATTCAATGGCAAAAGTCGGGTCGTGGGTCGCCTTGTACGCCAGATAGCCGCCGGCAATCACCGGAATCGCCAGCAGGCAGACGATGATCACCGGCCAATGCAGGCCGCGCGCGATGAAGCGGCGGTAGGCGCTGGCGGCGGGCGGGGCTTCGAGGGGCAAGGCGGTCACCGTCATAGCTTGGCTCCGGGTCCGAGCAGGCGGAACGGAACGTCGATAGTAAAGCCTGAACCATCCTCGACGTGAATCTCAATCGGCTTTTCGCCATGGATGACGCCCGGTTGCGATTCGACGAAAATCGTCGTCGTCGCCGCGTGATCCGCCGTCACGTTCAGCGGATTCTCAGGCGCAATCCACTTCAGGCCGTCGGCGTGGCGCAGCTCGAACTTGTAGCTGCGCGGCTCCTCGCCGCGGTTGTGGATCTTCAGGCGCAGCTGGTTCGTCACGACGCCGCCCGCGCCCTCAGTAAACGGCGCGCCGATGCCGCGCAGCACCGTCACCTCCGCCGGCACGCGGTGCGTCGCGAGCCAGCCGAGCGCGCCGCCGACAATCAGGATCGCGATCGGGTACAAAATCACCCGCAGCCGCAGCACTTTGCCCTTGCCGCTCACGAGTCGCTCTTGCGACGTGTAGCGAATCAGCCCGCGCGGCCGCTTGATTTTGTCCATCACCGTGTCGCAGGCGTCGATGCACTGCGTGCAGCTGATGCACTCCATCTGCAAGCCTTCGCGGATGTCGATGTTGGTCGGGCACGTGTAGACACAGGCTTTGCAGTCGATGCAGTCGCCGATCTTCAGGTCCGTCGTCGCGACTTTGGTCAGCTTGCCGCGCGGCTCGCCGCGGCCGGTGTCGTAGGCGACGATCAGCGAGTTGCGGTCGAGCAGCGCCGCCTGGATGCGCGCGTACGGGCAAGCGACGACGCACATCTGCTCGCGGAACCATGCGAAATCGATGAACATCAGAATCGTCGTGCCGGCGACGATGGCAAAGCCCGCGGGGTGCTCGACCGGCGACTGGTTCATCCAGCGCGCCAGCTCATCGACGCCGATGAACCACGCCAGGAACACGTTGGCGACGCCGAACGACAGCACGACAAACACAGCGAATTTCAACGGGCGCTTGGGCTGGAAGCCGCCCTTTTGATCCAGCGCGATCTGCTTGGAGCGGTTGCCGTCGAACAGCCGCTCGATCGGCCGAAAGACGAATTCCATGTACACAGTCTGCGGGCAGCCCCAGCCGCACCAGACGCGGCCGAACAGCGCGGTGAGCAGGAAAATCGTCAGGAAAATCGTGAGCATCAGCAGCATCAGCAGCACGGTGTCCGTCGGCAGGAAAGTGGCGCCGAAGAACGTGAAGCGGCGATGCAGGACGTCAAACAGGAACGTGGGCTTGCCGCCGATGCGCAGGAACGGCAGGCCGACGAACGAGGCGATGAGCGCCCAGGCGACGATCAGGCGGCGGTTGTAGAAGGCGCCGGGGGCGTGCTCGGGGCGCACCCAGCGCCGCGTGCCGTCTTCGTTGAGCGTTGACAGCACGCGGCCGGGCGCTGTGCCAGGGCCGTTGTCGTGAACCGGAGTGGGTCGGGGATCTTCGGGGACAACGGCTGACATTTTTTTGCCTACAGACCGGCAGCAGGTGCCGCGGGCGTGGCCGCAGCGGGAACTGCCGCAGGGGCCGGAGCCGGTGCCGGCGGCGCAGCAGGTGCCGCGGCAGGCGTCGGGGTGGGCGCGGCCACGGCTTCAACAGCATCACCCTGTGGCGCCTTGCCCGCAACGTTTGTGTTGCGGAGCGAGCCAACAAACGCTGCAAGATTCTTGAGTTCCGCAGGTTTGAGGTTACGCGACCACACGGGCATTCCCTTCTCGGGGACGCCCTTGGAGATCGTCTGGTAGATGTCCGCCAGCGTCCCCTTACCATGGAGCCAGTATTTGTCGGTTAGGTTCGGGCCGATCTTGCCTTCGCCCTTCTCGCCGTGGCACGCCACGCAGGTCTCCTTGAACTTGGCCGCGCCGGCGTCCACCGTCGCTTTGTCCGCCACGGCCGCCGCCAGTTCGTCCTCCGTCAGCGCCGGTGGGGCATTTTTCAGCTCCAGGGCCAGCGCCGCGGCGACTTCTTCCTCGTACTCCTGATGCACCGTCTTGCCACCGCCGCCGCCGTGCAGCCAGAAGGCGTAGCCAATCGCGAAGGCGATGCAGAGGAGAAACAGGCCCGTCCACCAGCCCGGCATCGGGTTGTCGTACTCCCGGATGCCGTCGTAGTCGTGGTCGAGCAACGGATCGTTGTGCTGGTCACTCATTGCATTGCCTCATCGTTTTTGGTGCCCGCGATGGCGAGCGTGTCAGCGTCAAAGGTGTGGCGCGTGGAGACCGCGATGCCGTCTTCCAGCGGCAAGGTCATCGCCAGGGAGAAGCGGTTGCGGTTGCTGGGCAGGTACGCCCAGATCGTCGCGCCGATGAAGACCACCAGGAAAATCGCGAGCGCGATCTCCGCGTAGCCCGCCAGGTTCATGTGGGACATGATATCGCTCAGTTTCACGACACCCTCCTACTTGGCCTGGCCAACGGCTTTGACGTCAGCAGCCGGCTTGGCCTTGATGTCCGTGCCGAGCCGCTGGAGGTAAGCCACCAGCGCGATGATCTTCTTGTCCTCCAAGTCGCCAGGACCGCCCTGCGCCTTGATGTCATCCGACAGCACCTTTGCCTGCGCGTGCGCCAGCTCCTGCGCGTGGTTGATCGCGTCGCCGTACGGCACGCCCAGCATCGCCATCGCGTCGACATTCGCCTGCACGTGGCCGTAGTCCAGTGCGTCGGTCAGCAGCCACGGGAACGGCGGCATGATCGACTGCTTGGTCGTCGAGGTCGGATCCTGCATGTGGCGCACGTGCCACAGGCTCGGGTATTTGCCGCCCACGCGGTGCAGATCCGGACCGATGCGGCGCGAGCCCCACTGGAACGGGTGGTCGTACACGAACTCGCCCGGCTTGGAGTATTCGCCGTAGCGCTCCGTCTCCGCGCGGATCGGCCGAATCATCTGGCTGTGGCAGTTGTAGCAGCCTTCCGCGATGTAGATTTCGCGGCCGGCGAGCTCCAGCGGCGTGTACGGCTTGACGCTGGCGATGGTCGGGACGTTGCTCTGGATGAGGAACGTCGGGAGGATCTCGAACAGCGACGCGGTGATGACCGCGACGGCCGCCAGCACCGTGAACAGCAGCGGCTTGCGCTCCCACACGCGGTGGAACGCCGTCCAGTTGCCCACTTTGTGGTTGTCCAGGCTCGGGTCAGCCACCAGCGCCGGCGCCTCGTAGACCGGGTCTTCGTACGTCGCCGGGCGATTCGCCCAGGTCTTGTAGAAGTTCACGCACGCCAGCAGCACGCCGCTGAAGTACATGAGGCCACCCAGCACGCGCACCCAGTACATCGGCGCCAGCTTGACGACCGTCTCGATGAAGTCCGGATACGCCAGGCGACCGGTGTCATCGAACGCGCGCCACATCAGGCCCTGCGTCACGCCCGCGGTGTACATCGAGACGATGTAGAGCAGCATGCCCACGGTGCCGAGCCAGAAGTGCAACTCCGCCAGTTTCT
>CAIPXZ010000018.1 GCA_903869075.1 uncultured Myxococcales bacterium | reverse complement strand
CGACGTGCCGGTGCCGCGGCCGATCGTCCAGCGACCGCATGGCGAGCCACCGGCGGCGGTGCCGGAGAGCGGCCGCGGCGCCAGCTCACCGATTCGCAAGGGCATTTTGCCCACGGGCATGTGCCCGGTGCGGCGGCAAAAGGCGCTGTTTCGCGACACCGTGGCGAGCTTCGCCGCGCGCAACCGCATCTCCGTCGCGTCGTTCCTGCGCATCAACGGCTTGGCACTGGCCGCGGAGACGCCGCTTGTCCACAAAAAACGCTATGTTATCGCCTCAGGCGCGTACGGCGAACACCTTGTCGATGGCCGCTCGATGGGCGCGACGACGTCGCACTACATCGTCATCAACCCCTCGCGCGCGTGGGGCCAGCCGTTCGCCATCGATCTTGTCAAGCGCGCGCTGGCGGAGGTGTTCCAGAAGCTGCCGGGCGGCAACCGACCAGTCATCGAGGATTGGTCGATCGAGCACGGCGGCTGCCTGGTGCCGCACCGCGAGCACCGCGGCGGGCTGGAGGCGGACATCGGCTTTTTCCACCGCCAGCCGGTCAAGCACCTGGCCATCGCCAGCCGCGAGAATTTCGACGCGCGCCGCGAGTGGCTGTTCCTGCGCGTGCTGCTGGATTCCGGGCTTGTGACCCGCGTCATCGTCGATCGCAAGGTCCAGGCGATGCTCTACACCGAGGCCAAGCGCCAAGGCGCGACGGCGGAGCAGCTGGCGCGCTGGATTCAGTACCCGCGAACCACAAAATGGGCGGCGATCCTCGTACACGGCGGCGGGCACGACAACCACACGCACAGCAAATTCCGCTGTCCCAAGGACGGCTGCGCGGCGCCGGTGGAGCTGCCAGACGTGGACGTGCAGGCCGACTTGCCGGACGACAACACGCCGGATGACGACGACGAACCGTCAGACGCCCCATAGCCGCGCGGCATTGCCGCCGGCGATCTGCGCAAACGCCGCGTCGCTGACGATCTGCCGCGCCAGCACCGTGCGCTCGCGGCCGACGTCGTACGGCACAATCGGAAAATCGGTGCCGTAGAGCACGCGATCGGCGTGGCGCTCCAGCAGCTGCCAGTCGAGCGTCTCCGGGAAATACTGGGCGCAGGCCATCGCCGTGTCGAGGTAGAGGTGCGGGAATTCGTCGCACAAGTGCAGGTAATCACTGTATTCATCGGCGCCGATGTGCGGCACAACGAGCCGCAGATCCGGCAGCTGCTGCAGCACGCGGCGGGTGCGCTGGACGTTGCAGATCGCGTGGGTATCGACGCCGTACGCCGCGCTCGACGGCTCGCGCCCGGCGTGCACGACGGCCGGCACGCCCAGCTCCTGACACATCGCGAGCACGTCCACCGTCGCCGGGTCGTCGATCGCCACGCGCTGGACGTGACAGTGCAGCTTGATGCCGCGCAAGCCATGGATCGCAATCGCTTCCTGGACGATCGCCCGCGCGTCCGGCTCGCCCGGCAGCACCGTCCCCACGCCGATGACGCCCGGCTCGGCCGCCGCCAGCTCACCCAGGTAGCGGTTCAGCGTCCGTGCCGCGCCCGGCTTGTGGCCAAAAACCAGGGCGACCATGCGGTCAATGCCGTGGGCGCGCAAGTGCGCGATCGTCTCCTCGGACGTGCCGCGAAAGGCAATTTGCCAGGCGTTCGTGTCAAACCAGCGGTGCAGCGCCGCGAACAGCGGCTGCGGAAACAGGTGGACGTGGGCGTCAATCATCCCCACAAGCGCGCCTTGCGCCACGCGTCGCTGTTCGCGCGCCGCCTGCTCCGGCGTCGGCGGCGGCAACGGCCGCAGCGGCGGCACGTGCATGTGCTCGGCGCAACAAGGCAGCAGTTCTGGAGTGGGCGCGTGCATGGCAATGGATGGTAGCCCAGAACTGCGGTCCGTGGCATCCTGCTGGCCTCACTTCTGGGGGTGCCATGCGTCGCGTCGTTGCCGTTCTGTCTTTTGCCGCCGTTTCTTCCGCGTTGGCCGCGTGTGGTGGTGCGCCCGCGCAGGTGACCGCGCCCGTCGCGCCCGCGCCTGAGCCGCCGGTGACGCTGCAGGTTTCCCTCGCTGACGTCGGCTTGGACGCCGCGGCGCTGGATCGCGCCGTCGATCCGTGCACCGATTTCTACCAATTCGCGTGCGGCGGCTGGATCGCCAAGACCGAGATCCCCGGCGATGAAGCGGCGTGGTACCGCTCGTTCAACGAGATCGACAAGCGCAATGAAGCGGCGCTGCGGGAGATTTTGGACAACGTCGGCAAGGACTCGGACAGCAAGCTGGGCAAGTACTACGCGGCGTGCATGGACGAGGCCGCTGTCGAGGCCGCCGGCGTCGCGCCGATCGCCGACTTGCTCAAGGAAGTCAAAGCGTTGAAGGACGTAAAGCAGCTGCCGGAGCTGCTGGGCAAGCTGCACCGGCGCGGCATCAAGCCGCTGTTCCGCCTGTCAGCTGAGCAGGATTTTGGCGACGCGACCCGCGTGATTGCCTCGCTGGACCAGGGCGGCATCGGCATGCCGGACCGCGACGACTACCTGAAGGACGACGAGCGGTCGGTCAAGCTGCGCGCGGCGTACCGCAAACACGTGCAGGCGACGTTTGAGCTGGCGGGCTGGAAAGGCAAGGACGCCGTGACCGCGACGGACGACGCGATCAAGCTGGAGACCGAGCTGGCGAAGATCTCCAAGACGCGCGTGGAACGCCGTGATCCCAAGAGCTTGTACAACAAGCTGACGCGCGCCGAGCTCGTCAAGGCCAACGCCAAGCTGGACTGGAACGCCTACTTTTTGCCGCTGGACGTGTCGCCGGTGGACGTGAACCTGACGTCGCTGGCGTTTTTTGCCGGGCTGGACCCGCTGCTGGCGCAGACAAAGCTGCCGGCGTGGAAGAATTATTTGAGCTGGCACATCGTGCGGGCGACGTCGGACGTGCTGCCGAAGCGCTTTGTCGACGAGGCGTTCAACTGGAAAAAAGCCGTGACTGGCCAGGCGGAGCAGAAGCCGCGGTGGCGGCGCTGCGTCGAGGACACGGACGACTCGCTGGGCGAGTTGCTGGGCCAGCACTTTGTGGCGCTGCATTTTGGCGGCGCGAGCAAGCAGGCGGCGACGGAGCTGGTGGGCGCGATCCGCGGCGCGTTTGCCGAGAACCTGAAGGATTTGGCGTGGATGGACGCGGCAACGCGGGACAAGGCGCTGACCAAGGAACAGGAGATGGCGTTTCTGATTGGCTTTCCGGCCAAGTGGCGGACGTACACGTTCGAGACCGACGCCAAGCAGTACGCCAAAAACGCGCTGGCGGCGTCGATGTTCCAGGTGGGCTATGACCTCGCGCGCATCGGCAAGCCGCTGAACCGCGAGGAGTGGCAGATGAGCCCGCCGACGGTGAACGCGTACTACGACCCGCAGCGCAACCACATGGTGTTCCCGGCGGGCATCCTGCAACCGCCGTTTTTTGATGCGAAATTCAGCCCGGCGGTCAATCTGGGCGGCATCGGCATGGTCATCGGCCACGAGCTGACGCACGGCTTTGACGACGAAGGCGCGCAGTTCGACGCGCAGGGCAACCTGAAAAACTGGTGGGCGCCCGAGGTCGAGAAGGCGTTCAAGGCCAAGACCGACTGCGTTGCCAAGCAATACAGCGGCTTTGAGGCGCAGCCGCAGCTGTTCATCAACGGCGAGCTGACCAACGGCGAGAACATCGCCGACATGGGCGGCTTGAAGATGGCGCTTGCGGCGCTGCGCAAACTGCGCGAAAAGCAGAAGGAAGTGAAGATCGCCGACGGCTACACCGAGGAGCAGCAGCTGTTCCTGGCCAACGCCCAGGCGTGGTGCGGCAAGATGCGCCCGGAGATGGAGCAGACGCAGATCAAGACGAACCCGCACTCGCCGGCGAAATTCCGCGTGAACGGGCCGATGTCCAACCTGCCGGAGTTCGCCGCGGCGTTCCAGTGCAAGGCGGGGACGGCGATGAACCCGGCGAATCGCTGCGGCGTGTGGTAGAAAGCGACGGCGGAGGTCAGGATGCGCAAGTGGATTTTGCTGACGACGCTGGCGTGCGTCGCCTGCGGCACCAAGACGACCGCGAGCGATGACGCCGTCGCGGCACAAGACGCAGCCGACGGCGACGTGCAAGCGCCAGATATTGCTGACGTTTCAGCCGATGTCGCCGACGTCGCCCTGACCTGCCCGACGACGCCGACCGTCGCGCTCGTGGAACTGCCTGAAACTTGCACGGAAACCAATGGCGGTAAGCCGTTCGTCGAGCCGCTGCCGCCGGACGTGACGCGCAAGAAGTTCGCGCTCAGCCTTTTCCACTTCAACATCGAATACGTCATCGGCGGGCTTGAGTACATCGACCTCAGCTGTGTCTCGCACCTGTTTACGGCGAACCCGGCAAACGTCGGCTGGGGCAATGACAAGGTCGAGGACTTCATCGTCCGCGAGAGTTTGTTGCCGCTGCTGCAGCTGTACGACGCGCACCCGACGTGGGGCGCCGACATCGAGCTGCAGGCGTACATGATTGACGTGATGGGCGCGCGCCACCCGGACGTGCTGGCGTTGCTGCGCAAAATGGCGCAGCGCGGGCAGATCGAGATCATCAGCTTTCACTACAACGCCCAGTTTTTCCTCGGTTTTCCGCGCGAAGACCTGCACCGCTCGCTGGCCGCAGTCAAGGCGACGTTTGCCAAGCACTGCCTGCCGCTGTCCGGCGTCGTCTTCAACCAGGAAGGTCAGGCGGGCGAAGGTCGGCAGCAGATGCTGGTGGCGGAGGGCTACAACGTCGGCG
Organism: uncultured Myxococcales bacterium; assembly: GCA_903869075.1. Taxonomy (GTDB): domain Bacteria; phylum Myxococcota_A; class UBA9042; order UBA9042; family UBA9042; genus CAIYBN01. The sequence continues at coordinate 1,115 of CAIPXZ010000018.1, read as the reverse complement.
TTTTCCCCAAAAACCTGTTCTTTTACGTGCACCAGGACATCCCGCAGCCGTGGCCGTACTACAGCTCGGAGGGCGGCGACTTGATCATGGGCGCGACCGGCGTTGACCCGACCTCGGGCATCCAGCTGGCATGGAACTTCTTTGATGACGGCGAGTTGGCGGTGGCGCCGGAGGTCTCGGGCCAGAAGCTGAACCCGTACTTCGCGACCACGTCGGCGCATGACCCGGCGAGCATTGCGGCGCTGGAAGCGGAGCGCGCGCAGACCGAGGGCCAGGGCTTTTTCCTGACGACCGTTGGCAATTACGTACGGCACTTGAAGGCCGAGAACATCGAGCAAAAACAGGCGCCTGCCCTGCTCGACGGCACGTGGCAACCGGGCAGCACAGACAGCGTTCACCGTTGGCTGGGCGGGCGCGGGGTGTGGGGCGCGGACGAGAACGATTTTGAAGTCCGCAACGGCAATTACGAGGCGCGGACGCAGCTGGCGGCGGTGCAGCTGCTGGCGGACGCGGCGGCGAAGCAAGGCAAAGGTCTGGCGACGCAGGACGCGCGGCTGGCGAAGCTGTGGAAGGACCTCTGGCGCGTGGAAGTCAGCGATTGTTCAGGTGTCAACCCGTGGCTGGCGGAGGCGCGGTGGGCGCTGGACCACAACCCGCTGATCATCGCCGATTGCAAGCAGCTGGCGACCGAGCTCAAGACGGCGCTGGGCTGGAGCCACGCGCACGTGGACCTGGGCGCGGGCACGGCGGTGGACGCGGCGGCGGACGCGACGACATGGCCGGTTGTGAACGCGCCGGCGGAGGTGTCGGCGGTGACCGTCGGCGTCGATGGTCGCACGTTCACGACGACGTGGCGGCAGGTGTCGCCGACGCGCTGGCGGCTGGAGGTGGCGTTCGGCGCGGCTTCGCCCGACAACGATCCGTTTGGCCGCGAGCTCAAAGTCACGTTCCCGCGGCTGGCGGAGCAGATCGAGTACAGCCCGGCGCTGCTGGACGACGTGGTGCGCACCTACCCGCTGACGGCGTTTGCGTTTCAGCAGGACCACGTGTGGCTGCCGGTGCCCAACGGCTTGATTGGCTTGGGTAATGGCTGGTACGTTGTGAAGCACGCGCGG
>CAIPXZ010000017.1 GCA_903869075.1 uncultured Myxococcales bacterium | reverse complement strand
TTTCGCCCGCGACTTGCCCGCCCAGCAGCCGGCCCGTCGCCGCGTCGGTGACGAGCTTGATGTGCAGCATCTGCGCGCCCGGATAGTAGCTGGCGTGGTCGAAGTTGTGCGTGTAGGTCACCAGCACGTTCAGGCCCAGCGCCTGGGCATCGCGCTCCGTCAGGCCCGTGCGACCCGCGGAAATGCCCATGGTTCCGAGGATCGCCGTGCCCAGCGCACCGGCAAAGCGCAGATCGCCGCCCGCCGCGTTCGCACCCGCCACGCGGCCCTGCTTGCTCGCCGGACCCGCCAGCGGCATCCGCACTTTTTGCCCGGTCACCCGCTGCACGACCTCCACCGCATCGCCCGCGGCGAAGATGTGTGGATCGGACGTCTGCTGTCGCTCGTCCACCGCGATGCCGCCCGCGGCGCCGATCTCCAAGCCCGCGGTCCGCGCCAGGCTCAATTCCGGCCGCACGCCGATCGACAGCACGACGATGCCCGCCGGTAGCACCTTGCCGCTCGCCAGCTGCACGCCGGTCACGACCTGCGCGGCGTCCGTCTCCAGCCCGGCGATGCCATCGCCGAGCACCAGATCCACGCCGCGCTCGCGCAGCCGCTGCGCCACGTGCTCGGCCATGTCCGCGTCCAGCGCCGGCAGCACCTGCGGCTGCAGCTCCACGACCGTCACGTGCAAGCCACGCTGGTGCAGCGCCTCCGCCGTCTCCAAACCGATGAAACCCGCGCCGACGACCACCGCGCGCGTCGGCTTCTGCTCGTCGAGCCACAGTCGCACGGCGTCCGAATCCGGCACCGTCTTGACCACAAAGGCATTTTTCGCCGGCAAACCGGGCAGCGGCGGCACGATCGCGCCCGCGCCCGGCGCCAGCACAAGCGCGTCGTACGGCTGCTGGAACGTCGCGCCGGTCTCCAGGTTGTGCACGGCGACCGTCTGCGCCACGCGATCGATGGCCAGCACCTCGTGCCGCACGTGCACGCGCACGCGAAAGCGCCGCCAGAAGGTGTCGGGCGTCTGCAAAAGCAGCGACGCGCGCTCGGCAATGTCGCCGCCGACGTAATACGGCAGCCCGCAGTTAGCGAACGACACGTGCGGACCGCGCTCGAACATCACGATGTCCGCGTGTTCGTCCGTCCGCCGCGCTTTCGCCGCCGCCGCCGCGCCGCCCGCCACGCCGCCGACAATCACAATCCGCTTTTGCTGGGGCGACTCCATCACTTGCTGCCTTTTTGGCTGGCGCTGGCGCGCGCTGCCGCGGCTTCTTCGCGGCACTTGCAGCGTTTGGCCGGCGGGACGTCGCCGAGGACTTGCTCGACGTGCGCGCCGCAGCCGACGAAAGTGGGTTTTCCGCATTGGGAACAGGTGGTTCGACTGCACATGATTGGCTCCAGGAAGTTTCACGCCATCGCGGCGTGCGGACCTTGTGAGCCGCGCCGGCGCCGTTGGGTTCAACCGTGACACGCGCAGCCCCCGGCCCTATGCTGCCCGCCGGAGGACCGGATGGAAGCGACCGACAAGCACCTTTTGGCCGCAGCGCAAGCCGGCGATCGCCGCGCGATCGAGCGTCTGCTGGCGGCGGAAGCGCCGCGCGTGGCCCGGTTTGCCGCGCGCATGTGCCACAATCCGGCCGATGCCGAGGAAGTGACGCAGGAGACGCTGATTGCCGCGGTGCGCACGCTGCCGAATTTCCGCGCCGAGGCCTCGCTCTCGACCTGGCTGTACACGATTGTGCGGAGTTTTTGCATCAAGCAGCGGCGGCGCGGGCGGACGGTGCGGCG
>CAIPXZ010000016.1 GCA_903869075.1 uncultured Myxococcales bacterium | reverse complement strand
GCCGGGCGCGATGGGCATTCGCCGCCACGTGTTTCCGCAGCCGTATTACAAGCCGGGCGATGAGGTTTCGGGGCTGGACATCAACCTCGACATCCCGCTGACGCGCAACCTGCCGACGCGGATGGACCATCCGCAGGCGTTTTTCCCTGCAGATCAGGGCGGTTCGCAGGAAGTGGACGTGTGGTTTGACTTGGGCTCGGACGGCGTCGTGCAGCTGCTCGCCACCAAGTCACCGGGCAGTCCGACGGCGACGGGCGTGCTGAATGACTTGATTTTGCCGCATTTGCCGATGTCGCTGCCGGCGGACATGACCGACACGACGTGGATTGTCCAGGGCGTGGTGACCTACGGCGCGGGTTCGACGGGCAGTCCGCCGGAAACGGGGACGCGGGCGACGGACATCAAGACGCCGGGCGACCAGAACGTGCGCGTGCGCGATGCGAATGGCCAGTGGACGGATGTGGCGCTGGGCGTGTCCCAGGAGCTGACCGGCGTGCTGGTGGGCACCGCCGACGCGCTGTTGGTGGCGACGCGGCGGGGTATGCTGTATCGCGGACCGCTGAGCGCGCTCAAGCCGATCTACCAGCCGGTGATTTTGGACCCGTACGCGGAGCCGCTGGCGGTGCTGGCCGTGGCGGGGACGCCGACGGACGCGACGCTCGTAGGCGAGCAAGGGCTGATTCGGCGGCTGCACGACATGCAAGTTGTGGAGGAAGCCGGCGCGCTGGCGACCACCCTGCGAGCGGTGTGCCAGCACGGGAGCGTGCGTGCCGCGGTGGGCGACAAAGGCGGGTTGGAGGTCGACCTCGGCGCGGGTTGGCAGGTGGTGACGGTTGCGCCGCCTGCGGACCTGCGCGCGGTGACGTGCTCGGACACAGACGTCTGGGCGGTGGGCGCGGCGGGGACGGTTGCGCACGTGCAGCTGGGCGGCGCGCAACCGGTGGCGACAACCACGGTGATCGGCGCGCAGCTGGAGCTCTACGCGTTGCTGCAATCGAGCGATGGCGCGCTGCTGGCGGCAGGCGAGACGGCGAGCGGACCGGCGCTGTGGCGGCTGCCCAATGGCGGCACCTGGCAGGACGCTTGGCCAGCAGGCGCGAATCCGGCGAAGATCCGTGGCCTGCGCGTGCTTGTGACGATGCCGAACCAGACGCTGCTGGCGATCGACAGCGAAGGTGGCCAGTGGCGAATCGATGCGGCGGGCGTGGCGGACGAGTCGCCGGACCGCTTGGACCAGCGGCCGCGGGCGGGGGTGGCGCTGAGCGATGGCTCTCTTGTGCTCGTTGGCCAGCCTGGGCTGTGGCTCGGGCCGTACCTGACAATTCCGGACATTTCCAGCCCCGATTCAAGCAGTTCCATGCCGTTCAACGTGACCTGGTCAGCGGCGCCGGGGCAACTACCATCGTGCAACCGCATCCATCTGGACGGCAGCGGCTTTCCTTTCTGGTGGAGCTATGTCGCACCCGATGTGACAACCTTCGCCCTGCCCGATTTCTTGAGCATCGACGGCATATCGGTGTTTCCAAACAACCCGCAATATCAATGGATTGCCCGCGTTGACCGCGTGTACATTCCGGGGACGACGATCAACAGCTTCGCGACGTTCAACGTGGAATGGGGCACCTGGCGGTCGTGGTCGACCAACGCCGTGCCGTTCCACCCCTGAGCACGGCTTCGACATTTATCTACTGGACATTTATCAAATCATGCGCACCCTGACGCCCCGCGAACTGGAGATCTTGCAGGCAGCCGAGCAGCACGCCGCCGTCTTTGGTCGGGATGACCTACAAGTCATCGAAGTCACCGGGAAAGACCGTGTGAAGTACTTACAGGCGATGCTGACCCAGGACATCACTGGCATGGCCGAAGGTGCGGTGACGCAGGCGTGCCTCTGCGATGCGCAGGGCAAGATTTTGGCGATCATGACGGTGATTCGCGAAGCGGAGCGGCTGTGGCTGCTGACGGACTTCGCGCAGGCGG
>CAIPXZ010000015.1 GCA_903869075.1 uncultured Myxococcales bacterium | reverse complement strand
TCACGTCCGGGTGACTCCGGGCGTTTCGGCGGGGAGGTCCATCTTGGGTCGGGAGGTCCCCCCGGCGTAAGCCGGAACCATGCCTTTTTGCCGCGGAGCGCCGTCGGAGCCGCGCGGAGCCGGCACACTTCCAGCGCCGGGTGCCGTGCCGGCGCGCGGTCAGAACGCGGCTTTCGCCTGCGTGCAGCACTGGTCGACTTCGCACGTCGTCTTGTCGTTGTCCTGCTTGTTGGCGCACGCCGCCTGGTCGGCGCTGCCGGCGCAGGTGTTGAAGGCCTGCGCCGCGGTCTTGCAGCTGTCGCTGACCTTGCAGGAACCGAGGCACGCGGTCATGCAGGTGTCCGCGGCGCTGGAGCAGTTCAGCGGGCAGTTCATGTCCGTCGGGTTGCTCATGCAGCCGGTGATGCACGTGTTCAAGTCCATGCTGCACTTGAGGAAACACGGCTGGAGGCACGGCATGTACGGGCAGCAGTTCTTGGTCGTGTCGCCGCAGATTTGGTAGCCGCAGGTGCCGCCGGCGGTGCTGGCGACGTCCGTCGTGCCGGCGTCGCTGCCGCTGCTCGTCGCCGGCGCCGTGCACTTGAGTGTGCCGTAACCGCCGAAATAGACGAGGTTGAACGTGCCGTCCAGCGTGATGCTGCCTGCGCCGCCGGTGGCGCTGGCACCGGTGACGACAACGCCGTTCAGCTTGCCGACGGTGACGGTGTTGTTGGCGTCCGCGGGGCAGCTCGTGATGTCGAGCGTGCCGGCGCTGCCATCGGACGTGAAAGCCCCGGCGGTGCCGGTGTAGGTGACGAAGGCGCCGGAGCTGGCGTCGCCGACCTTGATGCCGCTCGCCGGCAGCGGGTTCTTGTCCGTGTCGACGGTGATGGTGATGAGGCTCGTGGCGTCGGATATGTACAGGACCAGGATCTTGTCTGTGGCCATCGCGCCCAGCTGTTTGGCGCCGCCGCTACCTGCTGCTGAGCTCTGGCTCGCCGGCGCGTTGGCGCTCACGCTGGTGCTGCTGCCGTCGGCGGACTTGGCGGTGACGCTGCCGGAGTTGGTCGCCTTGTCGCCGTTCGTCGTTCCGGTGGCGCCGGAACCGCCGCCGCTGTTGGTGCTGCTGCCGCAAGCTGGCACGGCGAGAATGGCCACGGCGAGGGTCAAGAAACGTAGAAATGTTGCACGCATGAAGTCCTCCAAGCAAAAGTGAGCCGGCTGGAACGTCGGCTCGAACCCACAACGCACAAGTCTGCGAAGGATTCGCGGCGGAGGCAACATTTTGGCGAGTTCGCGTCGGCGCACGGGATGGCGGCGCAGGCGACGGCGCACCCGCCAGCCGGCCAGCCGACATCCTAGAGGAGGTCGCCTTCCAGCACGACTTCGACGTGGTTTCCGGTCAGCTGTGTCGCGTCTTGCACGGCGCTCGAAATGCCGCCCGGGCTTTCCTTGTCGGTGGTCGCCATCGCCGCCAGTCCCGCATCGATGTACGCGACGAAGTGACCATTGGCGATCGTGAGCTTCTCAACCCGCAGGCTGCCGCCCACGTAGTAGCCATGCCAAAATCCATCGAAGTAGCCGCCGTGCCCCGGGACCGTGAGCGGCTGCAGCAACTGCGCGTGGGCGACGTCGGTGGTGTCAGTCAGGGTCATGACGCCGCTGCCGTCGCGCGTGTAGTCATTGGCGCCTACCCAAAGCGCAGAATCGTCGGAGGTCTTGCCGGATTCAGTCGCTGGATTGCAAGCCGACGGTCCGGGCGTGCAACCCGCCGCGGCGACAACCTGCTGCGTGCACATGGTTTCCGGATAGTAATTGACCGTCCAGGCGCCACACGTTGCGTCTTGCGCCCCGAGGATCGCTTTGACCATGATGACGCAGCTTAAATCGACCTGGTTGCAACAGTCGTAGGACTCGCCGTTGCTGCCGTCAAAGCCCGCACCTGCCGTTGGAAAGCTCAGTGTGAACGAAGCGTTGCCGTTGAGCGTCACGCCGCTGCCGGAGTTGGGGCATGTCGTCGCGCCGCCGCTGTTGCCCGAGCCCGAAGCGTCAGCGGTCGAACCGGAGCTCGCGGAAGTGCATCCGCCGGCGCACCAAGCGGTGACGGTGGCCAAGAAATAGGCGCGTGCCCGCATGAAACCTCCGATGGTGCGTTCCCCAACGCGGTTGCCGACTCATTTCACAGCGAAAACGTGCCCGCCACGCCGAGCGTGATCCAGGTGTGAATTGCCGTCTCGGTAATGTCCTGGCTGGAGCTGGACGACGCGCCGCCCTGGGTCTGCGTGACGCTCTCGCTGCCGTAGGAGCCGATTGCCAGACCGAGGTACGGGCCGACCCGCAAGGCCTCGCGCACCATCCATGAAACGCCGCCTTCCAGCCCGAACATGAAGCCGGAGGCGGCGACTGAGCTGCTGTTGCCGGCGCTATCGGCCGACGTGCTGGCGTGCGCGGACTCCATGCCGAGCGTGATGCCGCCCCACGGGTCCATGGCGTCCGGGTCGGTGGCGAAGTGGTATTGCCCTTCCACGCCGTAGCGGATCTGCGACAGGCTTGCGCTCTGTCCGGCGGTGAGTTGGGAGAAATCGGAGCCGGCAAAGCCCGGTCCGTACGAGAAATAGGCGCCGGCGTGGATTTGCGGCGTGATGCGGTAGAGCACTTCGAGCTGGATCGGCAGCGCGCCGCTCATTTCCTTGGACAGGGAGTAGTCTTTGACCAAGCTGCCGGTGGGGATGGAGTAGCCGATGCGCGCGCCAAAAGTCAGTGGAATTTCTGCGAAAGCTGCGGTTGAGAGCAACGATGCCAGCGCCACCAGGAGGATCAGGGAAACGCGGAAGTTCTTCATGCACAATTCCTTTCCGCCAGCCGTGGCGGGACGTGAGGGCCAAGAGGTGCGGTCAAGAGCTTTGCGCCGCACCGCGCTGGAAACGAGCGAAGCAAGAACCGGACCAGCTTCGCCAAAAACCACAGTTCGTATTTAGATTCATGACATTGCACACGCTGCTGGCGACTTCCGCGGCCCGCAAGTCGGCGCCATCCGCGTGTGTCCCGCGGGACACATGCAGCGGCGCGCGCGACACACCCCGCGACACGTCGCGGAACCACCGCTGGACCAGCGTCCAGCCAACTGCTGAGCTCGCCCGGCTCCTGGCGGTTTGCGCACCCATCACACCCTCCCGGATCGCGCGACGACCGCCGCCGTCTACCGCATGGCCTCGGCTCCCCATGGCCATAGCTCTTTCCAGACTCTGACATTGGCTGCGGCCGCGCAATTGTGACGCTTTGCGATAGTGTCCCATGTGCGCGCGGATCGGACCAATCGCGTGCGGCAAGGCGCGCTGGTGGGCAAGTGTCCCACTGCGACAGGTGGCGCACAGCGGCAGTCGCAGTCGCGCGTCGCCTCACCTGTGGCGTCGGCGCCGCCGGACGGGCTGGCAACGCGCGATGCGACAGCATGTCACACTGTCGCAGTTGATCTCCTTGAAATCGCAGAGGTTGACGGCATGGCTGCTGGACGACAAACTGGCGTTGCTGTCGCACGGCCCGCCATCCAGGACGCGCGCCGCCCCGGACGTTCCCACGAGGTGACGCATGCTGAGGATCCTGGACGACATCACGGCACCGGCGCACCCGCCCCGATCGCAGCGGCAGGTTGGCGACGGTGGGCGGTGGCGCGTGGAAGTCGTGGCGTCCCCGGATGCGGCGATGCTCGGCGAGTCGATGCTGGTCGGCGACGGCGGCGTGCAACTCGGTCGGCGGGTCGAGGGACCAGCCGGCTTGCGCATCGACGATGCGCTTGTCTCGCGCGCGCACACGGCGCTGGCGCTGGGCAAAGGCGGCTTGGAGGTGCGCGACCTCGCCAGCCACAACGGCACCTGGATCAACGGCCGCCGGGGCGCGACCTACGTCTGCACGGCGACGACGATGCTGCGAGTCGGGGCGACGGTTCTGGTGGCCGAGCTCGAGTCCGATCCGCGACTGGCCTGGAGCGAACCGTCGGTCGACGTTCCGGGGCGGTCCGTCCACGCCCGGAGGATTCGCGCCGCGCTGGCGGAAGCAGCGCTGGACCGCGAGCCGGTGCTCGTGCAAGGCGACACGGGGACGGGCAAAGAACACGCCGCGCGGGAGTTGCATCGGCTCGCGGCGCGGACTGGCCAGTTGGTGCGCGTGAACCTGGCGACAATCCCCGACGGCCAGTTCGACCCCGAGCTGTTGGGGAACCTCGCGGGCGATCTGCCTGGACGGTTGCGCGAGGCAGACCAGGGGACGCTGGTGCTGGAGGGCATCGGCGATCTGGGCCTCGCGGCGCAGGCGAAGTTGCTGCACAGCATCGACACCGGGCTGGTGCGGCCGGTCGGCGCGCTGCAGGACGTGCGCGTCGATGTCCAGTTCGTGGCGGTAAGCTTGGACGACGCCGAAACGCTGGTGCAGCAGGGGCGACTCCGGCGCGAGCTGCTGGCGCGGTTTCGCACCCATTGCATCGCGATGCCGCCCATTCGGCAGCGGCAGGCCGACTTGCTGGCGCTGTGCGATGCCGTCCAGCCGCTGGAGCGTCCCGGCGCGGCAGCCACGTCGTGGCAGCAGGTGCTGGGCGCGGATGCCGTTGAGGTCCTGCTGTTGCACGATTGGCCGGACAATTTGCGGGAGTTGCGCGCGGCGCTGGTCCGTCTGGGGCACCTCGCGGTTGGGGAGGAACGGATCAGCGGCGACGATCTCCGGTACGTCTTGCACGCGCGCCGCGCTGCTTCGGGCGAATTCGCCGCGCTTCCCCACCTCGCCACGGAACGACCGCCGCGGGTCAGCAAGTCGATGCCGTCACGACGCGAGCTGACGCGGCTGCTTGGCGAGCACGCGGGCAATGTCAATCAACTGGCACACGTGCTGGCATGCGACCGGCGACAAGTGTACCGCTGGCTGAGCTACGCGCAGATTTCCCGAGCCGAACTGGAGCGCTTCCGCCGCGGCGCGCAGGCAGGCTGAACGGCTGCGCCACCCCAGATAGCGTCCTGTGGCCCGATTGCAGCGCGAACCGGGCCAACGCAAAAGGCTTGGCAAGTCGATTCGCCTTGGTGCAGACTCGGATCGCCTTGGGCTGGATTGCGGGTGCGAGGAGCCGTGGGACAACTAAAGCAGCGGCGCTCGCGGACGAACCCACTGCACGTGTGGCTGGTGAAAGCCGTCGCGCTGCGTCCCTTGACCACAGCGGCGAACAGGCCACCTGGCGCGGCGGATGGGCGGAGTCCCCCACGCCCATGACAAGCGCGCAGCCGTTGCCAGCCGGGGTGCCAGCGACCGCCGCGACCCGTGGCGCGCCGCCGCAGATCGGCGATATCGTCGCCGGCCGCTATCAAATCGAAGGCAAGCTGGGCCAGGGCGGCAACGGCGTCGTCCATGCCGCGCGCCACCTGCAGTCGGGCCAAGCCGTCGCGCTGAAGGTGCTACACGAGGACGCCAACGCGGACGCGGTGCGGCGATTTGAACGGGAGGCGCGGCTCGTGGGCGCGCTGCATCACCCGAACACCGTGCGGCTGTTGGACTTTGGCGTGACGGCCTCGGCCGAGCCGTTCCTTGCGATGGAACTGGTGCGGGGCCAGACGCTGGAGCAGCGGCTGCGGGCGCTGGACGCCCAGGACGCGGTGCTGTCCGAGGCCGAGACGACGGCGATTGCGGTGCAGACCCTGCGCGCGCTGCAGGAAGCGCACGCGCTCGGCCTCGTGCACCGCGACCTGAAGCCGGCGAACGTGATGCTCTGCGACGCCATGGACGGCGAATTCCACGTCAAGCTGCTGGATTTTGGCATCGCCTGCACGACTGACCCCGCGTTCGCGCAGTCGGGCGCGGGGCTGGGCACGCCCGCGTACATGAGCCCGGAGCAGTGCGAGGCGCTGCCGGTGGACGCGCGTGCGGACCTGTACGCCGTTGGCGTCATCGCGTATCGGTGCCTGAGCGGGCGGTTGCCGTTCTCGGACCCGGATCCGCTAGCCGTGCTGCGGATGCACGTGCTGCGCCCGCCGCCGGACTTGCGCTCGGTGGCGCGCACGCCGTTGACTGACGCGGTCGCCAACGCTGTGCACCGCGCGATGGCCAAGCAGCCGGAACAGCGTTTTGCCTCGGCGCGCGAGATGTGTGAGGCGTTGACGGGCAGGATGCCGACGGAGGTTGTGGCGCGCCCCGACCTGCCCGCGGCAGGCGACGCGACGGCAACGCAGGCGGCGGGGCAGCGTCCTTCACGCCCAAAGTGGCTGCCACGGGCCATTGGCGCCTTGGCGAGTGTGGCGCTCGGCGCTGGCGGCTGGATGCTCTTAGGCCCGAGCGCGCCGCGCGCGACGCACGCGGCGGTGCCGCTGGCGCCGGTGCCACCCGCCGCGTTCGCTCCCCGAACCGTGGTGGCGCCACCGATGGCGGCAGCGCTAGCCGCGCCACAGCCCGTCGCCGTCGCTGCGCCACCCGTCGCTGCGCCACCCGAACGGTCAGCCGCCGCTGCCCCGAAGACCGCCGCCCGCGTTCGCGTTCCCGCTGCACCAGTCGGCCACGCGCCAGTACCAACACAGCCCGCGGCACCAACCCAACCGTCTGCCGCACCCGATCCGCCGCCAATTCAGGCGAGACAAATGGAGAAGATGTCGGTAGATTAGGGACCGATGACTCGCCTGTGCCTCACCCTCCTGCTGCTGCTTGTCCTCGGTGTCCGCCCGGCGCGCGCCGAGGCTCCGGCCGCCGATGCACAGCAGGCCGCGCGCCTGTCGACCGACGGGTTGGCGGCATCCCTGCGCGGCGAATTCGCCACCGCCAGCCGGCTGTACCGACACGCCTATGCGCTCGATCCATCGCCTGAGTACCTGTACAGTGCGGCGCGCTCCGAACACCAAGCCGGCCAGTGCGAGGTCGCCGTAGCCGACTATGCGACGCTGCTTCAGCTGCCAAGTGTCAGCCAGGGACTGCGCATCAAGGGCGAATTTCACCTGGCCGACGCCCAAACCGCGCTAGCCGAGCACCGCTGTGTCGCGGTCCAGGCCAGGCCCCCCTCGCACGCCCGCGCGTACACGGGATTTGCGCTCATCGGCGCTGGCGGCGCGGTAATCGTCGGTGCCGCGGCCCTGTGGCTGCACGCGCGCACCGATCAAACTGCACTGGATGGCTATCGCGACCCCGCCGGCCGCTTTCGCCCCGACTTGATTGGCCCAACGGCCGCGATCGATGCGCAATCCTCCATCAACGAGCGCACTGTCGCCGCGTGGTCGCTCCTCGGCGTGGGGGCCGTGGCGGCCGGCGTTGCGACGTGGCTGCTCATCGCCGACGCCCCGGCCGTCGCGCAAGTTGGCTTCGATTTACAGGGCGTTCGCGTCGCCGGTCGGTTCTAAACACTCCGACCGAAGTTCGAGATCAAACCGTTTTCAGCTGCGGCGTGCCACCGAAGGTGCACGCTGGTCGATCCAGTGCGAAATGCAGCAGGTCTGACTGGAAGAACTTGGTGTTGGACAGAGGTCAGGATGTTGAGGAGACACAACGTGCACAACCACACGACACCGCACGCCCCGGCAAAGCCGCGCGACTTGCGCCGCGGCGCCGCGCCCATCCGCTGGCGCATGCACTTCCTGACAGCCGTGGTGCCGGAGGACGTCGGCCGCGTCGTCGACCTGCCGGATGGGGAGCTGATCTTGGGCCGCGGGCTGGAAGCGCAGCTGGGCCTCGCCGACCCGACGCTCTCGCGCCAGCACTTGCGCATCCAGGCGCGCGCGGGGGATGGATTCGTGACCGTGGAAGACCTGGGGAGCCGCAACGGCACATGGCTGGGCGGGCAGCGCCTGAAGCGCGCGGTGGCCGGCCACAATGCGGTGCTGCGCTTGGGCGAGGCGCTGATCGTGCTCGAGGCGGACGGCGGCGACGCGCTGGATGCCGCGCCGCCGTATGAGGATTTGCCGGGCCGTTCGGAAATGGCGCGCCGCGTGCGGGCGGCAATCGCCGCGACTGCCGATCACGACCGCCCGGTCCTGCTGCTGGGGCCGACGGGAACTGGCAAGGAACGCGCGGCGGCGGCGATCCACGCGGCGAGCGGTCGCAAGGGGCCGCTGGTGCGCGTCAACGTCGCGGCCATTGCGAAGGACCTGTTTGAATCCGAACTCTTTGGCCACAAGCGCGGCGCATTTTCCGGGGCGCAAACCGACCGCCCGGGGCTGGTGCGCGAGGCGCATGGCGGCACGCTCCTGCTGGATGAGATCGGCGAACTGCCGATGGAACTGCAGGCCAAGCTGCTGCGCGTGCTGGAGGATGGCACCGTCCGGCCCGTGGGCGCGGCGGCGAACGTCCCGGTGGATGTGCGCTTTGTCGCGGCGACGCACGCGGACCTGACGGCGCGCGTGGAGGCCGGCACCTTTCGCCATGACCTCGCCGCGCGGTTGCGGATGGACATTGTGGCGCTGCCGCCGCTGGTTGATCGCGTAGCCGACCTGGCGGACCTGGCGCAGGCGGTGCTGCCGCTGGACCGCAAGGGCGGCTGGCCGCTGGCGCTGGGTGCGGACGTCTGGGAACAGCTGGCGCTGGCGCGCTGGCCGGATAACCTGCGCGGACTGCTGGCGGTGCTGCTGAAGCTGCGGCGGGCCTTACCGCATTTCGGCCGGCTGCACGCTGCGGACGCGGGGAAGCTGCTGCCGGCGCTGCGGGCGCAGCCGGAGAAGACGGTGCCGCGGCTGTCTGACGACCTGCGCGTGGGCGCGGCGTGGCGGCAGCAGGGGGCGCGGCCGGGTTTGGAGACGCTGCGGTCCCTGCTGGCTGAACACCGCGGCGATGTCGCGGCCGTGGCGCAGGCGCTCGACCGCGATCGACGGCAGGTGTACCGGTGGATGCAAAGCGCGGGCATCGCATCGACCGAACTCGAGGAACTGCGCAAAAATTAAGGCTCGAGCGCGATCGCCAAGACGATCCCGCCGACGGTGGCGTTGCCGTGACACGGCGCGGTCGTGGGGCCGCTGATGGTGACCTCGTGCAGCGCGACCCAGGCGCGCACGGTGCCGTCGGCTGGCACGGGCAAGTGCTGGGCCGTCACGTCGGCCGGCATCGGCGCATCGTACGTGGCGGCGCAGGCGTTGCCGGGGATCGCCACCTGCTCGCCGGTGTCGACGACGAGTTCCCAGTGCGCGCAGGCGTTCGCTTGGGGACTTCGACAGTTTCCTCCGACCGAACCGGCGCCGATCCGCCCTTGCATGCTCGCCACAACACGGCGCCCGGGTGGCAAGTGACTGCAGGTCAGTAATGCGCTCGTGCCATCCACGGGGACCGCCGCCGCGTTCGCGAGGTCGAGGCTGCAGCGCGCGCATTGGCCAGCGACGCAGGTGCCGCCGGGGCAGGCATTGCCGCAGCCGCCACAGTTGGCTTCGTCGCTGGCCACGCAGGCGCCGCCACAGAGCATCAGGCCGCTGGCGGCGCACTGCCTCTGCGCGAGGCAGGCGCCATAATCGGCGACGCCTTGGCACGCGAGGGCTGCCGTCGAGAAGTCGCCGTCGGTGGGCAGGCTGTTCAAGCAGCCGCTCAACAGGAGAACCGTCACCCAGGGCCTCATGGCGCGGCCTCGGCGCGCTCGACAAGGAACGTGAACGCTGCGGTCCTGCTCGGATTATGCCAGCTGACGTACGACCGCGGGCTGTTGTCGGCGGCACAGTCGGTCTGCAGCAAGCCTGAGCCGTTGCTGCCCTCGGCGCCGAACATCACGAGCGTGTTGTCCTGCGTCACCGTCTTGGTCCAGAACGCTGGCGGCGTCTCCTTGACCACTTGCTGGCACTCGTGGTCCGGCACCGGCGGGTTCTGGATGCACAAGCTGGCATCGCTCATCGGGCCGATGGTCGCTGAAACCAAACGAAAATTGTAGGTGCCGGAGTCGGCGAAGTGGAAGCGGTCGGCTTCGGTGATGCAGACCATGGTGGGCTTGGGCGCGGGGACGTCGGTCGACGCGGCGGCGTCGCCAGTGGCGTCGGGCAGGAGCGCGGGCGGCTCGACGCGGGTGGTGCATGCGGCCAAAGCGACGGACGACGCGAGCAAGAACCGGTCAGCAGCGGTCATGTAGCCTCCCGTGAGACATCATCGCTGGAGTTACGGCGGCGCGCAAATCACCCGTTTGCGTCCGCTCCAGCTCCCGCCATGTAGCCTTCCTCCGCGAGCAGCTAACCCGCCCTGCTCCAGCCGACCGCCTCAATCGCCGCGCGCAAGCCTGCGCGTGCGTGGCGACGTTGCAACCACCATGCCAGCCGCTGAATATTTCGCATATCACGATTATTGCTGAATT
This sequence comes from uncultured Myxococcales bacterium, assembly GCA_903869075.1. Lineage (GTDB taxonomy): Bacteria > Myxococcota_A > UBA9042 > UBA9042 > UBA9042 > CAIYBN01. Next base: position 20,600 of record CAIPXZ010000015.1, on the reverse strand, counting down.
TCATCACGAAGCGACGCTGGCCAGCACGGCCACTGGGCGCGCCTTCGCACGTCCGCGCGTGACACATGCGCGACAAGCCTGGGACACGTCTCGGCTCGCGCGGCTAGACCTTCGTGCGGCTGGGGACGACACCGGCGCGCGGACGGGGAAATCCCGACCGACCGCGCGCCCCGCGTCACTCACTTGGCCGGGAAATAGCCGACTTCGGTCACGACCTTCTGGCCGTCCTTGCCGGCAACCCAGTCGATGAACGCCTTCACGTCGCCCGCCGGCGCGCCGCGGGTGTAGAAAAACAGGGCGCGCGCCAAGGCATAGCTGCCGTCCTTGACGGTCTTCTCCGACGGCGCGACACCCGGGCTCGCGGCGTCTTTCTTGATCTTCAACGCCTTGATTCCCTTCGAATACGCCGCACCGCCGTAGCCGATGCCGTTCTTGTCCCGCGCCACTGCGTTCACGACCGCGGCCGTGCCCGGCAGCGTCTGCGCGCGCGCGGAATAGTCGGCGTTGGCCAGCACGTGCTCCTTGAAGAACACATACGTCCCCGAGTTATTCTCGCGCGAATACAGCGTGATCTTGGCATCCGGGCCGCCCACGTCCTTCCAGTTTTCGACCTTGCCGGTGTAAATCAGCTTGATCTGATCCATCGTCAACTCGTTGAGCGGATTGGACTTTTGCACGTACACGGTCACGCCATCGCGCGCCACGACGAACTCCGTCGCCGGCTGGTTGAACTTCGCCTGCACCGCCGCCTTCTCGGCGTCTTTCATCGACCGCGAGGACTCGGCGATGTCCGTGGTGCCGTTGGTCAGCGCGCTGATGCCCGTGCCGGAGCCGCCGCCGGTGACCTGGACGGTCTGGCCGGGGTGCGACTTCATGTACGTTTCCGCCCACTTCTGACCGAGCACGACCATCGTGTCCGAGCCTTTGACGGTAACATTGCCGGCCAGCGCCGGCGCGGCGAGCGTGGCGCTGAGCGCCAGGAAGCTGAGGAATTGTTTGAACGTGTGCATCTGGAGTCTCCGATGATGGTGCGGCGCTTGGCGCGGTTCCCGCCGGCTTGGGGCGTCCCGGCAGCGGGACGTCCCGGCCCGCAACCCAAAATGGTTATCGGGCTGAGCCGGCTTTTGCCGCGGCCGCGGCCGCAGTTTTTCTAGAACAAGTAGAAAGCCGAGAACTGGAAGCGGTTGTTGGCGTTGCTTGTGTCATCGCCCAGCGTCGTCTTGGTCTGGGCGAATTCAGCGCCGACGCGGAACGCCGGGGTCGGGTCGAAGAACAGCGCGCCGGACAGGAACTGGCCGGACTTGAGCGCCGTGCCCGCCTTGCCGCCGTTGGCGACGACGAGGTCCTTGGCGTTGTCCGAGCCCCACGTCGAGAAGTTGCCGGCGACCCACCACTTGCCCTGGGCGAACGGCAGGTAGTACTGCAGGCCGAAGAGCATGGACGTCAGCTTGACCGCCGTCGGGTTCTTGCTCGAGTCATTGGTGGCGAGGTTGCCGTCAATCGTCACGCCGCTGGGCGCGCCGACGCCGGTCTTCATGCCGGAATACTGGTCGGCAATGCCGGCGCCCATCACGTACGACGCGGTGATGGCCAGCGCGTTGGAGCGGTCTTCCGGGGTGCCGCGCAGGATCGGCAGGAACGCGTCGACGGACAAGCCCCAGCCGTTGGTGGTGCGCGCCGTGGCGGTGGGGTCGGTGGACAGGTCCAGCGTGCGGTAGATGCCGGAGACCGAGACGGTCAGCGGGTCATAGCCGGTGCCGGTGGAGCCGTTGGTGTGGACGCCCTTCCAGCCGTTCAGCTGGACCTTCAGCGCCGCCTGCAAATCCGGCATCGCCGCGAGGCTCTGCGGCGCGCGGGCAGCGGCGACGGCGACTTCCACGTTGACCGCGTCGGTCTTGAACGTGTGCAGCAAGCGGATCTGCGCCGTGCGGCCGTACACCTGGCCGGGCAAGCCCTGGATGAAAACGCTCGCCGGGTGGACGACGGACTGGCCGCCGAACAGGTCCCAGGTCTGGCCAAACCACAGGTCGACGTACGGGTTCTCGACCTTCATGACAAGGTGGCGGGCGCGAAACGCCGGGTTGTTCCAGATCGACGACTCGCTCTGGCTGATCGTCCCTTTGTCCGTCGCGGGGTTGCCCTTGGCATCCACGCCGGTCGTCGTCAGGCTCAGGCTGCTGTCCGCCGGCTGGTTGCCGAGGAAGTCCATTTCCGCGATGCCGGAGATCTTCAGGCCGGAGATCTCCGGCGCGGCGATCTTGTAGCCGATGCGCGAGTTGCGCACCGAGAACTGCAGCTTGGGCTTCTGGCCGGCAAACGTCGTGAACGCCGGGATGAGGCTGTTGCCCGGCGCGTCGCTGTAGCCCTGGGTGGAGTCGTAGATGGTGTCAGCTTCGATGAAGCCGTAGAACGTGCTGTCCCATTTGGACGTGACAGCCGGCTTGGTGGCGACGACGACAGGCGCGGGCGTCGCCACCGGCGCGGGCGCGACCTCGGCTTCCGCGGGTGCCGCCTCGGGTGCGGGCGTCTCCTGCGCAAAGGCGTGAGCGGGGATCGTGCAAAGCGCGGCCAGTCCGAGCTTCTTCAAGTGCAACTTGAGCGAGCAGTTCATGCCAGGTTCCTCCATGTGTTGGCCGGCGCAGTCTGTGCGGCGTTTGTGACAGCAGGATGAAATTGCCGCAACGCTTGCGCCGGGCTGAAAAGCCCGCCCTTGCGACCGCCAGCGCCGATCGGCGACAAACCTTGACCAATGCCCGGCAATAGGCGATCACTGCCTCCCCCGCCCACTTTGGCGCGGTAGAGCCGCCATGACGACGCGACGCGCCAACTTCCTCACTGAAATCATCGACGCCGACCTTGCCGCCGGCCGCGTGACGCGCATCGCCACGCGCTTTCCGCCCGAGCCCAACGGCTACCTCCACGTCGGCCACGCCAAATCCATCTGCCTGAATTTCGGCCTCGCGCGCGACTACGCGGGCACGTGCAACCTGCGCATGGACGACACGAACCCGGTCAAGGAGGACATCGACTACGTCCACGCGATCGAAAAAGACGTGAAGTGGCTGGGCTTTGACTGGGCCGGCAGCGTCCGGTTCGCGTCCGACTATTTTGACCACATGTACGCCGCCGCCGAGCGGTTGATCGCCCAGGGCGACGCGTACGTCGACCACCAGACCGTCGACGAGATCCGCGCCAACCGCGGCGATTTTGGCCGTCCCGGCGTCGACAGCCCGTACCGCAACCGGCCGATCGCCGAGAACCAGGCGCTTTTTGCGGCGATGCGCGCCGGCGAATTCGTCGATGGCACGTGCGTGCTGCGCGCCAAGGTCGACATGGCGCACCCGAACCTGCTGATGCGCGATCCGCTGCTGTACCGCATCCGCCACGCGCACCACCACCGCACCGGCGATAAGTGGTGTATTTACCCGATGTACGACTACGCGCACCCGCTGGAGGACGCGCTGGAAGGCATCACGCACTCGATCTGCACGCTCGAGTTCGAGAGCAACCGCGAACTGTACGACTGGGTGCTGGACCACACCGTCGCGCCCAAGGGCACGCCGTGGAACCCGCGGCCGCGGCAGTATGAATTCGCGCGGTTGGGCCTCGGCTACACCGTGATGTCCAAGCGCAAGCTGCTGCAGCTTGTCGAGGACAAGCGCGTCAATGGCTGGGACGACCCGCGGATGCCGACGATCGCTGGCATGCGCCGCCGCGGCGTGACGCCCGAAGCGCTGCGCGACTTCGCCGAGCTGATCGGCGTGGCCAAGAACAACAGCCTTGTCGACATCGGCAAGCTTGAATTCTGCGTGCGACAGGACCTGGAACGGCGCGCGCCGCGGGCGATGGCCGTGCTACAGCCGCTGAGCCTGCAGCTGACCAACTGGCCGCTGGGCCACACGGACACGCTGCCGATTGCCTGGAAAGCCGGCGAGGCGGCGACGCGGCCGGTGCCGTTTGGTCGCGAAATCCTGATCGAGCGCGAGGACTTTTCTGAGGATCCGCCGCGCGACTGGAAGCGGCTGTCGGTGGGCAAGGAAGTGCGGCTGTTCGGCGCGTATTTCGTGCGCTGCGACGAGGTCGTGCGCGAAAACGGCGAGATCGTCGGCTTGCGCGGCACCGTGGACCTGGACAGCCGCGGCGGCGAGGCCAAGGACGGCCGGCAGCCGGCGGGGACGATCCACTGGGTGGACGCGTCGCATGCGGTGGATTGCGAGATTCGCCTGTACGATCGCCTGTTTACCGTGGAGCAGCCGGACGCCGACGGCGACTTCCTGCCGCACATGAACCCGGACGCGCTGCAGGTTGTGCAGGGCCAGATGGAGCCGGCGGCGGCGGAGCTGGCGGGCGGGATGCACGTGCAGCTGATGCGCGTCGGCTATTTCTTCAGCGATCCCGTGGACTCCGAGCCGGGCAAGCCGGTGTGGAACCGCGTGATCGGCCTGCGCGACACCTGGGCCAAGCCCGTGGGCCGCACGGACAGCCGCGCCGAGCGCCGCAAGGAGCCGGGCGAACCGCGCAAGGACGCGGCGCAGAAGAAGAATCGCGCGGAGTGGCGGGCCGAAAAGCGCGCAGCGACGGCCGAGCTGGCGGCCGCCTATGGCCGCTACGGGGCGTTGGGGCTCGACGCCGATGCGGCCGACCTGCTGACGGAAGAGCTTGAAACTGTTGCATTTTTTGACGCCGCACTGCGCGCCCACCCGCACCCACAGTCGCTGGGCCGCTGGTTCCTGAACGATCTGGAAGGCCTGCGCAAGGCCCGGCCGCTCGCCGATTTGCCGTTTGACGGCGCGGTGTTCGGGCATTTTGTCGCGCTGCTGGACGGCGATCGCATCACCGTTCCGGCCGGCAAGCAGCTGCTGGCGCACCTGCTGGCGCAGGGCGGCGATCCGCAGGCGCTGATCGCCACGCTGGGTCTGGGCAAAGTCGATGATTCCGCTGCGGTTCTCGCGGCGATTGACGCGGTGCTGGCGGCGCTGCCGGCCGAAGCCGAGCGGCTGCGCGCGGGCGAGCAGCGGCTGCTGGGTGTGTTCATCGGCCAGGTGCTCAAGCAGCTGCGCGGCTCAGCGGACGCCGGCGCGGTGCGGCAGGCGCTGCTGGACCGGCTCAAGGCGTAGCCGCAAGCTCCGCAAGCAAGCCGCGACAGGCGGCCTCGCACAGGTCAAAAACCGTGTCAAAACCGTGGTCTGCGTCGTAGTACGGGTCGGGCACGTCGCCGCTGCCGGCCGGGTCGTGATCGCGCAACAGCCGCACTTTCTGCGCCGCGTCCGGATCGGGCGCCAGCGCCCGCAGGTTCGCCAGGTTGCTGCGGTCCATGGCCAGCACATGATCGAACTGGCTGAAATGACTGGCGGTAAACTGCTGCGCGCGGTGGCTCAGGACCACGCCGCGGCGGGCGCTCGTGGCGCGGGTGCGCGGGTCGGGCAATTCGCCGGCGTGCCAGCCGCCGGTGCCGGCGCTGTCGATGTGGAATTCGCCCTCGCGCCCGGCTTCCTGCACGAGTTTGCGAAAGATGCCCTCCGCTTGCGGCGAGCGACAGATGTTGCCAAGGCAGACGAAACAGACGCGGATCACGGCGCACCTCCAGCCGCGCACCCTGCCCCGGCGGCAGCTGGGCGTCAAGACGTTGACGCGGCGGCCTTTGGGTGGAACGCTGCGGCTGCCCAAGCCGGGCCGGAGCGTGCGCGTGGTGCTTGCGAAGCGAATCCTGACGAGCCTGCTGCTGCTGTGGCTGCCGACGCTGGCGCTGGCGAAGCCCGCGGCGGTGAAGCCGGCGCCGGCAAAGACCGCGGCCAAGCCGACGGCGCCGCCGGTGGACAAGGCGCTGGCCAAGCGCTGCGCCGACCCGAAGCGCCACGACACGCGCGAGTGCGTGCAGCTGCGCGCGAGCCAGAATTCCGCGCCGCCCAAGGGCAAAGCCAAGGACGAGCGGCCGCCGGCCAAGGACGCCAAGGGCAAGGACAAGGCGGAGAAAAAGAGCGCCAAGGACGACGACGACAAGCCCAAGGCCTTGAGCGCCAAAGAGAAAAAGCAGCTGGCGGCGCTGAAGACGACGTGCGCCGACAAGAAGAAGGCCAAGACCGCGCAGTGCAAGAAGTTTTTCGCCGACGAGCAGGAGCGCGCTGACGCCGCCGAGCGCGCCAAACTGAAGAAGCTGTGCGCCGACAAGAAGACCGCCAAGACCGCGCAATGCAAGAAGTTTGCCGCGGCGGAGAAGAAGAAGAGCCAGACAGTGTCGGTGTGCGGCCGCAAGTATGGCGTGGCCAAAAAGAATGAAAAAGTCGGCAGTTTCGCCAAGCGCTACCGCATCGCCGAGGGCACGCTGCGCAGCTGGAACGCGCTTGGCACGACGGCCAAGCTCAAAGCGGGCAAGCGCTACCTGGTCGCCAAGTCGCCGCACGACGGCGTGACGCTCAAGGGCGGCGTGCTGCTGGAGGGCGATGACGAGCACTTTATCATCCAACGCCCGCAGCGCGGCTGGGGCAAGCCGCTGCTTGTGGACGCGATCCGCATCGGCGTGCACGCGACGCAGCGGCAGAACCCGTTGATGCCGCACCTGATTATCGGCGATTTGTCCAAGGAAGGTGGCGGTTGCCTGCCGCCGCACAAGTCGCACCGCGGCGGCATTGACGCCGACGTTGGCCTGTATTTTCGCGGCGCCCACCAGCGCAAGTGGCTGGGCGGCGCGACGCCGGACACGCTGGACGCCGACCGGACGTGGCAGCTGCTGCGGGCGTTTCTGGCGACGGGCAAGCTGCAGTTCGCCTTTATCGACTATAGCTTGCACCAGCCGCTGTACGAGGCGGGGCTGCGCGCCGGCGAGCCGGAGGAGCACCTGAAGGCGTGGTTCCAGTGGCCGCGGCCGATCGAGAACGCCCACGAGACAATCATTCGCCACCTCGCCGGCCACGACAACCACATGCACGTGCGGTTTGTCTGCGACAATGACGAGCAGTGCCTGCTGCCCGACGAAGCGAAGGCGCGGCTGGAGCACGCGCGCATCGAAATGCTGGGCAGCGTCGCGGTGGAAGCGCATCGACCGCGCGAGGCGCTACATCGCCAGGGCGCGCCGGCTGTGCCCGCAGGGATGCCGTAAATGGACGAGATGCCGCCGCCGATCGTGCGCCAGGGTCTGGGCTGGGTGCGCTCGGTGGTCTGGAGCGTGTTCCTGACCGTGGTGGCGGTGCTGGTGCTGGCGTCGCTGCGGGGCGGTCCGCTGCCGACGACGGTGGCGCCGCCGCTGAAGGGCGTGGACGTCGCCGGCCAGCCGGTGGACCTCGCGGCGCTGCACGGCAAGCCGGTGGTGCTCTACTTCTGGGCGACCTGGTGCGGCGCGTGCAAGCTGACTTCGCCGACGGTAGACCAGTACGCGCGCAGCCACCCGGACGTGCGCGTGGTCGGCGTGGCGATGGACGACACGGCGGACGTCGCGACGTACCTACGCGAAAACAAGCGGCATTTTCAAATTATCGTCGCCGATGCGGAGGTCCAGCACGACTGGCCGGTCCGCGCGCTGCCGACGACAGTGGTGCTGGACAGGGACGGGCGCGTCACCTGGCAGCGCGTCGGGGTGCTGCTGCCGTTCGAGCTCAACCTACACGTCGATTAGTACCCCGAATCGCAACCCATTCCGGGTTTGTGATTTGGGGTACGCCAGCAGCGGCTGCTGCTGGACGCGGGGGTCTGGGGGCGGCGCGCCCCCATCTCTGGCAAGAAAGCCTGGTGCGCCAACCCGGAGCGAAGTTCGGGGTCGGCGTGCTCGCCGCGGCTACTCCGGTTCCGGCGCATCCTGCGGCGCGCGGACAAGCGGCGCCAGCACCGGCGGATCCGGGTCCGCCAGCACCGGCACGCGCACGTCGCCGGTCACAAGCGCCACGATACCTTCCTGCCGCGCGTCGTCCACCGTGCGAATGTGCGCCAGCACCGGCCGCGCCTCGGCGTCAAAGCCCAGGTGCAGCAGCTCCACGCGCGCCTGCGGGCCCGCAAGCGTTGCCACGCGTGGATTCTTGGCAAAACGCGCCCAGTTAGCGGCGCCATCACGGTTGAGTGTCCCCAGCCGCACTTGAACGGACGGCAGCCCAGCCGCCTCCAGGTCCAGCAGCGCCGTGTGGCCCGGACCGCGCGGCAACAGGCTCGGATCGCCGACAAGCGGCGTCTCTTCCACAACGTCCGGGGCGTTGGCCGTGGGCTGCGGCGCCTTGACCGTCGGCCTCGCCGTGGGCTGTTCAGCCATCAGCTTGGCGACGTCGACCGCCGCGCTCGGCGTCTGCACTTCCGGCAGCGCGATCTCCGGCGCCAGCGACGGTCCGGCCACTGGCACACCATCCGGCGCCGCGCCCTGCCGCCCCAGCGTCAGCCAGCCGAGCCCCAGACCCACCGCCAGCCCGAGCAGCCCCGCCAGCACCATCGCCGCCACAATTCGCACCAACGCCTGCATCCACGGCCTCCGGGGTCCCAGATAGCAAGAAGGCCGGCGCGTGTCCAACTGCGGCCAAAACTCGTGATTTGTCTAGGTATCGATCGCCAAGTCCATGAACTTTTGGTTGACGATCGGCAACAGACGATCGGTAACTGACGTTTGCAGCCTTGCCAAACGTCTAGTCGGTAGAGCGGGTTTTGGCAGTTGCGCTGATTATCTGCATAATTTCAATGTGTTCTGAAACTTCGCCTTCGAGCTGCAACAACGCCGCCGAGTTGTGATCACGGCCGCTCCGCGCCGATGACGACCCGCCGACTTGACACTTGTCTAGTCTTCGCGATCTATCATTTCCACATATTTTCAACGCATTACGAAGCGCAGCGCACAGGATGTCCGCAGAATCGCCGGATCGGCGGATGGCCTCGTTTCGGGCTGGACACTTGTCAACTTCGGCGCGATCCGCAATCATCCGGGACGTCGACGACGCGCTGCGAAGTCCGCTGGCACAGGCGCTGGACGGAAGCCGCAACAGGGCAATCGGCAACGAGTTTCTCGGGGGGGAATCGTGAGCGACAATCTGGCCCACATGGGGCGAACGGCGGTTTTGCGCGACGGATTCCAGGACAGCAGGCGGTCGATCATGGCGGACATCAAGCGGGACAGGCAGCGTTCACGAACGATTCCGATGCGGCGGCTGACCCGCGCTGAGATCCAGGAAGGCAAGGACCTGGCCGCCGAGCTGGAGTACCTGCGGCCGCAGACGCGCGCCGAGTGCGTCGGCGGCATCCGCCCGTGCCCGTATGTGTCCTGCAAGCAGCATCTGTACCTGGACGTGAACCCGGTGACTGGCTCGATCAAGGTCAATTTCCCCGACCTGGAAGTCTGGGAGATGGAAGACACGTGCGCCCTGGACATCGCCGATCGCGGCGGGATCACGCTGGAAGAAGTGGGTTCCATCATGAACCTGACGCGCGAACGCATCCGCCAGGTGGAAGTGAGCGGTCTGGAGAAGCTGCAGGCGCAGGACTTCGCCGTCGACCTCGAGACGGTCTTCCGCTCCTAGACCGGTGAAGAGCTGCAGCGCGAGCCGGCAGGCCGCGGCAGCCTCAGGTCCAGTGAACCCGTGGTGACAAATTCAACCGCCCCGTAGCAACTCCCCCGGCGATCGCCTAGCCTCCCGGCCCGCAGCCCCAGCGGCTGCGCAAGGAGATGGTCATGCAGCGACGGGCGTTGATTTCAGTGTCAGACAAGCGCGGTGTGGTGGAGCTGGCGCGGGCGCTCGATGCGCTCGGCTACGAGGTCGTCTCGACCGGCGGCACCGCCAAGGCCATCTTTGACGCCGGCGTGCCGGTGACGCCGATTGAGGCCATCACCGGCTTTCCCGAGATGATGGACGGCCGCGTCAAGACGCTGCATCCCAACGTCCACGGCGGCCTGCTGGCGCGGCGTGACAACCCGGAACATCTTGCTTCCATGGATGAATTTGGCATCGGGCCGATCGACGTCGTCGCCGTCAACCTCTACCCATTTCGCGAGACGGTCGCCAAGCCGCACGTGACCTGGGACGAGGCGGTGGAGAACATCGACATCGGCGGGCCGTCGATGGTGCGCTCGGCGGCGAAAAACCACGCTTTTGTCACGGTTGTCGTCGATCCGGACGACTATCCGGGGCTGATTTACGCGCTGCAGACCAACGCCGTGGACGAGACCGCGCGGCGGCAGCTGGCGCAGAAGGCGTTTGCCCACACGGCGGCGTATGACGCGGCGATCGCCAGCTGGCTCGGCGGCCAACTGGGCATTACTGAAGGCGATATGACGGTGCCGCTGACGCATCCGGACAAGCTGCGCTACGGCGAAAACCCGCACCAGAGCGCGTGGCGGTACAACGACGACGCCAAGGTGCTCGTCGACGCCGCGCCGTTCAAGGTCCACCAGGGCAAGGAACTGAGCTACAACAACCTGGTCGACGCCGACGCGGCGTGGGCGCTTGTCTGTGATTTGCCTAAGGATTTGCCGGGTTCTGTCATCATCAAGCACACAAATCCGTGCGGCGTGGGCGTGGTGCCGACGTCCGTCGCGGGCTCGATCCTGCGCGCGCTGGAAGCCGACCCGGTCAGCGCTTTTGGCGGCATCCTCGCCGTCAACCGGGCGTTTGACGTCACCGCGGCGCGCGCCGTTGGCGATCGCTTCCTGGAGGTCATCCTCGCGCCGTCGTTCGACGAAGACGCGCTGGAAGTGCTGGCGGCGAAACAGAATTTGCGGGTCGTGACGATGGGTGCGCCGCGGCTGGACAACGTCAAGCGCGTGGTCAAGTCGACGGCGTTCGGCATCCTGATGCAGACGCCGGATCTCGGCGGTCTGGACGTGCGCAGCGGCCAGGTGGTCACCAAAAAGCAGCCGACCGAGGCGCAGTGGGCGGCGCTGGACATCGCCTGGCGCGTATCCAAGCATGTGAAATCCAACGCGATTGTCACCGCGGACGAGCAAGGCACCGTCGGCGTTGGCGCCGGCCAGATGTCGCGCGTCGACTCGGCGATCATCGCCACCGGCAAGGTCCGCAAGCACATGAAGCCGATCGCCGCGGGCTCGGACGCGTTTTTCCCGTTCGCCGACGGCGTGGAGCAACTGGCCAAAGCCGGCATCCAGGCGGTGGCGCAGCCGGGCGGCTCCAAGAAAGACCAGGAAGTCATCGACGCCGCGGACAAGGCCGGAATGACCATGGTATTCACGGGCTTTCGCCACTTCCGCCACTGAGGTCGCGCCATGAAAGTGCTGGTGGTTGGCAAGGGCGGGCGTGAACACGCGCTTGTGCACGGCTTGTGGCAGTCCGGCGCGGAAGTGCTGGCGACGCAGCCGAATCCGGGCATGGCGCAGCACGCGCGCGCGCTGGCGGTAGCGCCGACCGACGTCGCCGGAATTCTCGCCGCGGCGCAAGCCGAGCACGTCGATCTGGTGGTCATTGGCCCGGAGGCGCCGTTGGTGCTGGGGCTGGCGGACGTGCTGCGGGCCCACGGCTTCGCGGTGTTTGGCCCGGGCCAGGCGCCGGCGCAGCTGGAAGCGTCCAAGGACTTCACCAAGAAGTTCTTGATTCGTCACGGGATTCCCACGGCGCGCCACGTCACCGTGACTGACCTGACGACGGCGCGCGCGGCGCTGCGGACGTTCGCGACGCCGCCGGTGATCAAGGCCGACGGACTGGCGGCGGGCAAAGGCGTCGTCGTGCCGGATACCTGGGCGGAGGCGGAGGCGGCGGTGCAGGCGTTCCTCGGCGACCGCACGCTGGGCGAGGCGGGCGCCAAGCTTGTGCTCGAAGAGCGCTTGGTCGGTCCGGAGATCTCGGCGCTGGCGCTGTGCGACGGCAAGACGCTGCTGCCGCTGGACCTGGCACGCGACCACAAGCGCATCCTGGACGGCGATCGCGGCGACAACACGGGCGGCATGGGCGCGGTGAGTCCGCTGCCCAACGTGGACGCGGCGACGCGCGGCCGCATCGACGCCGAAGTGCTGCAGCCGACGCTGGCGGGCCTGCTTGCCGACGGCATGGAATTTCGCGGCGTGATCTATGCCGGCATCATGCTGACCGCAGACGGCCCCAAAGTGCTTGAATACAATGTGCGTTTTGGCGACCCGGAGGCGCAGGTGCTGATCCCCCGGCTGGGCGCGCGCCTGGCGGACCTGCTGCTGGCGGCGGCGACCGGGCAGCTGGCTGGGCAGACGCTGCCGCACGACGTGCCGGCGGCGGTGACGGTTGTGCTGGCGGCGGCGGGCTATCCGGGGACGCCGCGGACCGGCGACGTGATCCACGGTCTGGCGGCGGCGGCGGCGCTGCCGGACGTGCTCGTGTACCACGCCGGGACGCAAGCCGATGGCGCGACGGTCCGGACCGCCGGCGGGCGCGTGCTCGCTGTCACGGGCCTCGGCGCGACGGTGGCGCAGGCGCGCGCGCGGGCCTATGCGGGGGCGGCGGAAATCCAGTTTGACGGCAAGCAGTTGCGCACGGACATCGCCAGCTCGGTGCTCTGACGGTCAGCCGCGTGTCCGCCCGCCCGTCAGCACCGGCAACAGCTCGGCGGCGGCCGCGGCGCAATCCGGGTAGCGCTCGTCGGGCGTCTTCGCCAGCATTTTCATGATGATCGGCGACACCGCCGCCGGCAGCTCGGCGTGGAACACCCGCGGATCCGGCACCGGCGCGATGGCGTGCGCGAGGAACACGTTGCCGTCGGCGAACGGCACGCGCCCCGTCAGCATGCGGTACAGCACAACACCCAGCGCGTACTGGTCGGCGCGCGAGTCAATCGGCGACGTGCGCTGCATCTCCGGCGCCATGTAGAACGGCGTGCCGACGACCATCGATTGGTCCTTGTTGCCGTCCGCAAGCAGCCGCGCCAGGCCGAAATCGAACAGCCGCACCGAGCCGTCATCGGCCACCAGCACGTTGTTCGGCTTGACGTCGCGGTGCAGCACGCCGTGCCGGTGCGCGTGGTCCAGCGCCGCGGCGAGCTGATTGAACACCGAAAACACGAACTTGTGGTCGTCCAGCCGGCCGTTCTTGCCGAGATAATGGCCCAGCGGGTGGCCGGGCACGTACTCCATCGTGTAATACATCGTGCCGTCGGCGCTGCCGATGTCGTACAGCCGCACGATGTTGGGGTGCAGCAAGTCGGCGGCGACCTTGAATTCCCGCAGGAAATAGCGGCGCGCCTGCTCCGGCGCCATGCCGGTGCCGGCGAGGAACTTCAGCACCACGAACCGCTCCAGCAGCAAGTCCTGGGCGCGGAACACGACGCCGTGACCGCCCTGGCCGAGCAGCACGAGGTCGGCATAGCGCTCGGCCAGCACGCGTGGCACGCCGGTCGGCCAGGACCGCGACTGTTCATCTACCGGCGCTGGTTTGACGTGCGGCATGGCAAAACCGCCCATCGAACTCGAGACTTGTGAGCCACCCATCGCATCGCCGCGCGACGACCGGCTGGACGAACCCGCGTTGCGCGCCGCGTCCGCCGGCGGCATCAGGACCGGCGCTGGGCGCGGATGCGGGGTGTTCGGCGGCGCGGCAAACGGCGACTTGCCACCGGTCGCGGGCACAAAGCCCGGCGGCGGCGGAATCTCGGCCGCGCGCGTGCTCGCGGGCGCGGGCGGCGGCGGCGGAAACAGTGGCGCGGGCGTCGGCGGGGTCGCCGGGCGCACCTGAAACGGCGGCTCAAAAGCCATGGACGTCGAGACCGGGACGACGTTGGCCGGCCGCGGCGCCGTCTCGCGCGGCACGAGCGCAAAGCCGCCCGACGCGGGGCGATGCTGGGGCTGCGGCTGCTGCGAAGGCTCACGCGGCGCGAGCGCAAACGCCCCCGACGCGGGGCGCGGCGGCGGCTCCTGCGGCGCGTGGCTGAAGGCGCCAGACGGCGGCCTCGACGGCTCGCGTGGCGGGGCTTCGTCCGGGACCACCGGCGGCCGGGACTGGGACGCCGGCTCCGCTGACGCTTGCGTGAACGTCCCCGACGGCGGCCGCGGCGGCGCGACGGGGGCGGGCGTCCCCGGTGGCGGCGCGGCGAAGATGCGCGGCTGACCGACTGGCGGCTCGCGGGTCGTGAGCGCCGGAATGCTGATGCCCGCCGACTCCGGCCGCGGCGCCGGCGGCTGGGTCTGGCGCAGCGACGCTTCAGGCAGCGGGTTCGTCTCATCGTGCGGGCCCGGTTGCGGCGCGCGCGCGACCGTCGGCGGCGGCGGGCTCGGCGCGCCGGTGTACTGCGGTGTGCGCTCGCGGATCGCCTCGTGCGGCCCCGAGATCGAGCGCGTCGTCGAAAACGTCTGCAGGCCTGCGCCCTTACGCGCGGCAGCGCGGCGTTCGAACGCCGTCTCCAGCGGCACCACATGGTCGGTCGAGTTGCCGACCGGCGGCGGCGTGGGCTCCGGCTTGACCACCGGCTGCGGCGCGGTAATCGGCACCACCATCGGCCGCATGGTCGCCGCCAACGCGCGCGCCGACGAGTCCGCCAGCGAGGCACGGATGCGCTGCTGCTGTGTGAAGTCGAAAGAGGCAGAGCGCGTCGTGGTCCGATCGAGCTCGCCGATGTCCTGCATCCGCAGCAAGCCGCGCAACAGCGCCCGCAGCGGCTCGGCGCCCGCCGCGCACTCCGCCTGCAGCCAGCGCACCGCAACCGACGCCGCCTGCGAGCCACCTGCCGGCTTGGACCACACGACTTCCGCCACCAAATCGACAAACGGCGCGTTGTGCCCCGGCGCGCGCAGCGACAGCCGCAGCCGCGAGCCCGTCACCAGCGCCGCCCGACTCGAAAAGAAGGCACCACCAGGCCCGACGTTGGCGCAGACAAGCGGATACGTCTCATCGCCCACACGGCCCGTCGTCTTGACGAGCGCCATATAGCGCGGATGCTGCCGACGTTCCTTGTGCACGAAATCCCCCCAAGCCGCGTGGATAATCGCAAGCGGCCCGAGCAAAGCCAACCGGTCCACTCGACCCGGAGACGCCGTCTTTACACGTTTACACAGATCTACTTTCCAGCGATTCCACCGTCAATTCTCGCCATTTGCCGGCTGCTCCGGCGGCGCCAGCATCGTCGCCTGCCCTGTCATGATCCGCAGCATCTTCAAAAGTCGTTGCCACACGCTCTGTTGCACGTACGGCAGGCCATGTTTGGCGCAGATCGCCCGCAGCTTGGGCGCCGCCGCCGTGTACTGCCGCGGCGTCAAATCTGGCCATACGTGGTGCTCAATTTGATAGTTGAGCCAGCCTTGCAGCCAGTCTCCGACCGGCGCGCCGGTGTGGTAATTGCAGCTACCCAAGATCTGCCGGAGGTACCAAGTCCCCTTGCCACGGCCGCGATCGGGCCACCGCACCAGATCGTCGCCGGCGTGGTTGGGAACGATGACGACGAACGTGTGCAGGTTCGTCAAAATGTCCGCCAAAACCGCGTGCAGCAGGCCGACCGCCCACGCGTGTACGCCCCACGGCAGCAGCAGCGCCGGCAGCAGGCCAAACTGGAACGCGGCGTACGGCAGCCACGAATGCAGCCACAGCCGCCGCCCCACCGGCGTCCACGGGCTCCAGGTCCGCAGCGTCGTCGCCGAATCCGCCAGCGGCGCGGCGTCGGCGCGGTTGCGCCCAGCTTCGACAAGGCACGCCGTCGTGTTCGGCGCGTAATACAGCCAGCGCCACGTCGCTGCCAGCACGAACGCCACGGCGTAGCGCACCGGCACCGGCAGCCGGCTCTCGCGCAGCCAGCGCATCTGCGCCTCGACGACGTCCGGGTCCGGCCCTTCATTCGTGTAGCCGTGGTGCAGCAAGTTGTGCTCGCGGTGCCACGCCGACGCCTCGATCCAGTCCGGCCACTGCAGCCAGCGCCAAAATCCGCGGGCAAAACCTTGCGACGTCCAGTGCTTGGGCACGCCAGACAGGCCATCCAGCGCGCCGTGGCCGGTGTGGTGCGCGACGATCATCCAGCGCGTGGACGCCGCCAGCGCCATCAGGATGGGCGACAGCGGGTTCAGCCCCCACAGCGAGCCGGCGAGCCCGACAAACAGCAGCAGCCACGCCAGCAAAGCAAACCCGCGGATTTGTTGCAGATCCGCCGGACCGCGCAGGCCATCGAGCTCTTTGCGCAGCGCGTCGATGTCGCGGGCCAGCGCGTCGGTGTCGGGCAAAGGGCGGTCGTAGCGGCGGGCGATGGGCGGCACGGGAACTCCACGCGCAGGCTGCAGCACCCGCGGGCGGCGGAGAATACCGGAGCGGCGGGCAAAAGCCGTCGGCCGGAGGCAACAATTCGGTCACGGATCGGTCGCGGCCAGCGGCGGAAGTAGGGTCTGCAGACCCCAGCGCGTGGGCGGCAACGCTTGACGCTCGGCCGGCAAATGGCGACGCTTGCGCCGGTTGTACCGCAGGACGTCGTGATGCCGCAGCTCCAGAAAAAAGACAGCCAGACGCCCGCGAGCGCTCCGTCCAGCGGCGCCGCCCAAGCGCCAGCGGCACCGGGCGCACTGGCGGAGCAGCTGGCACGCGCCAACTACAAGGAAGGCGCCGCGCTTGTGCAGCCGGCCAATGCCGCGGGCTATGCGGCTGGCAAAGAGGCCGCCAAGCCGAAGCCGCCGAAGGTCGCCAGCGTCGATCCGACAAAGGAAATGTTGGCGGCGGCGCCGAAGAACGATCTCGGCCACGGCGCGTACACGCAGACCTGGGCGGGCGGCAGCGCCGAAAACGAGCTGAAGCCCAAGCTTGTGCGCGAGCGCGAAAAAGACGGCAAAATCGGCAAAATCAAAGGCGAGCTGGCCAGCGGCGCGGCGACGGCGGGCGTGGGCGCGCGCGTCGGCATCGGCGGCGAAGCGGCGACCAAGGGCAAATACGGCAGCGCCGCCATCGCCGGGGACATCCACGCCGGCGCGGAAGCTGGCGCCAACGCCAAGTACAAGATCGGCAGCGACGGCGCGGAGGTCAGCGGCAACGCGTCGGCCAAGGCCGGCGTCGAGGCGAGCGGCAGCGCGGACGCGACGAGCGCGGCGGTTCTCGGCCAAACGGCGGGCATTGGCGGCAAGGCCAAGGGCTTCGCCGGCGCGCGCGTGGGCGCGGGTGGCAAGGTCGCGATCACCAAGGAATTCGTCGGCGCCAAGGGTCAGGTCGGCGGCTTCGCTGGCGCGGAGGCCTCGGGCGAGTTGCACGGCCACGTCGGCCCGGTCGCCGGAAAGGTCACGGCGGCGGCGCAAGCCGGCATCGGCGCGTCACTGGACGGCGAGATCAGCTACGACCACGGCAAGCTCAAGCTCTCGGCCAAGGCGGCCGTGGCGCTCGGCGTCGGCGCGTCGCTGGGCGGCTCGGTGGAGCTGGACATCGGCGCGGCGCTGAGCATGGGTGGAGCGATCGCTGTGGCGGCGGCGCGCGCTTCAGCGCACCACGTCGAGCAGGTCGCGGCAGTGCTGGGCAGCGGCTGGATGACCGTGTCGCACTGGTTTGGCCTGTAGCCGCTGAAAAATCTAGGCTTTCTGCACAATCGCCAGCTGGTTGCCGTCGGGATCGATGATGACAGTGACGAGGCTGCCATCCGGCAGCGCGTGCGGCACGTCCAGCACCACGCCGCCGTGCGCCGCCACCGCAGTCGCCGTCGCGCGGATGTCCGCCACTTGCACGTAATCGGTAATCCCGCGCCGCTGCGCCCCCGCCACGCCGCCGACAAGCGCCACCGGCGGGTGCGTCTGCGTACACAGCGCGTACTCGGTGCCGCCCGGCACGCGCACGAACGTCCAGCCGGCCAGCGCGTGGTAATAGGCCATCGCGGCAGGCAAATCGCTCGTGCCCAGCTCGATGAGCCCCAGCGGATTGGCGCCAGATCCCGCCAGCTCCGGCACGTCCTCTGTGTCCGGCTGCCAAAACGCGATCTCGTTGTGCCACGGGTCCAGCGTGTCGGTCCAGGCGCCCGCGCCCTCGACGACGGTGTGCGCCACGGCGATGCGCCCGCCGAGCTTCTCCGCCTTGTGCGCGTCCGCGGCGCAGTTGTGCGAGCGCAGGTAGTGGCCAATCCCCAGCGGCATGCCGGAATCGCCGATCGCCCACAGCGCGCCGATCGGCGGCTTGCCGGTGTCGACCATCGCGTAGTTCTCGGCGACGGGCGTGATCGCCCAGTCAAAGACCTTGCCGTAGAACGCGATGGCGCGCTGCAGGTCATGCACGCGAATCTCAAGCTGCCAAATCGGTGTGGGCATTGCATTTTCTCCTGAGCGATCGGCGGCGAATCACTCACGTACCTTTGCTTATCGCCGGGTCGCCAAGTGCGCCCGCCTGCGGCGCTGCGCTCGTCGACACGCGCTTGGGTTCGCCTCTGGCATCGGTTGAGACGCCAGCCGCTGCCAAGGTAGCTGCCCGCGACGGCTTGTCCAGTCAGGTCGCGAAGTTCGGCGGCGCGGCTTGACCCAGCCAGCGCCAGGCGTTGTGCCAGAGAATCGCGGCGCGCAGCTGCGGATCGGTGACATGCGCTTCCACGAGCGCGCCGGGGTGCGCCTCGCCGAGCGGGAACGGATAGTCGCTGCCGACAAGCAGCTTGTCGCCGCCAAACACGTCCAGCGCCAGCGCCAGCGCGCGCGGCTCATGCACGAGCGCGTCCACCCAGACGCGCTTGGCCCAGTGCGACGGCGGCTCGGCGATATGTGTCGCGCACAGATCCGGTCGCGCCTGCCAGCCGTGGTCGATGCGGCCGATGGTGCCGGCAAAGCTGCCGCCGCCGTGGGCAAAACACAGCCGCAGCGCCGGAAAATCCTGCAGCAGCCCGCCCATGATGACCGAGCACAGCGCCCGCGCCGACTCCGCCGGCATGCCGACCAGCCACGGCAGCCAATGCCGCGGCATCGTGTCCTGGCCCATCATCTCCCACGGATGCACGAAAACCGCCGCGCCCAGCTCCGCCGCGCGCTGCCACACCGGCCGCAGCTGCGCGTCATCCAGGTTCACGCCGCGCACATGGCTGCCGACCTGCACGCCCGCCAGGCCAAGCTCCCGGACACAGCGCTCGAGCTCGCGCACCGCCAGCTCTGGCGCCTGCAGCGGCAGCGTGCCGAGGCCGTAAAACCGCGTCGGCTGCGCGTGACACACGCCGGCCAGGTGGTCGTTCAGGTAGCGCGCGACATCCAGACCGTGCTGCGGCTGGGCGTGGTAGGCGAACAGCACGGGCACCGTCGACAGCACCTGCACGTCCACGCCGACGGCGGCGCATTCGCGCAGCCGCGTCTCCGCATCCCAGCAATTCGCCTCGATTTCGCGAAACAGCGTGCCGTCATCGCGCAGCATCCGCGCGCGGCAAGGCGCGTGGTGCTCGAGTTCGATGAAGCCGCCGTAGCCAAACTGGCGGGCCCAGCGCGGCAGCTGCGGCGGCAGGATGTGGGTGTGGACGTCGACCTTGGGCATCAGCCGACCCGCGGTGGTCGGCTGTGGGTCTGGCCGCACGCGGTGCAGGTCGTGTGGCGCGGGTCGGACCAGTAGCGCTCAAAAACCGGCGGCAAGTCGGCGACGATGTCGTTCAACGCGAGGAATTCCTCGTACAGCTTGCCGCCGCAGGCGTCGCAGACCCACAAAAAGCCGTCGCGCTCGTGCGGCATGCGGCGGCGCTCGATGACAAGGCCGACGGTGCCGGCCGGCCGCTGCGGCGAGTGCGGCACGTTGCCGGGCAGCAGGAACATCGCGCCGGCGGCGATGGTCACGTCCTTTTTGACGCCGTCTTCCAAGATGCGCAGCGTCATGTCGCCTTCCAGCTGCCAGAAAAACTCCTCGCCTTCGTTGATGTGGTAGTCGGTGCGGGAGTTTGGCCCGCCGACGACGGTGACCATGAATTCGCGGTTGGGCCAAATCTGCTGGTTGCCGACCGGCGGCTTGAGCGTGTGGCGGTTCGCGGCGAGCCAGGTGGCGAAATCCAGCGGCATGTCCATCGTGTGCTCCTACTTCTTGTCGCTCAGCACGGCGCCGATGCCATCCAGCCGCACAAGGTTCTCCGGCGCGGTTACGCTCGCCGGGTCAAACGGCTTGCCCTGCTCTTCCGCCTCGTGCGCCTTGACCTTGCGGGTCTGCTCGAGCGACAGCGGGATCAGCCGGACGGTGCCTTCGGCGACCGCGTGCTTGCCGGCGGAATCCTTGGGGAACTCGATCTGGCCGTCGGTCACTTTGAACTTGAGCGTCTTGCCTTCCTCGCCCTTGACCTCCATCCAGCAGCCGCGCATCTGGCAGACGTCGGCGACCTCGCCTTCAATCCGCACGCGCTTGCCGGACCAGGCGTCGGGATGCGCGAGGATCTCGGCGACCGACGTGCCGGTGGCCAGCGTCACGCCAGCGCCGTAGCGCGTGCCGGGCAGGCTGAGCGCGGCGGCGGACGTGGCGGCGGGCGGCAGCGGCGCAAGCGGGTCGCCCGGACCACAGCCGGCGCCCTGACAGGTCGGCGCGGCGGGCGCTGCGGGGACAGCGGCGGCGGCGGGCGCGGCAGCGGCGGGCACGGCGGGCGCGGGTGGCTGGCAAGCAGCGGCAGAAAAGGCAGCGATGGCGAACAGGAGACGGCGCATGTGACCTCGGCGGGGGTTCCCCGCGGCGTAAGGTAGCAGCGTTGGCGGTCGGGCGCCAAGGGCGGCGCAATCTTGCGCCCGCGCGCGCTTGCCCGCACACTGCCGCGCGCGATGGCGACGACCTTGGACAACCCTGCCC
>CAIPXZ010000014.1 GCA_903869075.1 uncultured Myxococcales bacterium | reverse complement strand
CTGTTCACCGACGCGCAGGCCTTGCTTGCTCAACCAACGCCGCTGACGGACCCAGATCGCATTCGCCTGCTTCGCGACCTTGAAGAGTTGCACCCGTTGGCGCGCGTCATCAACCGGACCCGAAGACGCGACATCGGCCGCTTCACGCTGCGCGAGCCACATACGATCGCGGTGCCGTTCACCGAGCCGCAGGCGCACTTCTACACGGAACTGCTGGCGTTCCGTTCACGGTGGCTCGCGTCGCGGCACGACGAGAACGTGGTGAATCTGATTCTGGACATGTTGGAGCGCCAGGTGGCGAGTTGCCTGCCGGCGCTGCTTCCAATGCTCGACCGGTTTCTGGACACTGGCAGCTTCTCGCGACGGTCCCTGAGCGATGAGGACGAAGACGACTTTCCGGTGCCGGATGACCTGCTCGATGCGGCGGAAGACTTGCGCGACCTCGCAGCGGCGCTGCCGGATCAAGACCCCAAAGCGGAAGCGCTTCTCTCGATTGTTCTGGGTGACGCAGCTGGCCAGCCGATTGCGAAGACGCTGGTGTTCTCGTTCTTCCTCCACACGCTGGATCACCTTCACGGCCTGCTCGCCGCAGCCGGAGTACGCGTCGCGCTCATTTGCGGCCGGACGCCCGACGATGCCTGGGGCTACGAACGACACGGCACGCCAAGCCGAAGCCAGTTGCGCGAACGATTCCGACTGCCGGCTGACAATCCGGAGGCCATCGACGTTCTGCTTTCTTCGGAAGTGGGGTGCGAAGGCTTGGACTACGAGTTCTGCGACCGCCTCGTGAACTACGACATCCCGTGGAATCCGATGCGGTTGGAGCAGCGCATCGGTCGGATCGACCGGTTTGGCCAGAAGAGTCCAAAGGTACGGATCTTCAACTTCATCACACCCGGCACCGTGGAGGAGCGAATCTTCTTTCGCTGCTTCGAGCGGTTGGGCGTGTTCCGGGATACGATCGGCGACTGCGAGGACGTGCTCGGCGAACTGGAACTGCGCGAGCGTCTGCTCGCCATCGCCCACGACACCAAGCTGTCCCCACGCCAGGCAGACGAAGCCGCGCGCCAAGTGGCGGACAACATCTTGCGCCTGACCGAGGAACGAGAGCGCCTGGGCCAGGATGCGCAGGGGCTTTTCGGACTGGACCACGCCTTGTTGGAAGAGTCGCAACAGCTTCTCACGACAGAGCGCTGTGTCTCTCCGGATGCGCTGCGACAGCTCATCGAGTGGTTCCTTGCGCAACCGCATCTCCGCGGCGAGTTGCTACCCTGCACGTTGCCATCTAGTACCTTTGCGCTGAACTTGGGAGCACGCGGTCGCGCATGGCTCGCGGCAGACATCGCCGTGACGGCGCCGACCGACAGCGCCTCCATCGAGTTCGTGCGGTGGATCGAGGCTGGGGAGGCGCCGCTGCAGCTTACTTTCGACGCGAGCGTGGCGCTGGAGCACCGCAGTCTCGCATTCGTGACACCCGTTCACCCGCTTGCGCGCGCCGCAATCCGGAACCTCGCGATCGACTCGGGTGTACTGGGAACCCATGTTGCTGTTCGCAGTCAAACGATGCCGCCGGGAGCCTACGCGGTGGCCCTTGAGCTTTGGGAATCCGTCGGTGTCGCTCCCGAACTGCGCTTTCGCACCGAGGCCTGGTGTCTGGACACCGGCGCGCCATGCACGGCAATCGGACCGGAACTGATGGAGCTTGTACAGCGCAGCACGAACATTTCGGTGTCCAATAGGACAGACGACCTGGCGGTGCATGATGGCCTGCCAGAGCGCTTTGAGAAGCATCTGAATACCCGTTGGCGAGACGAAGTCGCCTCGCTCCGCGCCTTGAATGTGCAGCGACTGGAACGCAAGCTGGCGGGCGTGGATGCGTGGCACGGCGCGAGCCTTTCCAGAGTGAGCGCGGAGCTTGCTAGTGCACGCGATCCGCGGATTACGCGCATGAAGACAGCAGAAAAGGCCAGAATCGAGCGCGAGCAAGCTGGGGCGCGCGACCAAGTGCTCAGACGCTCCGACGCGGACATTCTGCGGCGTAGGCTGGCAATCGCAGTGGTGGAGGTCCAACGTGACGACTGACTATCTGGCCTTGGACGTCGAAAACCGACGACGGTACGGTGAAGAGACGGACCACTTGGCGTTTCTCGGCGAGCTCTACGCCGAGCGCAGCCACTTCATCCTGGAGCTCCTCCAAAACGCCGAGGATGCCCGGGCGACCAAGGTCGAGTTCTGGGTGGGCAAACGCGCGTTGGAGGTCCGCCACGACGGACGATTGTTCAACACGGACGACGTCTGTGGCATCTGCAGCGTTGGCCAGAGCACGAAGAAGGCGGTCTCTGACCGGATTGGCCGCTTCGGCATCGGCTTCAAGTCCGTGTACGCGTACACCGGCGCGCCAGAAATTCACTCCGGGGATGAGCACTTCGCGATCCGCCACTTCGTGCGGCCAGCGGCGATAGCGGCGGAAGCCGTTGAGGCACCATGGACCACGCTGATCCGGTTGCCGTTTGACGCGAATCGGGTCGCTCCGCAGACGGCAGCGGACGAGATTCTGACAGCGAGTCAGCGCCTGCCGCCGTCGACACTGCTGTTTCTGCACCACGTGGGCGAGGTCAGCTTCTACGATGGGCGAAAGCAGGTCGCCAAGCTCACGCGGAAAGACGCAGAGACGCTGGATGCGGGTGCGCGAATTGTGCGCGTCGGCTCACGGGATGAAGCGCCGCAGTCGTGGGTGCTCTTTGCGAAGTCGGTGACCTTCAAGTTGCCGGGCGGCGCAAAGACACTCTCGACCGTCGAAGCGGCGTTTCCGCTGGCCGAAAACAGTACAGTGAAGCGCTTGCGCGTCGTGTCCCATCCAGCCGCGACGATTGCGGCTTACTTTCCCACTGACATCAAGACCGCGACAGGCTTCATCGTCCAGGGCCCGTTCCATACCACACCGGCGCGCGACAACATCAAGCGGGACGATCCGCACAACACGGCGCTCGTGGTGGAGGTCGCCCAACTGGCAGTCGAGATTCTGCGCTGGTTTAAGGCGCGCGGCGAACTCGACGCCGCAGTCCTCAGCACGATGCCGATCCGCGCGGCGGAGTTCGCGGACGGTTCGCTCCTGCGGCCGGTCTTCGACGCGGTCTCGGTGGCTCTGAGGGCGGAGGAATTGTTGCCCGCACAGCAGCTTTCAAAGTCCGCGCTCGACTATGTTGCGGGAGCGAACGCTGTCTTGGCGCACTCATCGGCCCTTACGTTACTCCTGACGCCTGAGTTGCTTGCAGAGGTCGTGCACGACCGCCAGCGTCCACAATGGCTGAGTAACCTGCTTGCGGCCAGTGGCGACAGCGACTTGGCGCGCTACCTGCGCGAAGTCATTGGCGTCAGAACGATTGGTGTTACTGAATGTCTTGCCTGGCTTACGACCAAGGAAGCAGCGTGGTGGGTCGCCTGCCGTCCGCGGTGGCTACTTGAACTCTACGCGTATTTGGACCTGCATCCGAAGCATCGGGCCGCGGTTAGGAATCTGACGTGCGTGCGACTTGAGGATGGCAATCACGTCGCACCGGACGCAGGAGTCCTGTTCTTCCCGACCGAAGACGAAGCGGAGGCGACGGAACTGGCGCAGGACTGGGACGCTCTTCCGATTGTCGCGGATGCCCTCTCCGCAGCGGGGCGAAAGTTTCTTCAGAACGTCGGCGTGCTGCCGCTGACCGCGGAAGCGTTTGTGACACGCGTCATCAAGCCTCGGTACGACGCCGAAGGCTCGGTCTCCACCGCCGAATGCATCCGCCACTTACGATACGTGCGGGAGGCGTTGAAGCGGATCGGCGGCGAGGAAAAGCAACGGGTCATCGAGGCGGTGAAAGGCATCTCGATCGTGCTCTACCGCGAAGCGGCGACGCCGGACAAGGTGTGGCGCGGCCGGGCCACCGATATCTACTTGGGGCCAACCTACACGGGCTCACCCCACTTGGAGCGGTTCTTCCAGCCATCGCCCGAAGCCAAGTTTGTCCGGGACGACTACCTGAACACTGGCGAGAAGCCCGCAGAATGGCGGGAGTTCTTCAAGCAGATCGGCCTTGCGGACGCGCCGCGCTTCGTCCGGGTACAGCCATCGGAAACAACGGAGGACTGGCATTTTGACGGACTTCAGGCCGCGATGGCGTCGCTCGATGCGGGCAAACACGCCGGTCTAGAACTGACCGTGACGATATGGCAGTTCGCGGTTGGCGTGCTACGGGACGCAGGCGCTAACGAATTCCAATGGATCGGCCGGACGCGCGCCTCGCGCAAGACGTACGGCCCCCGTGGCGGAGATCGGGGTGCACGGAGCGAGGATGCAGAGTGGTTTCGCCGCTTGAAAGAGTCCGCGTGGCTGCCTGACCAGGACGACGAGTGTCAGTTGCCCGACCGGTTGTTCATCGACACTGCCGAGAACCGCACCCTCATGGGTGACGATGCTGCGTATCTTTCCAAGAACATTGATCTCAAGCCCGTGGCGGCAAAGTGGCTTGCCGAGCAAATTGGCGTTCGACGCGCGCCAAGTTCTGATGACATCGTCGCCCGCCTCCGCGAGTGCGCCACGGGCGCGGCAGAAGTGGAAGTGGCGAACGTGCTGCCGCTCTACAACTTCTTGGCGCGGAACGAAGCAGACGTTTCCGAGGAGTTCGCGAAGGAGCCGCTCGTCTACTGTCCCACCGTCAACCCACCTTGGCGGTCCGTGCGCAGCTTGTTCTGGGATGACTGCTCGACCGTTTTTGGAAATGACCGGGGCCACCTGAAGGCGCACTATCCCAAGCTGGGCAAGTTTTTTGAGACGGTCGGCGTGCGCAAGTCCCCATTAGCATTGGACTACCTGCAGTACTTCGACGAGCAAGCGCGCGCTGGACGCCTCGACGATGCCCTCCTAATGCGGCTCCAGAAAGGGTGTCAGCAACTTGCAGCGTACCTGGACACCGACAGCGGCGAGGTTGCTACCGCCGAATTCTCATCAGAGTGGAAGCGGGCGCAGACGAAGGCGATCTGGCCGGGACGGCGCGGCGACCAGCTGGGCTTCTTTGCGAGTGCCCAGCTCTTCGTGAATGACAACGACTACTTGGCAAAGCTCTTCGCTGACAAGATTGCCACATGGCCGTATCAGGTCCTTGAGTCCTTTGCATCCCAGCATCTCGGCCTCAAACGCGTATCCGCAGCGAAGCGGAAGTGCACGACGGAAGGCAGGAGCCATCCAGACGCCGAGACGACAGAGATGCTGCGTCGCCGGTGGGATTGGGTTCGTGCGTTCCTGGCTTCGCCGGCGTGGGCAGATCAACTCCGCACGACGTCCGGCCCGATTTCGGTCGATGCGCCCCGTGTCGACCGTGTCCAGGGAATCAGCCATGTGTACTCGCTGCTCGGGGCAACGGTTGAGGATTCTGACCCAGCCGGGGCGTTCTTCGACCCGACACGCAACCAACTCTGGTTCGCCGAATCCATTGTTACACCAGGCGAATTGGCCGAGGCGGTGGGCGAGGAACTGGCAAAGGCGTTCGGACCGGACGCATTGCGCGAGTTCGTCCGGGACGCGTTCGAGAGGGAAACAGAGCCCCTTCTGAAAAAATGGGTGAAGAACGGGCTCATCTTGCCAAGTACGCCTCCGATCGACAGCACGATGCGACTGCACCCCGCCAATGAGCATACGGAGGCTGGAATCGACGATGACGACGGTCCAAGCGATGATTCGCAGGAAATCGCCGGAGACCCAAGTCCGGGAGGAGAATTTCCCACCGGTGACGACGAGGACGATGACCAGTTCGATGGTGCCACTTCCGATGCAGACGAAGAAGGCGAGGCTGATGACGACGACGAAGACGAAGGTGATGAGGAAGCACCGAGTGCGGCGCGCAGCCGATCGAGTGTGGATCACAGCCGCGCCGGGAGTGGCGAGCGGTCGGTAAACCTGTCGACTCCATCCCGCAGCTCGCCGGTCAACGTTTCACAAGCGCCAGCGTCAGCGGGTCGGACCGCGCACGGACCTGCGGGCCAACCTCAAGATCAATCGGCGTCGCGGGCCAAGCCAGGAAGCGTCCACGCGAACCTTGAAGCTGCATTCAACCGTCCTGGCGAGACGAAGCTTCGGCGCGACCCGATTGCTGCGACTTCGGTCCCTGACGAGGAAGCGCGAAGGGCTCAAATTCGCACGGAACTTGTCCAACGCAGAAGCGCGGAGCCCAACAGAAGCGAGCGGCTGCGGGCACAAACCGCAAATGTCCTGGAATCCAAGGACAAGGCCGTCCGGGAGTTCCTGCAGCAGGAATACGGAGGCGACTGCCAGATTTGCGGTGACCTCAACGTATTCGCGCGCGGATCCGATGGCCAACCGTACTTCGAGGGAGTCTACCTGTCCCCTCATGCCGAAGCGGCATGGACCGACCGTCCCGGCAACGTCATCTCCCTTTGCGCATTGTGTTCCGCCAAGTGGCAGAACGGCGACAAGCGGACGCCAGACTTGGAGGCCCAGATCTTGCGGCTTTGGGCCGATGACCATGGTCCTCCAAAACGCTCGATCGCCGCTACGCTGACCGGCCGGGCAATCGAAGTGCGGTTCACGAAGCGCCACTCGCTGGAGCTGCAGGAGCTTTGGAAGATGGCGGCTCACGGCAAGCTCGCGAACGCGGTGCCAGCGTCACCGGTTGCGACCGGGCAGAACTCGAGGCAGCAGCAAATGACCATGCAGTCGTGTCCGAAATGTTCGTCACCGGTGCGCAAGGACAGGCTTGAGCGGCATCTGACCAAGTCGTGCTCGATGCGTGCAGCGCGAGTAGCTGGGCCAGTTTCGGAAAGTGCTTTGCGGCAAGCGGTGCGGCCAGATTCGACGTTGGTTGGACTCTGGTGCGCGGACTGCCGGCAGAAGTTTCAAGGATTTGCGGGCGCCACGCGATGCCAAGAATGCCGCAAAAGGCGCGGCGGCTAGCTGAAGTGCGGGTGGATTCGCGATCGTTGCACCCCGAG
>CAIPXZ010000013.1 GCA_903869075.1 uncultured Myxococcales bacterium | reverse complement strand
CTGGCGGAGCGCATCGCCGCGACCGTGCGGCGGCTGGGGATGCCGGCGGCGGCGCTGCGCGTGGACGTGCGCGCGCGGCCGGGCGAGGCGCTGGGGCCGCTGGGACTGGACAGCGCGGACCTGCTGCTGCGGGCGAATACGGGCGAGGGCGAAGGCAAGCTGAGCGAGGTGGCGTCGGGCGGTGAGCTGTCCCGGGTGCTGCTGGCGGTGCGGCGCGCGGGCCTGGATGGCAGCGAGGCGCTGCACCTGCCGACGGCGATTTACGACGAGGTGGACGCGGGGCTCTCGGGCTCGACCGGGCTTGTGCTGGGACAGTTCCTGCGCGAGGTGGCGCGGCGCCAGCAGGTCATCGTGATTTCGCACCTGCCGCAGGTCGCCGCGGCGGCGGACAGCCACGTGCGCGTGCACAAGTCGGAGACGGCGGGGCGCACGCACTCGCGGCTGGAGACGCTGGACGGCGACGGCCGGCTGCTGGAGCTGGCGCGGATGCTGGGCGCGGCGGGCCAGACGCGCGAGTCGGCGCTGGAGCACGCGCGGCGGCTGCTGGCGGGGCAGTCCGCGGGCTAGACACCTCACAGAAGCTCACGGATAACGCTAGAGCATCGCACGCCATTTGTGCTACGCTCACCCGGGTTTCTGCCTTTTCCGGAGTCGACCATGGCACGTTCGCGCGTTTCTCAAGGCATCCTGCTGGGCTTGATGCTGTTGATGGTGGGGGTGACGGCTTGTTCCGGCGCGTCCGACGAGGCTCCGCAGATCCGCCAAGTGACGGAACTCACAGACACTTCCAACGATCAAAAGCCGTACACGGTGTGGGCGACGGTCACGTCCGCGCGCTCGGTCACGCACGTGCGGCTGTATTACGCGCGCTCGGGCGATGCGCAATTTGCCGTGGCGGACATGGCGGCGATCGGCCAAAACGCGTACCAAGCGGATATTCCGCCGCAAGCGTACGGCACCACGGTCCGCTATTTTGTGTGGGCAACGGACGGCGCTTCGGTCACCACCTACCCACAGGACAGCGCGCCACCGAATTACCTGACGTTTCATGTGCTTTGGCCGACTGGTGTGACGGATCAGCCAGACACGATCGACGCGACGATTGCCACCGATGACGCGTTTGTCGGCACCGACGCGGATCAGCCCGATGCGGAGACGCCCGACGTGCCGCCGGCTGATGACGCCGTGACGGACGTGGCGACCGACGTGGACTTGACCAAGGACAGCGACGGCGACGGCATCCCGGACGCGCTCGACAACTGCCCGCAGGACTACAACAAGGACCAGGCGGACCAGGACAAGGACGGCTTGGGCGACGCCTGTGACAAGGACATCGACGGCGACGGCTGGGTGAACGGTCAGGACAACTGCCCGTACGTCGCCAATCCGGACCAGTCCAACATCGACCACGACGCCGATGGCGACGCCTGCGACAACGACATCGACGGCGACGGCATCTCCAACAACGCCGACAACTGCCCGTACGTCGCCAACCCGACGCAAAAAGACAGCGATGGCAACGGCGTCGGCGACGCGTGCGACCCGATCGGCGACAAGGATCAGGACGGCATCCCGGACACCAAGGACAACTGCCCGACCGTGCCGAATCCGGACCAGAAAGACACCGACAAGGACGGCATCGGCGACGCCTGCGACAGCGACCTGGACGGCGACGGCGTGCCCAACGCCACCGACAACTGCCCGCTGCTGCCGAACCCGGATCAAAAAGACAGCAACGGCAACGGCAAGGGCGACGCCTGCGACCAGAGCAACGACCAGGACGGCGACGGCATCCCCGACAACGTCGACAACTGCCCGCTGGTGCCCAACCCCGACCAGTCCGACATCGACAAGGACGGCAAGGGCGACGTCTGCGACACGGACATTGACGGCGACGGCTACCTGAACGCGTTCGACAACTGCCCGCTTGTCGCCAACAAGGACCAAAAGGACACCGACGGCGACGGCATCGGCGACGCCTGCGACACCGAACAGCTGTGCGGCAAGGGCAAGCCCGCCTGCCCCGCCGGCCAGCAGTGCTTTGAGCCGCTGTGCCTGACGCCGAAGCCGTGCACCACGCAAAATGACTGCAAGATCGGGACGTTCTGCTACAACGGCAACTGCGTGCCGCCGCAGACGGTGCCCGCCGGCTTCTGCACCGCCGACGCGCAGTGCCCGACGGGCTTCCTGTGCAAGCTCTCGTCGTGCGCGCCAGACGGCTGCAAGTACACCTCAGACTGCCCGCAGGGCGAAAAGTGCTTGCTGGGCCAGTGCTTGCCGAACATCATCCCGGTCGTCGGCTGCACCACGGACAAGGAATGCTCGACGAGCCAGAACTGCGTCGCCGGCCTCTGCATCAAGGCGCAATGCCAAGCGGCGAGCGACTGCAAGGGCAATAACCAGCAGTGTTTCAAGGGCTTCTGCATCCCCGGCGCGATCCCGGCGATCGAGTGCGCGACTTCGGCCGACTGCCCGTCGATTCCGATCGGCGGCCTTGGCCAGCTGCAGTGCGCTGGTGGTGTCTGCATTCCCAGCCTGCCAGGCTTGCCGCCGCTGTGCAACGGCCAGACCGGCTGCCCGGCCGGCTACCAGTGCCTCATCGCCATCTGCCTCAAGTCGCAGTGCACAACCTCGGCGGATTGCGCCGCGACGGAGAGCTGCACCTTGGGCAAATGCTTGGCCAAGAACACGCCGCTGCCCAGCCCCGGCCAGTGCAAGACCGCCGCGGACTGCGCGACGGGTGAACAGTGCCTGATGACAGCGTGCATCCCGGACCTCGGCCTCGGCGGCGGCGGCTTGCCCGGCGGCATCTCGCTGTGCACCGGCGGCACGGCGTGTCCGGCCGGCAAAAAGTGCCAGTTCGGTCTGGTCTGCCTGTAGGCGCGATGCACCTGCCTGTGCGCGCGCCGCTGCCAGGTGACCGCCCGGCGGATCTGCGCGAAGCCAACTTCTTTGCCGCGCAACTGGGACACGCCGACCTGCGCGACGCCGACCTGCGGCGCGCCAACTTGCAACTCGCCGATTTGTCGGGGGCGCAGCTGCGCGGTGCCCGGCTGACGTGGGCGGACCTGACGTGCGCGACCCTGACCGGCGCCGATCTCCGCAACGCCGACCTCAGCGAAGCCGATTTGGCGGGAGCGGACCTGCGCGATGCCGACCTGCGGGGCGCGCTGCTGACGGGCGCGAACCTGGCGCACGCCCACGTCAGCGGCGCGCGCGGGCTGCCGACGACGCTGCACTTCCATGCCGGCCGGGTGCCGGGGCCGACGGTGGCGGGCCACGCTGATGAACCGCAAGCCGGGCTTGACGCCTTCGCCCGGGCGCGCGACTTGCACGCGCAGGGCCGCCTGGCGCACGCCGAGCGCGCGTACCGGCTGGCGCGGGCGTGGCAGCCGGACTCGGACATCGTGCCGTATGCGCTGGCGTGCCTGGCGCTGGATTGCGACGACCCGCAGACCGCGCGCGCCTGGCTGCAAGCGACGCTGGCGGTAGCGCCAGACGCCGAGCGCGCGCAGCTGGAGTTCGCGGTGCTGGATGCGGCGCTGGCCGAACCGCCGGTGGTCGACGCGGCACGGCGGGCGCAGGTCGGTGACACCGCGCTGACGGCGTGGCTGGAGCGCCGCCAAACGCAGTCGCCTCCGCTACCGCCGCCGCAGCGGACAGGCCACGCAACGGTTGCGGAGGCGATCGGGGCGGGCGATCTGCCGCTCGCTGAGCGGCTTGTGCATCGGCTGGCCGAGGACGAGCCGCTGGCGGCGCTGTGGCGCCTGCTGTTGCCGAAGCTGCACGCGACGGCACAGGCCATCGACGCCCTGCTGCAGACCCGGCAGCCGCCGCTGCCCGCGCCGACGGCGCTGAGTTGGGAATCGCTGGGCGCGCACGCGACGACGGCGCGGCTGACGACGCCTGACGGCACGTTCTGGGCACAGCGTGCGGCGGGAGCGCTGCGCTCGGAGTCTGGGCTGCGGTACACGCACCAGCTGCAGGAGCTGCTGGCGGCGCGGGGCCTGTGCGTGCCGCGCTGGCTGCCGGACGCGGACGGACGGCCGTGGCTGGGTTTTGACGGCGATTGGCTCGTCGTGGCGGCGGATGTCGGCGGCGTGCCGTTGCAGCCGACTGTGGCGCACGCGGCGCTGGCGGGGACGACGCTGGCGCGGGTGCACACGCTGGGGTTGGACGTGGCGGCACGGCCGCGGGAGGGGCTGCGCGCCGGGCTGACGCTGCTGCAGGCACCGCATCCGGGCGCGCGTTGGCTGGCCGAGCTGCAGGCTGTGCCGGCGCTGGAGCCAAGGCTGGCGGCGCTGCCGCTGCACGCGCGCATCGCGCCGCTGTTGGAGCTGACGGCGCGGCGCCTGCGGGACGCGCTGCCGCTGTGTCCGCAGGGGCTGTGCCATGGCGATTTCAGTCTGAAAAACTTGCGGTTGCTGCCCGATGGCGCGCTCGCGGTGCTGGACTGGGACCTGGCAGACCAGCAGCCGCTGGTCTGGGATCTGGCGCGCGCGATGGACCTGCTTGCCGTGCGCGGGCCGGGGCGCGCGGCCGATCCGCCGCTGCTGGACCGACCGCGGCTGCGGGCGTTGCTGGACGCCTACCAGGCGGTGCGGCCGCTGAACCCGGCCGAGCGCGCCGCGCTGCCGCTGCTGGTGGCGACGTCGCGTCTGGACCTCGATGTCGGCCTGCTGACGCTGCTGGCGCCGCTGGACCCGGACGTTCTGGACGCGCTGCTGCCGCGGGTCCACGCCCGGTTGACGTATGCGGCGGCGGGCGCGCCGGAGCTGGCGGCGCTGCTGTGACAGCCGTGCAGCCAATCCTTGGCGAACGCGGCACACTGCCTTACCATGCCGGTCATGGCCGCATGTCCTGAACCTCGCAGCGGAGCAATGCACCTGGTGCTTCGCGCGCTGGTGCTGCTGACGCTGCTGCTGGCCGCGCCGGGGTACACCAAGCCGCCGCCGCCCGCGCCGCCCGCTCCGACTGCCGCACCGGTGGGCGCAGCGGCGCCGACGCCGCCGGCCAAAGCGACGTTTGAGGAAGCGGTAAACTCCTTCAAATACCAGGACTTTGACAACGCAGTGCCGCAGCTGCGGACCCTGCTCTACCCGACGCCGCGCGTCGATCGCCGCCGCGAGTGGCAGGTGCGCGAGTACCTGGGCGCGTCGCTGTGGTGGGTCGGCTCCAAGAACGAGGCGAATGACGAGTTTACGGCGCTGCTGGTCCGCGACGCGCTGCACAAGCTCGATCCGGCAGTCTATCCGCCCAAAATGATTACCGATTTTGAGACGCTGCGCGAAAACTTGGTGCGCCTCGGCGTCATCAAGGGCGTCGTTCAGGTGCCGGAGCCGGTCGAAATCGGCCAGCCGCCGCCGTTTGGGCTGATGTTCATGCCGCTGGGCGTCGGGCAGTTTGCCAATCATTCTCCGGGCAAAGGCGCGGCGTTCTTGACCACCGAGCTTGTGCTGGCGGGCGTCTCCGGCGCGTTCTACTACCTGAACCAGCGCGACGGGTTGCAAGGTCCGGGGCACATGAGCACCGTGAACCAGATTACCCAGCTGTCGGCGGGCGGCGCGTTTTTTGCCGTGGCGATCACCGGAATTATCGAAGCCGCGGTGAACTGGAACGGCGGCGCCAAGTAGCGTCATTGCCATCAACCGCGACCTGCGCCATCCTGATTGCGCCGTGGGGCGAGGCGAGGGCGAGGCATGAATCCGCAAGCGTGGCTGCAAGAAATGGGTGCCGGCGGGATCGTCAGCACGTCACACGCCGTCGACAAGCTGATTTGCAGCATCGGCAGCGATAGCCAGGCCGCGATTCATGTGAAAGGACGCGGCGTTGCCGGTGTGCACGCTCAAGTCCGCTCGACGCCGCGCGGTCAGTTGCTGGAGCTGCTGGACGGCGACCGCATCATCGTCAACGGTCGGCGCGTGGAGCAGCACCTGCTGCAGCCGGGCGACCTGATCAACATCGGCAACGTGACGCTGCGCTTTCACGTCGGCGCGGATCGCTCGCGCGCGTCTGGCATTCGCCCGGCGCCGAACGACGGCTCCGGGTTGCTGGGGCAGATGGCGCGGTTTGCCGACAAGCTGGCGGCGGATTACGACATCGACCACCTGCTGGAGACGATGCTCGACACCATGATCGCCGTGACGCAGGCGGCGCGCGGCGCGGTGCTGCTGCTTGTGGACGGCAAGCCGGCGGTGCGGACGGCGCGCAATGAGGCGGGCAGCACGACGGCG
>CAIPXZ010000012.1 GCA_903869075.1 uncultured Myxococcales bacterium | reverse complement strand
TTGTCGCGGAGTGCGACGAGTAATTGTCGCGCGGGAGCCGGATGGCAAATCTGGCAAGCGGGCCAGCTACCTGTTCATGCGTGAAACGCTGGACAACTACGCAAAAGGAAATACAAATGCAGGGACAACCAACGCGACACTCGGGCGTGTATCGGCAGCAGAACGGCCAACTGTTCGTCCGGGTGACAGCCCGCGTGGGCGGCAAGCGGGTGGCAAAGCTACAGTCGCTGCCACTGGGGGCAACGGAGGCGGACGCGATCCGGCTGGTCGCGGATCTCAAGGAGCGGCTGTTGGCGCCGCCGACCACGGAAGCGGAGCTGCAATCCCTATCGAATCGGGCGGTTCCATCCTTGACCGCCTACGTGGAGCAGTGGCTCGAGGTCAAGAGCGCAAGGCTTCGGCCCGGCGTCGCGGCTGAGTGGACGCACCGTCTGGGTGTGCATTGTTTGCCGATCAGAATCGGCAACCGCACATTGGGCGATCTGCCGCTTGACGCCATTTCCCGAATGACATTGGAGTTTTGGATCTCGTGGGCTGAGAACGTGGTGCAGCCCTCCGGCAAGCCATATTCAGCAGACACCGTGTCGGGCTGGTGGCGCGTGCTGTGCCAAGTGCTCCGCGACGGCACGGCCGATTACAACTTGCCAGACCCAACGCGGCGTGTCGAAGGCCCAAAAGTACATGCGCCAAAGGTCAGGGAATCGCGGACCTTGCAGCGACCGCAACTGGAAGCTTTCCTGGCCGCGGTTGAGGTGCACCAGCCTTTACGTTACGCGGAGTTGTGCGTCATGGCCTACACAGGCTGCAGGCCGGGTGAAGCCTACGGGCTGCACTGGAAGGATGTAGTGCTTGAAGGGCCGAACCCGCACGTTGTGCTGAGGTTTTCGGCTACCAAGGGCGCACTTGAACGCACAAAGACGGACACGCCACGCGAGTTGCCGTTGATACCGCGTCTGGTCGAGGTTCTCAAAGCGCACAAGAAGCAGCAAATGGCGGGCAAGATCGTCCAGTGGGATGACGGCGAGGGTAGTGTCGTTTTTCCCTCTGAAAACAAGACATATCGCGTGGAACAGAGCCTTGCCAAGCCGTGCAACCTCTGTTCCGAAGCCCCAGGGGTAGGGCAGCGTGTGACTGCTCAGGTGCTGCGCCGTTCATTGAACACGATTCTTGTGTCAGAAGGCGTTGATCCAATTACTGTTCGCGAGCTATTGGGTCACACCACGGTCGCAATGACCGCGCGATACGCCTCTGTCCCGCTGGCGCAGAAGTCCGCCGCCTTGACCCGCATCATGAACTGACGTGGTGACACCAGCCCGGTGTCACCAAAGTACGCGGTCGGTGTCACCAGCGCCAAGATTGGCCCGCAGAGCTTGTGCCGGCAAAGGGCGATCCTGCGCCCAACGGCACGCAAATCGGCCGTCCTGAGGCAATTGTGTGCGCCGGCATCGAGGGTGCGACGGGAGCGTCACCGGCCAAACGGCACTCCAAGCGGGGCGCACTGATGCGTCTTGTTTCCGCGTTCCCAGTTTGGTCCGCTTCAGACATGCTCGCCAACTGGTGTCACCAGCGGTGTCACCAAAGGCCTGCTGGTGTCACCAAATCCACTGTTTTGCCATACCCCAAAACCGAAAAAGCCCCGGTTTCCCGAAGGCTTTCTTGGTGCGCACACTAGGATTTGAACCTAGGACTCCCACCGTGTGAAGGTGATACTCTACCGCTGAGTTATGCGCGCATCGCACCCGGCGCGGGGCCGGCTTGACCGCCGCGAGCAGCGCTCGAGGCGGGCGACAGAGTGCCGCACCTTGCCACCGCTGTCAAGCCCCGCGGTGCTCGCCGCCTACTGCTTGCCGAGGTACGCCTTGATTGTGTCGCACAGCGCGTCGTCCGGGCAGCACGTCGTTTCGCTGCCGGTGTAGTTGGCGTATTTGCCGTCGTTGATGCACATGCGGTAGCCCTTGGACGGGTAGTAATACGCCCAGAAAAAGCACATTTCCTTGGTTGCCGACTCGCCGAAGCCGACGTTGGCGTTCGTGTCGTTCAGCCACGTGCAGCGGTACTGGAAGCCCTGGCCGTCCTTGAATTCCAGCGGCGGGTCGAACTGCGCCAGCGGCGGCTCCGACCACGAAAACGGCAGATCGCCCGGGTAAATCAGCGACGGCTCCGTCACCGTCCCGCCGTCCGCCAGCGCGATGTCCACGCTCTTGCCCAGCGCGTGCGTGTGCCCGGTGAGCGCGAAGATCTTGCTGCCCGGCCACACGTCCAGGTATTTCCACGGCGTCGAATAAGATTTGCCTTTGGGAATCGAGAAGTCCGGGTTGCCGTAAAACAGCAGGTCCGCCTCGTCGTGCACCAGCGCGTGGTCCATCGTGTCAAAATTGACGGTGCCTTGCGGCGTAATCACGTCCTTTGTGTAGTTGATGAAGTGCATCTCGATGCGCATCATCTGCTGCGGCCCCAGCTTGAACGCCACGCCCGCCGGCAGCTGCAGCTGGTCGGTCGGCACCTGGGTAATCATCAGCGGCACGTTGCCGCCCGCCAGCGTCTCGGTGAACGGCGTACATTTCTGCGGCACAAGCTGCTCATCCGTCGCGTCCGAGCGGTAGATGATCATGTGGTGCGAGCCGGTCGACAGCTGCGTGCGGATGCGCGTGACCCAGACGTCCGTCGGGTTGTCCAGGCGCTTGAGCACGCACATCGTGATCTCGTCCTTGGGCTGCATCGTCCAGCCGCCGGACGTCGCCACAAAAGTCGGCCCAGCCGGCGCCGTCGCCGAGACATCCGCCGCGACGTCCACCGCGCCCGCTGCCGCCGCGTCATCGCCCGCCGCCGGTGCCGCCGCATCGCTGCCGCAGCCCGTCATGGTCCAAGCCGCACCCAAAAACGCCGCCATCACGGCCCAACGCCCTGCTTTCATCGCTGCCTCGTAGTATGGAAACCCGCAAACGTTGGCCCCGCAGCCGCCGTCTGCCACAGCGTACCCGTCAACAGCCCGGTTGCCCAGCGCAAACTGGATCGGCGCAGTCGGTTTTGCCGTTGCCGTCGTCGTCCACGCCGTTGGCGCACGATTCCTTGAGGAATTCCCGCGTCAGCTTGAAGTTGTCGACGAACCAGCCCTTGCCCTGGTTGCCCCAGTTGGAAGGCGACGCCAGCGACAATTCCACGCGGAACTGGTGGCCGGCGACCTTGGGCTCGTCCAGCGAGATGAACCGCCACACGCCCTGGCACTGGCCGCTGCACGCGCTGATCGACTTGGACAGCAGGAACTGGTCCAGCACCTGGTTGCTCGCCGCATCGCGCAGCACGACGAGCGGCACGTCGGTCTTGCCGTCGCCAAAGCCGGTGCCGCCCGGCAGCGGGCCATCCAGCTGGTACCAGGTGTCAAAAGCCAGCCGCGGCATGCCATGCGTATCGGTGGCGTCGATGACGGGCGAGATCGCCACCAGCGACGGCAACACCGGGCAATAAAAGCTGAAATTGCCGCAGTAGTTGGTGCCGTCGTTGTAGTTCAGCGTGCAGCCGTAGCTGGCGCTGTTGGGGATGACCGGCGTCTGGTCGATGGCCCACAGCACTGTCGTGTCGCTGGCGGTCGGCAGCGTCCAGCCGGCGTTGGCCTCGCCGCAAGCAAAGCTGTCGGCAAACAGCGTGCAGTTGGCGACGCTCGGCGCGCAGAGGCCGCTGGTGCACGCGCTGGCGGCGGTGCAGGCGATGCCGTCGTCACAAGTGGTGCCGTTGGCCAGCGCAGTGGAGCTGCATGCGGCGGTCGCGGGGTTGCAGCTGTCGAGCGTGCAGGCGTTGCCGTCGTCGCAAAGCGGCGTCGCGCCGGACACGCAGAGACCGCCGGCGCAAGCGTCGCCGACGGTACACGGGTTGCCGTCATCGCACGGGCTGACCGCCGGCGCGTGGCTGCTGGTGCCGTCGGCGGGGTTGCTGACGTCGGCAGTGCAGACGTTGCCGTCGGTGCACAGGCTGCCGGCGATCGACGTGCCGCTGCAGGTCAGGCCCACGCACGCGTCCGCTGTCGTGCACGCGTCGCCGTCGTCGCAGCTGGTTGGGCTGCTGACCGGGCTGTGGCCGCAGACGCCGGTGGTGACGACGCACGCGTCCGCGCTGCACGGGTTGCCGTCGTCACACGACACTGTGGCGCCGGTGCAGAACGCGCCAACGCAGGCCTCGCCGACCGTGCACGGGTTGCCGTCGTCGCAGCTGCCCTGCTTGGCGTACCAGCTGCAAGTGCCGGTCGCCGGCGCGCAGACGTCGATTGTGCACGAGTTGCCGTCCTCGCAGGTCGCCAACGCGCCGCCCTGGCATACGCCGGATGCGCACTTTTCAAAGACCGTGCAGGCGTTGCCGT
>CAIPXZ010000011.1 GCA_903869075.1 uncultured Myxococcales bacterium | reverse complement strand
CCGGCCAGGGCTTTGAAGACGGCATGCGCTTTGTGCAGTTCTATTTTGGCCTGCCGATCGCCATGGTCGTCATCAGCATTTGGTTTATTCCGATTTACTATCGCCTGCGCGTGCTCACCGCCTACGAATACCTGGAGACGCGTTTTGACCTGAAAACCCGCCTACTTGCCGCGAGCTTGTTCCTCATCCAGCGCGGCCTGGCCACCGGCGTGACGATTTACGCCCCGGCCATCATCCTCTCGGCAATTCTCGGCTGGCCGCTGCAGCCGACGATCGTCGGTCTGGGGCTTTTCATCACGTTTTACACCGTCGTCGGCGGCGCGCGCGCCGTCAGCCAGACGCAAAAGCAGCAGATGGTTGTGATGCTTGCCGGCATCGTCATCGCGGCGGTGGTGATCGTCGCGCGGCTGCCCAAGGACGTGACTTTTGCCAACGCCGTCGCCATCGCCGGCGTGCATGGCCGCATGAATCCTGTGAATTTTCACTTTGCGTTGCAGGATCGCTACAACGTCTGGTCGGGCCTCACCGGCGGCTTTTTCCTCGCGCTCGCCTATTTTGGCACCGACCAGAGCCAGGTCGGCCGCTACCTGAACGGCAAATCCATCACCGAGAGCCGCCTCGGCTTGCTGTTCAACGGCGCGCTGAAGATCCCGATGCAGGCGCTGATTCTCTTCATCGGCGTGCTGGTTTTTGTGTTCTATCAATTTACCCCGGCGCCGCTGCTGTTCAACCAGCCGCTGGCGGCGCAGGTCGCGCACAGCGCGCAGGCGCCCGCGTGGACGCAGCTGCAGGCGCGCTGGGACGCTGTGCAGGCGCACAAACACGCGGATGTGCAAGCGTTTCTCAACGCAGACCACGCCGGTGATGCCGAGCGGCGGCAGGCGGCACAGACGGCGATGCGCACCACCGAGGCCGCCGCGCTGGCGCTGCGCCTGGAAGCCAAGGACCTCGCCAAGCGCGCCATCCCCGGCGCCGAAACCAAGGACACTGACTACGTTTTCATCGCTTTCGTCACGCAATGGCTGCCGAGCGGCATCATCGGCCTGCTATTGGCGGTCATCCTCGCCGCGGCGATGAGCTCCACCGCCAGCGAGCTGAACGCGCTCGGCAGCACCACAACCGTTGATTTTTACAAGCGCATCCTGCGCCCCGGCGCGACCGACGCCGAGACGCTCCGCGCCTCGCGCTGGGCGACAATCCTTTGGGGCATCATCGCCGTCGGCTTCGCCAGCTTCGCGTCTTTGTTGGACAATCTCATCCAGGCCGTCAACATCCTCGGCTCGATCTTTTACGGCACGGTGCTCGGCATTTTCCTCGTCGCCTTTGGCCTCAAGCGCATCAGCGGCAGCGGCGTGTTCTGGCCGGCGGTCGTGTCGCAAGCCGCGGTTATCGTGCTATTTTTTGCGACGGATATTGGTTTTTTGTGGTACAATGTGATCGGCTGCGGTGGGGTGGTGATTTTGGCGGTCGTGGCGCCGGGGGTGCGCCGCGGTCGAGCGTAAGCGGGCGCACGCCCACCGCCAAACCGTGCTACCCTGTCGGCATGCTGACACCCGTCTTGACCGCGCGCTCCGTTGACCAGATGACAATCGACGACGAAGCCTCCTTTCGCCACGTCAGCCACTACGGCGATCTCAAGAAAATCCTGCGCTTGCAGGCCTACCAGTTTCGCGTCTTGCCGCGGGCGCAGGCGCGGTGGGACCATGCGCTGTTCCTGGGCCTGACGTTTTGGGGCGAGACGGCGGGCGATGTCGTCGTCGACGCCCACGTGCCGGCGGACGTGATGACGCACATCGCGTGGCACCGGCTGGCGGCGCAGGCGTTGGCGACGGCCGATGGCCAAGTCAGCGCCGATGCGCTGTTTTTTGGTGAAGCGATTGCCAGCGCGTTTGACGTCTACCTCGTCGGGCGGCTGCTGCATCACTGTCCGGACTCCGACTTTATCGCCACTCAGGTCCCGGCGATGGCCGAGTCTGCCGACGCGGCTGGCCTGTCGCCCGCCGCCTTTGCCGCGCTGTTGGATGGCATCGCCGCCGCGCCGGAACAGGCGTTCGAGGATCTGCGTCAGCTGCTGTTTGACGCCGCGACGACCCTGCTGGCGTGCGCCGATGTCGACGCCGCGCTTGCCGCCCTGCCCGCGCTCGACGCGCATCGCTTTGGCCCGCTGCTGCACCGGTACGAGCTTTCCAACTGGCTGCTCTACGCGCGCGCCCACGCGCCGGACGCGCTGGCGCCCGATGGCGCGGTGCGGGCGCTGGACCGGCAGCTGCGCGGTGAAGCGGTGGCGCTCGATTGGTTGACGCAGGCGTGGGTGGAGCCGGCGCTGCAAGGGCGCGGCGTCTGAGAAAGCCCCTGCCGCGCGCTCTCCTCCGTTGTCCTTCGGCTCGGGACCCCACCTCCACGATTGTCAGGGTGCCGACCGCGTTGGCGCCTGGCGGGAATCCGAGGCGGGTCGGCAGTCTTGGATGGCGGCTGGCGTGCGCTGCGGCCGGGTGCGGGAACAAAGCCGCAGCGACGGGGATTGTGGCCATGGCTGCACACGCACGCCGCGTCGGGGCGACCGCCGACGACGCGCAGCTGGCACAGGGCGCCGCGGGCACACCGCGCGGCAGGGGTGGCGCGATGCAGACTGGACAGGCGTGCGGCAGGGTTGGTTGGCGGCCATTGGCGGAGACTTGCCTGATGGCGGTCGCGTGCGCGCTCGCGGCGTGCGCACCCGACCTGCCGGTGGGTCCGCCGCATCCGGCGGATGCGCAGGTTGCCGGGTTTGACGGCGCGCTCACGGACCGTGCCGACGCCGCGGCGGACGCGGGCGACGCTGCGGCGGCTGCGGGCGACACTGCGGCGGCTGCGGGCGACACTGCGGCGGCTGCGGGCGACGTTGCGGCGGCAGCCGACGCGGGTGCGGACGGGACCGGCGGCACGGACGCGACGGCCGCTGTCGATACCGGTCCGGCGCCGAAGTCGTGTCCGCCGTACTTCGTGCTGGTTGCCGTCAATGGCGGCGCGGTGTGTGCGCCCGACGCGCCGGTGTGGGGCATCGCGCCGCTGTCGCCGATCACGCTGACGGATAACGGCGACGGCACGGTGACCGACAGCTTGACGCGGCTGCAGTGGCAGCGCGTGCCGAGCGCGGATCTGGGCGACTGGTGGGCGGCGCAAGGCTATTGCGACGACCTGGTGCTTGCCGGACACGACGACTGGCGGCTACCGACCGACGCGGAGCTGCAGACCACAATCGACGCCGTGCGGGTCGACACCGCAGTAGCTGCGCCCTTCCCCGCGCCGGCGCAGGACGACGCCTGGTATTCCGCCGTGACCGGCTACCCGTGGGCGAACGGGCCGTTCATCGTGCGCAGCGATGGCTCGGAAGGCCCAAAGTGGCCGGGGACCGACGTCGCCGCCGCGCGCTGCGTGCGCGCGCTGCAGCCCTGGACGGCGCCGAGCGCGCCGCGGTGGCAAATTGGCAAAAACGCCGGCACGGTGCGCGATACCTGGACGCAGCGGACGTGGCAGCGCGTGCCGGCGAATGGCGAGCTCAGCTGGCCGGACGCCCAGAGCTACTGCGCGGCGCTGCCGCTGGACGGCGGTGGCTGGCGCTTGCCGGATGTGCGGGAGCTGAGCTCGTTTGTCGGGCGGACGCTGCATCCGCAGGTCGAGCCGCTGGCGTTTGCACCGGCGGGCGACGCGTATTATTACTGGTCCGTGACGCCTGCGGCGACCTATCCCGGCGCGATGTGGGGCGTACGGACGGTCAACCAGCCGTTCACCGACCCGCTGAAGACCGATGGCTGGCAGAACAGCGCGCGGTGCGTGCGGTGAAGGTGGCGAAAATGGCCGCTCGGTGCGCCATTTGACACGCGAAAAGCCAGCGCGTACGGTGGCGGGCGCGACGCCAGTCTCCAGCCCGTAACCGCTTCAGGACGCCGATGCACCAGACCCGCCGGACCTTTCTCTGTTCCCTCGGCGTGACCGGTTCCGCCTTCGTTCTCTTGCCCGGCTGCGGCACCACGACCTACCTGGGCGTCGGCACGGTGCACCCCGACGCGCTGTCCGGCGACGCGAATGCTGCCGATGGCAACGCCAGCGACGGCACTGACGCATCGTCGAGTTCGTTCGTGTTCCACCTGAGCGACGCGGCGTTCGCCGACCTGCAAACCGTGGGCGGGATGGTCGCGCTGGACCTGACCGCCTTGAAGCTGCTGCTGATCCGCACCGCGGACGACCATGTCACCGCTTTTTCACGGCTCTGCCCGCACGCCGAGGCCGATCTCGGCCCCGCTCAGGAGGGCAGCTACAGCGCGGCGACGAACACGCTGACGTGCAACTTGCACAATTCGAAGTTCGACGGCGCGGGCGCCTGCACGTCGGGTCCGGCGATGGGCAAGTCGCTGAAGAGCTATCCGGTGACGTTCAACGCCGGGACCGGCGTCGGGCAGATTCTGCTGAAGTGACCGACGCCTGCCCACGCCGTTCACTCGTCGCGCATTTTCGCCTGGCTGATTGTGCTGCCGGCGGGGACGCTTTGCGTCAGCCAGACGTTGCCGCCGATGCTTGAGCCGCGGCCAATTGTGATGCGGCCGAGCACCGTCGCGCCGGCGTAGATGACGACGTCGTCCTCGACGATGGGGTGGCGGTCGATGCCCTTGATGAGCGCGCCGCTGCCGTCGGCGGGGAAGCGCTTGGCGCCTAGCGTCACGGCTTGGTAGAGGCGGACGCGCTGGCCGATGACGGTTGTCTCGCCGATGACGACGCCGGTGCCGTGGTCGATGAAGAAGCTGCCGGCGATGCGCGCGCCGGGGTGGATGTCGATGCCGGTGGCGGCGTGCGCGATGTCCGAGATCAGCCGCGCCAGAAACGGCGCGCCGAGGCCAAACAGCGCGTGCGCCAGCCGGTAATGCATGATGGCCAGCATCCCCGGATAGCAAATCAGGATTTCAGCGTAGTGCGTCGCCGCCGGATCGCCGGCGAACGCCGCTTGCAAGTCGCTGACGAGCAGCGCGCGGATCGCCGGCAGCTGCGCGGCAAAATCTCGGGTGATTTCAACGGCCTTGCGGTTGAGCGCGGCGTCATTCTTGTCGTCCTGGTCGGACACGAACCACAGCCCGCGGCGGACCTGCTCTGCCAGCGTGTTCAGCGTCGTGTTCAGCGTATTGCCGACGTAGAAGTCGATGCTCTCCTCGGTCAGGTCCGGCTTGCCGTAGTGGCTGGGAAAGAGCGAGGCGACAAGGCCGTTGAGGATGGCGACAACCGCCTCGCGCGACGGCAACTCGCGGATGCGGCCCTGATGTCGGACGTTGTGCGTGACCTCGCGCGACTGCCGGAGCGCGGCGACGACGGCGTCGAGGTTCCAGTGCGGCGTGGCGGAAAGGGGCGGGTTGGGCATGATGGATTTCACAGGTGGGCGGCGGCGGCCGTGACGGGTGACGGCGCGGAAGTGCGCGGCACAGGCGGTGGTTGGCATAGCGAGCGCGGCGGGCGGCGTCAAGGGGGACGACGGCAGCGGCCAGGGCGGTCGCAAGCTCAGCAAGTCGCGCCCACATCCCAACGCCCCGGACTAAAGTCCGCGGCTATGGTTCAAGAAATCCCTGCGGGATTCTGGGCTTG
>CAIPXZ010000010.1 GCA_903869075.1 uncultured Myxococcales bacterium | reverse complement strand
GTCTCCGGGCGCACGCCGTCCAGCGACACGCGCAGTTCGTGCAGCCCGCTCTCCAGCACCGCCGCACACCGCCGCTCATCCAGCAGCGTGCCGTTGGTGTTCATCACCGTGTGGGCGCCGCGCGCCACCGCGTCGCTGATCATCGCAAAAACGTCGTGGCACAGCAGCGGCTCACCGTTCAGCTGGAACGCCACGCGCGTCAGCCGCGGCAAGCCATCCACAATCTGGTGCCAGTCGGCCAGCGTGAGGTCCGCGTCCGGCGCCAGCGTCTCGTGGCTGATCAGGCACGCCGAACACCGCAGGTTGCAGCGGCTGCTCACCTCCACCTGCAGCTCGGTCGGCAGCGTCACGCCCAGCTCGCCGCGGTCCAGCCCCGCCACGACGGCGCGCGTCGTCAGCGCCAGCTCCGCCGTCGCCGCGTCCAGCGCCAGCAAAT
Organism: uncultured Myxococcales bacterium; assembly: GCA_903869075.1. GTDB lineage: Bacteria > Myxococcota_A > UBA9042 > UBA9042 > UBA9042 > CAIYBN01. The sequence goes on along the minus strand of CAIPXZ010000010.1, from coordinate 14,573 downwards.
CCTGCGCCTCGTCCATGTCGATCAGCGACTGCACCTGCGCCACCTTCAGCCCCAGCCGCGCCGCCACGGCGTGCGTGGCCTTCTCCACCGCAGCGGTACCCATCGGAATCGCTGTGAAAATGTCGTGAGGCGCCTTCAGCCCCACAAGGTAATAGCCGCCGTCCGGCCCCGGACCCAGCACCACGTCGGCGTCATCCAGCGCCCGCAGCGCCGCCGCGACGACATCCGGCGGCAGGTGCGGCACGTCGCCGCTGACGATGATTGCCCGCTCGTGCGTCCCCAGCAGCGCCGCAAAAGCCGCCAGCAGCTCGTGCGCCAGATCCGCCTGACCGGGCACCAGCGGCGTCGCGCGACCCGCCAGCAGCGCCGTCAGCGCCAGCTGCTCCGCCGGCGACTCCGGCGCATCGTGGACAAAATGCAGGTTCCAGCGCGTCGGCGCGTGCAGCTGCTGCAGCTCGTCGCGCAAAAAGGCGTTGTGCAGCGCCAGCGCGGTGTCGATGCCCAGCGTCCGCGCCAGCCGCGTCTTGGAACGCCCGGCGCGGGGCAGCTTGCTGATGATGGCGACCGCGGCATTGCCGTCCATGATATCACCCATGGCTGCGCGGTGTTGGCGGCGGTGGCCGCGCGGACGCCAGCACCACGCGCAAGATCGCCACCCCGGCGCGTACCGATCCCAGCGGACTGCCCGAGACCTTGGACCGGCCCGCCACGCGCCGCCGATAATGGATGGGCACTTCGCCAATCCGCAGGCCGCAACGCACCGCCTGGACCTGCATTTCCACGGGCCAGCCGTGCGTCAATTCTCGCATAGCGAGATCGGCCAGGCAACCGAGGTGGATGGCGCGCATCGAGCCGAGATCGCTGTAGGCGTGGCCATACAGCAGGTGAATCAGCGTCGTCGCGAGGCGGTTGCCGGCGCGTTGCAGCAGCCGCAGCGCGCCCGGGTCAGCCAAGCCACCGGTGCGCGAGCCGAGCACGAAGTCGGCGTTTCCGGCGAGGATGGGCGCCAGGACGGCGCGCAGGTCGGCGGGATCGGCGGCGCTGGAGGCATCGAGAAAGGCGACGACGTCGGCACCGAGCGCCTGGGCGCGGGCAACGCCAGCTTGGCAGGCGCGACCGTAGCCTGGCCGACGCTCGACAACGACCTCAGCGCCGGCTGCCGACGCCGCTTCACGGGTGCCATCGGTGCTGCCGCCATCGACGACGACGACCGCGGCGACCAGCCCGCGGTCAATGCCGCGGACGACGGCGCCGACGCTGGCGGCCTCATTCCAGGCTGGCAAAATCGCCACGACTTTCAAGGTGTTTCCTCCCGATGCGGGCGGCTACCGAGCGCTGCAAGCCCGAGGCCCGCGGCGTCCAGCAGCAGGAACGGCGCGACGGCGTACACACCGGTCCACACCAAGCCGACGGCAGCGGTCAAACAGTAGCACGCGAGGCCGATCTCGACCACGCGCAGGCCGTCCGCCGGCACGCCGTAGCGCCGCCGCACCGCGTCGCCCGCGCGCACGAGGCCGAGCTTGGGTGTGCGCTCGAACGCCAGCGTGCCCGGCTGGAACGCCCGCAGCACCGCGCGCGTGTTGCTGACCGTCAGGCCAATCCCCACAAGCGTCAGCAGCCCCAGGTCGCGCAGACCCGCCAGCACCGGCAGCCCCAGCACGCGGCGGGCGTAGAGGTACAGCGTCGTCGGACCCAGCACCGTCAGGCCAAACGGCAGCAGCACCGCCCAGAGCGGCCCCGGCGGCGCGACGAGCCCCGGCAGCAGCACGCACGGCACCGCCAGCACGGCGGTCGCGGCGCTCAGCGGGTGCACGGCGTAATGCGTCAGGTGCAGCGTCGCCGCCACGCGCGCCGGCACCGTCGTCGGACTGCGCCAGATCGCCGGCAGCAGCTTGCGCGCCGTCTGCATCGAGCCGGTCGCCCAGCGCCGCTGCTGCGCCTTGAACGCCGCCAGCGTCGTCGGCAGCTCCGCCGGGCAGGTCAGGTCGCGGTCCAGTACGAGCCGCCAGCCCGCCAGCTGCGCGCGGTAGGAGAGGTCCAGGTCCTCCGTCAGCGTATCCGCCGACCAGCCGCCCGCCGCGGTGATCGCCGTGCGCCGCCACACGCCGGCGCTGCCGTTGAAGTTGAGGAACCAGCCCGCGGCGCAGCGCGCCTCCTGCTCGATGGCAAAATGGCCATCGATGGCCAGCGCTTGCGCCCGCGTCAGCCGCGACCAGCCGCGGTTCAGGTGCGTCCAGCGGCCTTGCACGGCGGCGACGTGCGGGTCGGCAAAATGGCCCATGGCGCGGCGGAGGAATTCGCGCGGCGGCACAAAATCCGCATCAAAAATCGCGAGGAATGCCGCGTCCGTTTGCGTCAGCCCGTGTGCCAGCGCGCCGGCCTTGAAGCCGTGGCGATCCGTCCGCCGCAGGTGCTGCACGCGCAGACCCGCCGCCTGCATGCGCGCGATCGCCGGTGCCGCCAGCGCCGGCGTGGCGTCGGTCGAGTCATCCAGCAGCTGGATCGTCAGCCGGTCGGCCGGCCAGTCCAGCGCGGCAACGGCGTCCAGCAGGCGCGGCACGACATTTTCCTCATTGAACACGGGAAGTTGCACGGCGACATGCGGTAGCTCCGTCAGCGGCGTTGGCGGCGGCCGCTGCGGCGCCCGCGCGTGCACGAGCACGAGCAACAGGCTATGCGCGCTGTACGCCAGCATCAGCACCAGCAGCAGCAGGTAGGGCGCGAGCGCCAGCGCCGACCACAGGTTCACGCCGGCCTCCGCCGCAGATCGCGGGCCAGCAGCGCCGCCGTCGGCACAAATTCCACCGGCACGACCCACGCGGGCATCACGCCGTCCGGCGTCGCGTACTTCAGGTACGACAGCGGCACCGTCGCCACCAGCCACAGCCACGCCGCACGCGGCGCCACGCACAGCCACGGCACCAGCCAGAGCGCGTACCACGGGTGCAGCGCCGTCGGCACCGTCAGCAGGTATACACCGGCGAGATCACGGACTTTTTCCTCCAGCGGCGCCGTCGACCGTGCCACCCACAGCAGCCCCGCGGCCATCGCCAGCAGGCACAGGCCAAAGGCGATCTCACGGCGGTGCTGGTGCACGACGGGCTGCAGCAGCGTCTCCAGCGCCGCGCGCAGGCCGATGTTGTGGTCCTCCGCCACGCCCATGTACCGCGGCAAAAAGCCCAGCACGCCAGCGCCGACCTGCAGCCCGTAGGCCAAGTACAGCGCCGCCAGCAGCGCCAGCGCCGGACCCAGCACCCGCAGCCACCGCGGCGGTGCCAGCGCCAGCGCCAGCAGCAACGGGTAGAGCTTGAGCGACGCCGCCGCGCCCAGCCACAGCCCGGTCGCCCGCAGCCGCCCGGCGCGCCGCGCCAGCACCGCCGCTAACAGCAGCGGCAGCACCGCGGCCTCCAGGTGGCCATTGTTGCCGACCTCATACACCGCCAGCGGCGACCACGCGTACAGCACCGCGCGCGCCGGGTCGCGGCCGAGATCGCGCAGCAGCCGGCCGATCAGCCAAATCGTCAGCAGATCCAGAAGGATGAACACGCCGCGCACGGCGTCGAGGTGAAACGGCAGCGCCAGGAACAGCAGCTGCGCGCCGGGCGGGTAGACCGTGTGCGCCGTCGGCCGGTTGATGTGCGGGTGGATGGCCGTGTCGCGCAGCGGCGCCAGCTGCGGGTCACCGGGCGCGAACGCGTACGGGCTGAAGCCGGCGCGCTGGACATGGCCGTCCCAGGCGTAGCGGTAGACGTCGCTGGACAGCGCCGGCGGCTCGCTCGCCGCCAAAAGCCGCATCAGCAGGGCAAGAACCAGCACCGTCGGCATGCCGATGCAGCCCGGATGGCGCCACACCCACGCCGCCGCACCGAGCGACAGCGCCAGTAGCAGCGGGTCGTGGACAAGCACGAACAGGCGCGTGGCCGGCAGGTTCGGGCGGATGGCAAAGCCCAGCGCGCACACGCCGAGCGCGGCGACGCCAGCCAGCAACGGCGGCAGTGCGGTCGGGCGCAGCGGGCTCACTGGGCGGCGATCACGGCGCGTCCGTGCGCGGCGCGAGGTCGACAGCGGTCATGGCGCCGACGGTGACGGTGGCTTGTGCCGCGGACAACAGCGTCAGCGGACCGCCGGCCTTGAGGCGGCCGAATGCCTTGACAGTGATCGCGCCGGGCGGGAGGTTGGCGACGGCGAAGCGGCCGGTGGAGCTTGTGTAGGAGCGTGTCGCGGCGACGTCGAAACCTTCAACATAATCGACAGCTTGCGTGCCGGTGCCGACAACGACGACGGCGTTGGCGACGCCGAAGCCGTCGCAATCGTGGACCGCGCCGACGAGCAAGCCGGTGCCCGCGGCGGGCGTGATGCCGAGCGTCGCGGCGCGGCTGTTGACCTCGGTCTGGGTGGTCAAAAACGCCCAGCCGTCGAGGTCGGTCGTGGTCTTGGGCCGGCTGGATTGCAGCCGCCAGTCCAGATAGCCCGCCTGCTGCACCACGGCATAGCCAGCAAATCCACTCGCTTGCACCGGCACCGACAGCGACACCCGCCCGCGCTTTGTCACGTCCGCACCGGTACTCCCCAGCGACGTGCCGTCCGGCAGGAACGCCTCGACCGTCGCCGCCGGCACCGGCTGCAGGCCATCGGGATCCGCCAGCGTCCGCACATAGCCGGTCAGCTCCAGCGCGCCCGCCGTCGCCGCCGGCTGCGCTTGGCCCAGGCAGTTCAGGCGGCCATCGGCGATCGCCACGGGCGCGTTGGCCGGGTCCGGCAGCGTCTCCACCAGCTGGTCCTGGGTCGTCGGTGGCGCGGCCGACGGACAGCCCGCCAGCAGCGCGGCAAGTAAGGGCAGGGGACGCAAGCGCTTCATGTCCAGACTCCTCCGGTGCCGCCGCCGTCAAGGCCGCTGTGGCACCACTTTGTTCAGCAAAATGCGGTTCACGGTCTCCAGATCCAGCGGACCCGGATCCGGGCCGCCGCTCAGCCCTGGCTGGCGCATGTGCGTCGTGCCGACAAGCCGCTGCAGGCCCGCCAGCGCCGTGGGCACGCCAAAAACCGCCGGGTCGTCGGGCTTGCCGTCGCCGTCGTAGTCGCCGGCCACAAGGCGGTCCAGCCAGTGCACTTTGCCGGCGCCGTCGGTGAACGTGAATTCGCCGGTGCCAAGGCCGATCGCCCGCAGCACCGCGCTGGTCTTCGTCGCGCCGTCCGCCGCTGGGTGGCAACCCGTGCAATCCCGCGGAATCTTTTGCACCGTGTGGTGGTGCACCGGGTTGTGGACGTTGCCTTCGCCGCTCAGGCCCTCGCCAGTCGTCAGCGGCGCGGCGTCGATGACGGTCTGGCCGGCGGCGTCGATGTGCGTGAAGAAGATCGACGTGCCGACCATCGGTTGGATGTGGCCGCGGCTGTTGAAGCCCAGCGCCAGCGCATCGGCGACGACGCTGAGGCCGAAAGACTTGACCGCGCCTTGGCGAGTTTGTCCATCGATTCTGCTGACATACGATTCGCGATCGTCGCGCACCATGTGGCAGCCATAGCAGTTGACGGTCCAGGCGTTGTGGCAGGCGAAGCACTCCAGGCGACCGTCGGTCTCCTGCGCCACCGCCGGGAAGGTGAAATTCGGCGGCAGCCCCGGGAACTGCTTTTGCACCGCCACCGGATCGCTCGCCGCCAGCGCGTTGACCTCGGCCTTGAGCGCCTGCCGCGCCGCCGCCGTGCCCGCGTGCAGCTGGCAGCCCATGCGCGTCCGGAGGTTGTAGAGTTTTTGCGTCGGGTCCGTGCGCGTGGTGATCTGCGTGACCGGGTGCAAGCCGTTGCTCAGCTTGTCGCGCTGCTGCACCGTGCCGTCGCCGAGCGTCTTCACCGTCTGTGGGTTCGGGCCGTCGGTGCCCACGGCGCTGCCGGCCTGGTCAAAAGTCACCGCGGCGTCGGACATCAGCTTGCCCTTTTGCCCCGGCCGGCCGTGGCAGCTCTGGCAGCGCACGTCGAGCTCCTGGTCCATGCGCGCCTGCGCCCGGCCGGAGCCGTGGGCTTCCCGCATGTTGTGGCAGTCGATGCAGGCGAGGCCTTTGGCCGTATGCACGTCCGGCGGCGTCTCGTCGGTGCCGTTGGTGCCGTCTTCGTCCTCGATGAAATACGGCCACGGCTTGCCGTACTCCCACAGCATCCCATTGAATTTCGTATAGTTTTCCTTGGCCCACGGCACCGCGTTCGGCGGATCGGCGGCGCCCTTGTTCTTGCCGCCCGGCAGCGCCGTGTCGCCGTCCGGCTCCGACTTTTCCCGCACGCCGCGGGCCAGCAGCGCGCGGCCGAGGTGCGAGATGTGGCAGTGCGCGCACTGGCTGTCCGGGATCAGGTTGGTAAAGCGGTGGCGCAGCGGATGGCCCGCCTCTTCGCGGTTCTGCGTCGGATCGGTCGTCGCTGTGCGCGCATCATCCGCGGTCGTCATGTGGCAGCCCGCGCAGCCCAGCGAATAGTAGCGCCCCGGCACTTTCGGACCTTCGCGCTCCAGGTGGCACTCGGCGCACATCTGCTCGTAGATCGGGTAGTAGGCGCGCGCCATGGCGGACGTCACCGCGTCCGGCACCTGCGCGGGAACGCCATCCAGGTGCGCGACGGTGCCCGGCGGCTGCTGCGTCGGCACAAATGGATCCTGCACCGGCACCACGCCGACGATCGGCGCTTTGCCTTGCGCGCCGGCGATAAAGCGGCCGCCCGCCAGCTGTCCGGCCAGCGTGGCGCGGTTGAGCAGCAAGCTGTCGTTGGTGATGATGGCGTGGCAGCCGCCACCGGCCAGCGAAGTGCTTCCGCAAGTCTGTGAAACAACCCGGTAATCTGCTGGGTTGAGAAACTTCATCACGTCCGTCGGCACCGCTGCCAGATCCACAAGCGGCGGATCGGTCAGCACATGCTTGCCCGGTGACGACGGATTGAACGACGTGTCGACCGTGACGTGCGCGCCTTCCTTGGTCAGCGCCTCCGGATTGCCGCCGTGGCAATCGACGCAGCGTAGCGCCGGACCGCCGTAGTGGATCTGCTCAATCTCGGCGTGGCATTGGCTCTGGCTGCAGCTTTCGCCGGCGCTGGGCGTCGCGGGCGTGGAGCTGACTGCGCAGCTGGCGGCCAGCAAGACTCCGGCGCAGAGCACGGCCAGGCGCGCGATTGCGCGTCGGGACCGCTTCTCGTAGGATCGCGCCGCGGCCTGTCCCGGCTGCCGACGAACCGACCTTTGCGTCAAAGGAGTCATTGACTTATCACCGCGCGGAGCAAAGCTGCCGCCGCGCCCGGGTAGCATGCCACCTTCGCGTGGCGATTCCAACCGGACCCAGCCCTCACACTGTCACCGAAAAGCCATGGATTCCAAGGGCCAGACAACCCACGGCCGCAAGCGCACGCGCCTGTTTTTCGCGTGCCGCGCCACCGGTCTGGCCTGGATTTCACTGCTACTGCCCGGCTGCCCGTCCGTCGTTGATCCCTATACACCAGAACCGATGCCCGACTACGCTGTTTTTGTTGCGCAAATCCAGCCATTTATCGGCCACAACTGCGCGTTCTCCGGCTGCCATGGCACGCTCGGCCGCAGCTTGACGTTGTACGCCGTCGACTATTTGCGTGCGCCGTTGCAATTTTCCGACACGCCGTTGGATGAGAAACATTTGACAGACGCGGAGTTATCTTGGAATTTCGATGCCTTGCGCATGCGGATTCGCGGCGCGACGTCCGCTGATACCTGTGGGCTCGTGCTCAAGTGCCTCGATCCCAAAGTGGGTGGCATTCGCCACGCGACGGACACCGTGATCTTCGCCGACACCAGCGACCCGGCGTACCAAACGCTGCGGAACTGGGTCGCTGGGGGCCTCAAATGAACCGCTGGCGCGCTGGGCGCGGCTGGGTCGGCGGCGTTTGCGCGCTGCTGGCCGCCACATCCGCGTTCGCCGTCGCGCCGTTGCCGGGCGATGCCACCGTCACCACCCTCTCCGCCGCGCCGCGCGCGCCGTTGGGCACGCACGGTGAGACCGGCACGGCGGTCTACTCCAACAACGACGGCTTGCGCGTCATCAGCCCGTGGTTGCAGGCGCGCCAGGAGGTGACCGAAGGCGTATCCGTGCAGGTTCAGGCGCGCACGGACATCATCACCGCCGCGTCCGTCGACATGATCTCGGGCGCCAGCCCGGCGTTCCAGGACATCCGCAAAGAGGTCGGCTTCCTCTCGGCGTACGACAAAGCCGGCGTGCGCGGCCATGCCGGCTACACCTACAGCACGGAAAACGACACGCACACGCACACGATGACCGTCGGCGGCGCCAAGGAACTGCTGGCGCGCAACCTGACGCTGGCGCTGGCGTATGGTCTGGGGCTGGATCGGCTGGGCAGCGTGCGGCAGCCGGAGGCGCTGTGGCACGACCGCACGAGCCACCGCATGGACGCGACGGTCACCCAGCTGCTGTCGCCGACGACGATCGCCTCGGCGGCGTACACGCTGCAGCAGATCGACGGCTTTCAGTCCAGCCCGTACCGCCTCGTGCCGCTGGTGCCGCAGGATTCCAGCCAGTGGCTGCGCAGCCAGGCGCAGTGGGTGGCGGAACGGCATCCGACGAGCCGCACCCGCCACGGTTTGACGCTGGAGGCGCGGCAGGCCATCGGCGCGCGGCTGACGCTGCGGGCGGTGTACCGCGGCTACCTGGACACGTGGGCGGTGCGCAGCGACACGGGCGAATTCGGCGCGACGCTGGACATCGGCCACGGTCTGGAGCTGGGCCTGTCCAACCGCTTGTATTGGCAGTCAAATGCCAGCTTTTACCGGTCGATGTACAGCGTGGACCGCGCCTACATCACCCGCGATCGCCGGCTGGCGGCGCAGTGGTCGGACAGCGTGGACCTGAACGTGCGCGCCAAGCTATGGGTGTTCGAGGTGCTGCTGCAGAGCGTGCTGCTGTGGACGCGCTATGACGATTTCCGGACGGTCGCGGGCGACCGCTTCGTGCCGATGGCCGACACGTGGGCGGGCATCCTGCAAGCGGCGCTCGCCGTGGATCTGTGACCGATGGCGCGCACCGACCGTCAATTGCAGCCGCAGCCGCCGCCCGCGCCGCCTTCGCCGCCGATGGCCGACTCGCGTACGGGCCGCAAATGGCTGTGGAATTCGTCGCCGAGCCGTGGATCCAAGCGCATGCTGGCCTGGCTCAAGCGGCCGCGCTGCCACGGCTGGACGGTCGCGCAGGCGCTGGCGAGGCAGCAGACGACGAGGCAGAGGGCGATCCGGCAGCGCATGGCGGTTCCGACGGCGCTGCGCGTGCAGCTGCGGCAAGTATTGCCCAGCGCGCGGCGGTTGCCAATCGCGCTGGCGCTGCTGTGTGCGGCGTGCGTGGGCAACGGCGTGGGTGTGCCAGCGCCGCCGGAAGCGGGCACGGTGCCGACGACGTGGCCGCAAATCCAGGCGCAAATTCTCGGACCGATGTGCGCCCAGCCGTGCCACCACGGCGGCGCGGCGCCCAAGGGCCTGGCGCTGGACGACGCCGGCGCGCTGCAGAACCTCGTCGGCGTGGCGTCTGCGGAGCTGCCGGGGATGCAGCGCGTGGCGCCGGGGCAGCCGGACGAGAGCTATCTGATCGTCAAAGTGTCGGCGACCGACGCGCGGCGGGTGGGCGCGCGGATGCCGCGGACGGGGCCGCCGTATTTGACAAGCGGCCAGATCGCGGCGCTGCGCAAGTGGATTTCCGCTGGCGCGACAACGACTTGGGATGCCAACGCCATCGACGCTGGCTCGACCATGATGCCCGGCGCTGATAGCGGCGCGGTGGACGCACAGGAGGAACCGTGATCGCTGCCCGTCCGCGGCCGTACTGCGCCCAGCTGGCCGTCTGCCTGCTGGCGGCGCTGTGGGCCGCTTCTGCCCATGCCGAGCCGCGCTTTGCCGTGCGCGAAGGCCTCGACTGCAGCGCGTGCCACGTCAACCGCACCGGCGGCGGCATGCGCACGGCTTTTGGCATCGCCTGGGCGCAGGCGAACCTCGCCACTTGGCGCGCGCCGGGCGCTTTTGACCCGCGGCTGGGCGAGCGCGTCGCCATCGGCGCCGACTTGCGGCTGGACGAGCGCAGCATCCTGCCCGCCAACACCCAGCTGGGCGGTGTGGCCTACCACGCGCCGCCGTCGAGCTCGTTCGAGGGCTCCGAGGGCAACCTCTACCTGCGCGCCGACGCGATCCCTGAGCACCTGGCCGTGTACATCGACGAGACCGTGGCGCCCGAGGGCGCGTCCAACCGCGAGGCGTTCGTGCTGCTGCACGGCCTGCCGCTCAACGGCTACGTCAAGGCCGGGCGGTTCCTGCTGCCGTACGGCCTGCGCATCCAGGACGACACGGCGTTCATGCGCCAGCAGACGGGTTTTACTTTTGCTAATCCCGACTTGGGGCTAGAGATCGGCATCGCCCCGCGGCCGTTCATGGCGTCCATCGCGGTGAGCAACGGCAGCCTCGGCGGGCCGGATACCAACCTCGCCAAGCAGATTACCGGCCAGTTTGGCGTGCTTGTGCCGTGGGGCCGGCTGTCGGCGTCGGTGGCGTACAATGACACGTCGCTGCCGGCGTTCCCGTTCAAGACGCTGACTGCCGGCCTGCACGCCGGGCTGCGGCTGGCGCGGCTGACGCTGCTGGGCTCGGTCGACTGGATTCACGCCATCGTCCAGCCGGCGAATTTTGACCAGTACACGCTGTTTACCGAGGCGGATTTTGAAGCCTGGCAAGGTCTGCACCTGCGCGGCCGCTTCGAGGCGTTCGATCCGTCGGTGCAGATCAAGCAAAACGAGCGCGATCGCTTCATCGCCGGCGCGGGCTGGTTTCCGATCGCCTGGCTGGAGCTGCGCGCCGAGTACCGCATCAACCGCGACATCCCGCAACGCGTTGCCGGCAACGCCAATGAAATTTTGTGGCAAATCCATGGCTTTTTCTAGCATGCGCGGCCGTCGCGCCGTCTTGACGTGGATCCTCGGCAGCCTCGCAGCGTGCAGCGGCACCGCCGTGTTCAGCGCCAGCGGGCCGGAGGCGCCACCCGACGTCGCCACCGGTCGCCGCCTCTACCTGGCCAGCTGCGCCGGCTGCCACGGCGTGCGCGGCGACGCGTCAGGCGAGGTCGCCGCCAGCTTGTTTCCGCCGCCGCGCGACCTGACCCGCGGCGAATTCCGCTTTCGCTCCACCGCCAGCGGCACGCTGCCGACCCGCGACGACCTCGCGCGCACCATCGCCCTGGGCTTGCCCGGCAGCGCCATGCCCGGCTGGGGCGACGTGCTGAATGACAGCGAGATCGGCTCGATCGTGCTGTTTGTCGAGACGCTGTCGCTGCGTTTTGCCGCCGAGGCGCGGCGGCCGGAGGACGTGCTGCTGCCGGCCGACTTGACGCCGCTGGCGGCGACGCCGGAACTCGTGGCCCGCGGCGCGGTGCTGTACCAAAAAATGGGCTGCGGCGAGTGCCATGGCCCGCAAGGCCGCGGTGACGGCCAGGCCGCAGCGACGGCGCGCAACAGCGACGGCACGCCCAGCCACGTCTTCGACTTCACCTACGGCGTCTACAAAGGTGGCGACACGGCGCGGGACATCTACCGCACCTTTGTCACCGGCCTCGACGGCGCGCCGATGCCGGCTTTTGACCAATCGCTGCCGGACCAAACGGACCGCTGGGCGCTGGTGGCCTACGTGCAGTCGTTGGGACGGCCGCGCGGCCTGGCGTTTTACCTGACGGAGCGGCCGACCTGGCGTGAGCCGATGGCCGCCGCCCGCCCGCGTTCGCCACAGCCGCTGCCCGTCGCTGCCCCGGTTGCGGCGCCCGCGGCTGACGCGCCACGCGCGGATGGCTGGTAATTTACTGATCCTGCAAGTGAAACACCAGCGCGGTGGTCCCTTGGCCCGAGGCGACGCTGATGTCGTACACCGCCGGACCGCCGCTGGGCGCTGTGCCACGGCTTGGCTGGCCGTCGCGGCGCTGCAGGTCGCTGGGCTTTTCCAGCGTGACCCGCCATGCCTGCGGTAGGGCAAAACCGCTTGGCGCGTCCGGCCGCGTCTGCGTCACCTGCGGCGTGAACCGCTGCACGCGCGGCGGCTGTCCCGGCGCCAGCACCACCGCCTGACCCGTGCCGGCGCGCAGGTCCGTCCGTCCCAGCCACAGCGCGCCATCGGCCGCCGCCGCCAGCCACATCTCAAACTGCCCGAACTGCGGCCACGCCTGGCTCCCCGCCGCCAGCTGCTCCGCCAGTACCGGGCCTTGCCAGCGCTTGCCGTTGACCTCCAGGCTGCCGGTGCCGGCGCGCACGCGCGTCGCGCCATGTGGGTCGGCGATCGTGGAAAAATCCTGCAAATTCATGGTCTCCAGCGCAAAGCCGCCGGACGGCTGGCGGACGCTGAGCTGCAGCGTTGGGTCGGCGACCGCGAACGTCAGCCGCAGCCCGGGGCCGCGCCGCTGCTGCTGCCACGCCGTCAGCACCGTCTGCAAGTCCGCGCCCGGCCAGGCGTCCAGCGCCACCTGCTCCCAAAACAGCGACTGCAGCCGATCGCGCGCCACCAGAAACGCCTTGACCTCCAGCAGCGCGCCCGAACCCTGCGGCGCGCGCGTACGCTGGACAATCAGCGCCAGCAAGACCGGCTCCGGCAGCTGCGCGGTGAAGAACAGCTGGTCGCGCGCCATCTCCGTCCGGACCGGCGCGGCTGGCGGCCGGCACGCCGCGCATGCAAGCACGAGCGCCAGCGCCCGCGCGCGCGCCGTCACTGCACCAACCGCACGACGCGCCGCGCGGTGATCAGGCGATCGCAGCCGTCGCGGATCGTCACTTCCACTTCCGAGAGCTTGCCGAAATAATCCGAGACGTTATCCAGCGTCATCACCGGCCGCAAGCCGAGGAAGACCACGCTGGTGGCGTCCACCGGGAGCGGGCTCTCCGTCGCCGGAATGGCCCCCAGCAGCGTGTCCTGGTTGCGCACGGACAGCCACAGCCGGCTCTGTCCCGCGCCCGCCGCCGGCGCTTCAAAGCCAATCAGCTTCACGCTAATCAGGATCATGTGCAGTCCCTGCGGACCCAGCGTCACAAGCGCGTTGTCGCCGTCCGCCGTCGCCTTGAAGCCGGTATTCTCATCGCCGGTGCCGATCTCCGCGGTCGCTGGCACCGGATTTTGGCACGCCGATGGCTCCACGTCGGGCGCCGGCACGCAGCCCGCCAGCCAGCCAGCCAGCGCGATGCCGAGCACGCGGTCAGGGCGCATCGAACGGCACCTGCGATGGGCACGAGAAAAACGTCAGGCCGTCGTTGCCGGGGATCGCCGTGCCGGTCATGCCTTCATCGACGAAGGTGATGGGCGCCACGAAGCCCTTGGCCACCGCGGCGCGGACATCCGCAACGGTCTTCAGGTCGGAAAGCGTCTGGTCATGCGTGTCGTCAATCAGCCGGACGTCCTTGTCGTGCGCCGCGCGGATCAGCACCTTGTTGACGCGCCACAGCGGCGAGTACACGCGGTCGGCGTCCACCGGATCGAGCGGCAGCGTGCCGGGGAACGCGACGAGGATGTTGTTGGTGTCGCTCTTGTCGCCGTCGTGGGTCAAGTCGGTCTCCGTGCCGCGCTCGCTGACCGATCCTGCCAGCGAATTGACGAGTTTGCACACGGTCGACTGCGATCCGCCGTTGCAGTCGCGAAACGAAACGTAGATGTCGCTTGTGCGCATCAGCGGCCGCGATTGGCTGTTGGGATCGGGCGCGGTCACGCCTTCGCTGGCGGTGAAGTCGAAAAAGGCGATGCGGTAGCCGGCGTGCCAGCCGAGGCGCCGCTCGATCTCGCGGATTTTGACGCCGGGCTTGCCGACGATGTATTGGCCGGTGCGGTCGAGCGTCGTGTCGGCGACGACGTGGGCGCAGTGCATGATGGTCTGGCCGATGCCGATTGTGCCGCCGTGGTCGTGGAGGTTGGGCGCGAGCTTGACCTTGCCAGCGGCGGCTGCGGTGTGGACGCCGGCGACCGATTTGATGGCGTTGGCTTGGTAGTCGTCCGGCACGCTGACGCGCCAGACGAGCCAAAATGGCGAGAAGCCGACCATGCCAGGCATGTGCGAAAACACCGGGTTGCCGACCATGTGCGCCCACTGCGCGTGGCCCTTGGCGTCAAATGGGCAGACGGCGTCGCTCTCCCGGCAGAACACGAAGACGTCGGCCGTGGCGCGCGAGGCGAAGCCGAAGAACCAGTAGCCGGTCTGTTCGCCGTTGAAATAGCCATTGATTTGGCGGATGTAGTGCGAGCCGTCGGCGCGCGTCAGGCCGGGAAAGACCGACAGGCCGGTGTCGCCCAGCGTCGCTTCGATGGGGCCGAGGTCCGGTTCGACGTCGGTGGCGGTCGGCGCCGTTGTGCAGGCGTTCCAGGCGAGGCAAGCCGCGGCCCAGCCGCACCAAACGATCACGCGCTGCCGATTGCGTGCAAACCGCTGCATACGCCCCTCCGTGACTCGGCGGAGTGAGAAGTCCGCAGAGATGACCTGAGCGTACCACGTCCGGCGCGGCGATTCCAAGACGCGGTTACGGACCGTTTGCCGGCACTTGCGCCGGGCAACTGAAGTAGACTT
>CAIPXZ010000009.1 GCA_903869075.1 uncultured Myxococcales bacterium | reverse complement strand
GCAGCTCCGCCAGCGCCAGGCCGGTCGAGGGCGCGTCGGCCACGAGCGTCGCCGTCAGGCCAATCCGCGCCAGCGCGTGCGCCGTCGCCGGACCGACCGCGGCAATCACGCCGCCGATGCCGCGCACCTCCACGGCCGTCAACTGCCGGGCAAAAGCCGCGACGGCGTGCGCGCTGGCAAAAGTCAGCGCGTCAAAATGCGCAAGTGTTTCAAGCGCTTCTGACGGCAGCGGCACATCGAAAAATTGCGCAGTCGGCACTTCCAGCACGGCAATCCCCGCCTGCTCAAGCCGGGCCCGCAGCGCCTGGTTGTCCTCCTGCGCGCGGGTCAGCACCACCAGCTTGGCGTTCAGTGCCATGACCGCGCCGGCGTGAACCACGGGCTGGCGTCCGGCGCTTCCGGACCTTGCGCCATCAGCAGCGCGAACGCGCGCTCCACCAGCGTCGCCACCGGCCCGTGGACCTCGATGTTGCGCCAGATGCCGTCGGTGCCGACCGTGCCGGCGTGCAGCGTCGCAGTGCCGTCGTCGCCGACGATCGCCAGCGCGCCAAACGGCGAATGGCAGCCGCCCTCGATGCGCCGCAGCAGCCCGCGCTCCAGGCCAACCGCCGCCGCCGTCGCCGGATTATGCAGCGTTTTCAGGTAGTTAGTCGCGTTCTCGTCGCCCTCGCGGATCTCGATGCCCAGCGCGCCCTGCGCCGCCGCCGGCAGCCAGCGCAGCGGGTTCAGGTCAAACACCGCCAGATCGCCCGGATCCAGGTTCAGCCGCGCCAGACCGGCGCGCGCCAGCAGCACCGCGTCCAGCTCACCGGACTTGGCCTTGCCCAGCCGCGTCGGCACGTTGCCGCGCAGCAGCACCGGCTCCAAGTCGGGCGCGACGTGCTTCAACAGCGCCGAGCGCCGCATCGACGCCGTGCCGATCCGCCCACCCGCCTTGACCGGCAGCGGCCGGCTCAGGTCCAGCGCCGAGCGATGCACAAGCAGCACGTCGTTGACCTCGGCGCGCTCCGGGATCGCCGCCAGCACCAAGCCCGGCGGCAAGTTGGTCGGCAGGTCCTTGAGCGAGTGCACCGCCGCATCGACCAGATGGTTCGCCAGCTCGACCTCCAGCTCCTTGGTAAAAAAGCCTTTGTCCAGCTGCGCTTGCAGCGGGATGTTCAGCAGCTGGTCGCCGCTTGTCTTGACGATCTTCAGCTGCACGCCCGCCGCTTCCCCGCCGAGCCGCGCCTGAATGTGCCGTGCCTGCCAAAGAGCCAATTCGCTACCGCGTGTTCCAATCGTAAGCATGAGACCTCCGGCTGACCGCATCGCCGTGTCGCGGATTGCACGGTTTAAGCGCCGCGGTGTCAACCCGTGCATGACCAATGCGTGACTTGTTGTCGCGAATTGCCCCGCGTGGGACACTGCTTGGCCGGATGTGGAGGCCCATGCGCGCGCTGTTTTGCCTGATGCTGATGCTCGCGCTGCCGACGGGCGCGACCGCCGCCGAGCCGCAGGCCGTGCTGCCCGAAGGCTGCGAGACTGCCGTGCTGGCGTGGCTGCGGCCGCTCGTCATGGACAAGCCGGTGACGGCGGCGTGGCAGCTGCGGGACGTGGCCATCGACCACGCGCGGCTGCAGCTGACACTGCTCGGACCGGCGGGGGCGACGCGGCAGGCGACGGTGGGCCACGCGCTGGACGCGGCGGCGGGCGTGCTCGTGGGGACGGCGCGGCTGACCTGCCCGCCGGACGTGCCGGAGCTGTGCACGGCGCTGCGGCAGGCGCTGCTTGTGCAGCCACGGGCGCAGTCGCCGTGGCTCGTGACGCAGCCGGCGCAAGGCGGTCGGGTGGAGCTGGAGCGCGAAGGCCCGCAATTCTCCGACCGCGATCCGACGCGCGCCGCCCGGGCGACGCTGCTGGCGGTGTGGCTGGCGCTGCTGGTGGGGCTGGTGGCGCTGCTGGTGCGGCGCGGGCGGGCAGTGCCGCGGCCGGTGCTGGCGGCGACGACGGCGCTGACCCTGCTCGCGGCGGCGCTGCGGCTGTGGCTGGCGCCGCGCGGGCTGCAGCATGAGCTGTTCCACGCCGGCGAGTCGCTGGCGTTCCTGCACGGCAGCTCGCATTTTGCCAACGGCGAGGCGGTGCCGGCGCTGGTCACGGCGCTGCCCGGCGGTGAGCCGACGCTGTACGCGGTGACGCTGGCGCTGGCGGTGCTGGCGGTGCCGGCGCTCGTGTGGCTGGCGTGGCAGGTGACCGGTCGGCCGGCGGTGGCGCTGCTGGCGGCGCTGTTGCTGGCGCTGCTGCCGGGCCACATCCACTTTGCCGCCAGCGAGGAATTCGCCGTGGCAGGCGTCACGCTGGCGCTGCTGAGCTGGGCGGCGTGGCTGGACTGGCTGCGGGCGCCGACGCGGCTGGCGCTGCTGATTGCCGCGGCGGCGGGCGTGCTGGCGGCCCAGTGCCGGCCGGAATTCGTGCTGCTGCCGCTGCTGCACCTGACGCTGCTGCCGGCGCTGGCGCCGCTGCGGCGGCGGTCGCTGTGGCTGGCGGTGGCGCTGGCGGCGCTCGCGTCCTGGCACCTGCCGTACGATTTGCGCGTGCGCGGCGGCTTTCCCGGCTTTTCGGACATCGCCGTGCACCAGCTGCTGCCGCGGCTGACGTGGCTGGACCCACAGCTGGCGGTGTGGCCGATGCTGGCGTGGCTGCTGCTGGGCCTCGCGTTCGCGCTGCGGCACGCGCCGCGGCAGGCGCTGTGGCTGGCGGGCTGGTCGCTGGCGCTGGCGGCGTTCCTGCTGGCGCTGTACGCCGGCGATGGCGCGTACGCGTGGCGGATGCAGCTGCTGCCGGCGACGCTGACCTGCGTGCTGGCGGCGTGGGCGGTGGCGGCGCTGCCGCGGCTGGCGCCGTGGCCGGCGGTGGCGCTGGCGGTGACGGCGGGGCTGCAGCTGTGGGCGGCGCGGCACGTCGTCGCCGAGCCGAGCCTGACGGAGCGGCAATACCGCTTTGAAATCGAGCATATTGCCGAGGTGCCACCGAACGCGGAGCTGCTGGCGGTGCTGTCGGCGCCGATTGACCACGCGCCGCGGCTGGGCGCGCTGCAGCCGGGTCAGACGCGGCGGTGGCGCGACGCTGCCGATCCGGCGAACCTGCAGCTGCCGGCGGACGGGCGCGTGTTTCTGCAGTCGGCGGCGTGCTGGCTGCAGTGGCCGGGCGAGACGCGGCAGCCGCTGGGCCTGCATCCGGTGTGCCAGGCGGTGCACGATCGGTACCGCCTGCTGCCAATCGCCGAGCTGGACTTGCCGGCGACGCACGAGCCGCCGCTGCCATGGGCGCCGGCGCCGAATCCGCGCGGCTACCGCATCGGTTTTTACCGGCTGGCGCCGCGGTGACGGCGGATGCAGCATCGGGTGCGGCCTGCTAGACTGCCGGCGATGACTGCGCACCGGCCTCCAGACAAGCCCACCTTGCCGCCCGTGTCCAAGCGGCTGCTGCTGGCGCTGGTGGTCGTCGCGGCGGTGCTGGCGGGCGTGACCGGACCGGCGCCGCCGCAGCAGCAGTCGGACGCGCCCAGCTGGGCGATCGCGCCGCACCAGGAACAAGCCGTGCTGCAGTGGCTGGGGCCGCTGACCGATGGCGCGCAGCTGACCGCCGCGTGGCGCGTGGCGGACGTGGCGATCGCCCCCGATGGCCTGCGCCTGCGGCTGCGCGCGGGCGAGGCGGGCGCGGGGCTGTGGGCGTCGCTGCGGCTGGATTGTCAGCCGCCCAGGCTGGCGCTCGAGCTGCCGCCGGGCCTGCCGCCGGACGTCGCCCAGACCGTGCAGGTCGCCGCCGCGGCGCTGCGCCTGCCGGGGCCGTTCCAGCTGAACCAGCCGGTGGCGCGGCCGCCGCCGGTTGTCGCCTGGCAGTCGCTGGCGCTGGCCTACCTGACGCTGCGGTTTTTCTCGGTGCTGACGGCGCTGCTGGCGGCGATCTGGCTGGCCGGCAGCTTGCCGCGCGCGCTGTGGCTGCCCTACGCGGCGCTGACGCTGCTGGCGGCGGTGGCGCGGGCGTGGCTGTCGCCGGCGACGTTCCTGCACGAGTTCTACCACGTCGATTCCTCCCTGAGCATGCTCGCCGGCCAGCCGGGATTCTTCAATGGTTATGGCGGTCCCGCGCTGTATTCGGCGCTTGTGACGTGGCTGCACTGGAACCCGACGTGGCTGTTTGCCGTCAACGGCCTGGCGGCGACGCTGACGGTGCCGGCGCTGGCGCGGCTGGCGGCGCGGCTGTGGCGCGATGAGCGCGCCGGGCTGGTCGCCGGGCTGCTGCTGGCGCTGTCGCCGATGCACCTGCGCTGGGGCGCCGCGGAAGATCAGTGGATTCTCGGCACGGCTTGGACCGTGCTGGCGCTGGCGGCGTGGCTGGACGGCCTGCAGACCGACGCGCCGCTCTCGCTGCTTGTGGCGCTGCTGGCGGCGTCGCTGGCGATGCAGGCGCGGCCGGAGCTGATGCCGTTTCCGGTGCTGCTGCTGGCGCTCGCCGTGGCGCACAGGCCGGCGTGGCTGGCGGGCTGGCTGCGCACGCGCGGCGCCTGGCTGACGCTGGCGGTGACGGCGGTGGCGCTGTGGCCGATTGTGCTGCTGCTGCTGAGCCGGCCGCAGCCGCCCCAGGCGACACTGGAGCACCTGAAGCTGTGGGCGGACGCGCAATGGCGCAACCCGGCGTGGACGCCGCTGCCGCTGCAGCTGCTGAGCGTGGCGGCGCTGGGGCTGGCGGCGCTGCAGCGGCGGTGGCTCGTTGTCGTCGTGGCGCTGGCGGCGGTTGTGTGGACGGCGCTGCCGATGGTGTTCTACGGCGCGCTGGGGCCATTCCTGCAGCGCACGCAGCTGCTGAGCGCGGCGCTGGCGCTGGCGGTCACGGCGGGCGCGCTGCCGCAGCTGCTGGGCACGCTGCCGCAGCCGGTGTGGCTGGCGGGGGTCTTGCTTGCGATGGCCGTGGCGGTGCACGATCGCGCGCCGGCGATTACGGCGCTGAGCGCCCAGCAGCGGGAGTGGAATTTCTTGCGCGACAATGTGTCCAACCTCCCGCCGTTCAAGCGTTTTGTGGCGCCGCTGGGCAAGTCGTTCGACCATTTTCCGGTCATGCTGTTTGCGCCGGAGCGCACGCCGCAGCTGCTGCCGGTGGAGGACGTGGTGCAGGCGCGGCGCTGGCCGCTGCCGGGTCAGGACCTCGTGTACTACCAGAGCATGGCGTGCTGGTTTGTCGATTCGGTCGTCGGCGTGGCGCCGCGCGGCATGGCGCCCATGTGCGCCGCCGTGCGCGATCACTATGTGCTGGAGCCGATCGCTACGGCGGAGCTGGACGGTCCGGTTGGGCCGATGCTGCTGTCGCCGCCGCAGCCGCGCTTTGCCGTTGGCTTTTACCGGCTGACCGCCGTGCGGGCGGACGCGCCATGACGGAGCGGCGGTTTTACCAGCACCGCGTCAATACGCTCGCGGAGTTGCAGGCGTTGCCGCTGGACGTCGGCCTCGAGTTCGACCTGCGCTCGGACGGCAGCGACGTGCTCGTCACCCACGACCCGTTCACGCGCGGGCCGCCGATCGAGGCCTTTTTCCCGCACATCGGCGCGCGGCCGTGCATCTTCAACGTCAAGTGCGAGGGCATCGAGCGGCGCGTGCTGGATGTGGCGCAACAGCATGGCATCACGGACTTTTTCTTTCTCGACCTGTCCGTGCCGGCGGCCTGGCAGCTGGCGCAAGCCGGCGAGACGCGGCTGGCGGTGCGCTGGTCCGAGGTCGAGCCGCTGGACGCGGTGCTCGCCTGGCAGGGCCGCGCGCGCTGGGTGTGGGTCGACTGCTTCACGCGCTTTCCCGGCACCTTGGCCGACTGGCAACGGCTGGCGCAGGCCTTCCAACTTTGCGTCGTCAGTCCGGAATTGCAGCGCCACGGCGCCGAGCGCACCGCCGAGCTGCGCGACCAGCTGCACGCCAAGCCGTTTCACGCCGTCTGCAGCAAGCAGCGCGCGCTGTGGCGGTCGGCATGAACACCGCGACGCCAAGCCTGCGTGATTCCTGGCGTTTGCTCCGCCGCGACGAGCTGTTTTGGGCGCTGATCGCGCTCAAGCTCGTGCTGGCGGCGTGCTGTGGCTCGCATTTTGCCACGCGCTGGTTCGTGCCGTTCCTGCACGATTTTGGCCAGGCGCCGCTGACCGATCCGTGGCAGCGCTACCTGCAACTGGGCGAGCCGCAAGCGTTTCCGTATGGTCCGTCGATGCTGCTGGGCGTTGGCGCGCCGTGGCTGCTGTTGGCGCCGTTGGGCGCGGCGGGTGTGGGTCCGTTCAGCCTACTCGTGCTGCGGTTGCCGCTGCTGGCGGCGGACGTGCTCATCTGCCTGCTGCTGATGTCCTGGCTGCCGCAACACGCGCGGACGGTGGCGCGATCGTGGTCGGCAAGCCCGGTGGTGCTGTACGCGACCTACATCCACGGCCAGCTGGACCTGTGGCCGACGGCGCTGCTGCTGCTGGCGCTGTGGTGCGTGCTGGGCGAGCGCCCGCGGCTGGGCGCGCTGCTGCTCGGGCTGGGTCTGGCGGCCAAGCTGCACCTGCTTGTGGCGCTGCCGTTCATCCTGACTTTCCTGTGGAAACGCCGCCGCGGCCGCCGCGCGCTGCCGGCGGTGCTGGCGATCCTCGCGGTGACGTTGGCGCTGGCGTACCTGCCGGTGCTGACGCCGGCGTTTCGCGCGATGGTCCTGCACAGCCCGGAATCGGCGCGCATCTGGGCGGTTTCCCTGGATTTTGGCCCGCACGTCGCGCTGTACCTGGCGCCGACGGCGCTGATTTTCGCTTGGCTGCGCATGGCGACGTGGCGATCGGTCGAGCGCGATCTCTGCCTGCTGATGCTTGGCCTGGCGTTCCTCGCGCTCGTGGCGCTGGTGCCGCCGCAGCCCGGCTGGTTCGTCTGGTCGGCGCCGTTCGTCGTGTTTCTGGGCGCGCAGTTTTCGCGCACGGCGAACTGGTCGGTGCGCGCGATGAACGCCGCGTATCTGCTGTACTTTTTTGTGGCGCAGACCGACGGCGTGCTGGAAGCGCTCGAGCCGATCGCCGGTGCAGGCGCTGGTCCGCGCTGGGCGGCGAGCCTGCACACGGCGCTGCCGGCGCTGCAGGACCCGCGCGCGGCGAGCCTCGCGTGGACGCTGCTGTTTTGCGCAACCGCCTGGACGGCTTGGGAAATGACCCGGCGCGGCATCCGTGCGCACATGACCGGCCGCCACGACGAGGCGTTCCTCATCGGCATCGGCGGCGACAGCGGCGCGGGCAAGCACACGCTGGGCCGTGATTTGATGGCGGTTTTGGGCGACCGGCTGGCGCTCGTCGACGGCGATGACGACCACCGCTGGGAGCGCGGCGACTCCGCTTGGCAGACCCTGACGCATCTCGATCCGCGGGCGAATCATCTGCAAATTCAGTTGGAAGCGCTGCAGCGGCTGCGTCAGGGCGCGGACGTCCGCAAGCCGCGCTATGACCACGTTCACGGCCGCTTTACCCGGCCCATGCTGTGGCCAACGGCGCGCGTCGTGGGGCTTGTCGGGCTGCACCCGTTTTACCTGAGCGCGCAGCGTAAGCTCTTGGATCTGCGGGTTTTTGTCGACGCAGCCGAGGACGTGCGCCGCGCCTGGAAGCTGTCCCGCGATGTCCAGGACCGCGGCAAGACGGAGGCGAGCGTGCTGGCGGAGCTCGATCGCCGCGAACCCGATGCCGCGCGCTTTGTCCGGCCGCAGATGCAGCACGCGGACCTGGTGCTGGGGCATTTTGCCACGGTGACCGCGCCGGAAGTCGCGCTGCGCGTGGAGCTGGCGGGCCATCTGGACCCGTTCGCGCTGCTGGCAGTGCTGCAGGCGGAGCCGGAGCTGCAGGTGCAGTGGCTCGCCGACCCGGGGCTGCAGCGCGAGACGTTCGAGGTGACCGGCACGCTGACGGCGGCGACGGTGGCGCGGCTGGCGGCGACGGTGCTGGCGGACGCGGACGATTGGCTCGTCGACGACGCGCAGTGGCACGCCGGCCAGCGCGGTCTGGCGCAGCTCGTCCTGTTGCACGCGCTTGGCGCCGCCTGGAACGCCGCCGATGTGCCCGGGGTGACGCCGTGAACCTGAAGCCGCTGCTGCGGGCGGCGCAGACGCTGTCCGGGCTGGCGTGGGTGCAAGGTCCGGGCGGCAACGTGTCGCGCAAGGACGCGCAGACGCTGGCGGTCAAAGCTTCCGGCACGCGTCTGGACGCACTGAGCCCGGCGTCGCTGGCTTTTGTGCCGCTCGCGCAGGCGCACGCGGCGCTGGCGGGTGAGCCGGCGGCGATGACTGCGCTGTTCCAGCACACGCCGCGGCCGTCGCTGGAGACCTGGCTGCACGCGCTGCCGGGCCGCTACATCTTGCACACGCACCCGCTGGGCGTGCTGCTTGTGGCGTGCAGCGGCGTGGCGGCGCCGGCGGGCGTGGCGGACGTGGCGGCGGCGCTGCCGGGCCGTGAGCTGGCGCTGGCGCTGCTGGCGGCCGGTGACGGTGATGCGTGGCTGCTGCGCAATCACGGG
>CAIPXZ010000008.1 GCA_903869075.1 uncultured Myxococcales bacterium | reverse complement strand
CTGCATGTAGACGTCGAGGTCAAAGCCGCTGCCCTGGATGTTTTTGCCCAGCCAGCCGGCTTTGTAGAGCTGCGCGATGGCGTCTTCCGTGACGGCCTTGGAGTTCCAGTATTCGCCGCGGATGTAGATGTAGCTGACGTGCGCGTTGATTGTGTACGCGGCGATCAGGATGCCTTCCAGCTGGCGAAACGGGTCCAATTCCAGGAAGTAGCGGTCCTTGAACGTGCCGGGCTCGCCTTCGTCGGCGTTGACGACGAGGTAGCGCGGGCGCTCGTCCTTGGGCAAGAAGCTCCACTTCATGCCGGTCGGGAAGCCGGCGCCGCCGCGGCCGCGCAGCCCCGAGGCTTTGACTTCCGCCAGCACGCCGTCGCGGCCCAGCTCCATGGCCTTTTGCCACATCTTGAAGCCGCCGTGCGCCAGGTAGTTCTCGAGCCGCGTGAAGTCGACGCCCAGATGGTCGCGCAACAACACGCGTTTTTCCATCGGGTGCGGCGTGTAAGCAGTGGGCTTGCTGGACATGTTCAAGACCTCAAGCGTGCGCGTGGTGTTGATCGGCCAGCCAGCCCACCGGCGGGCCCAGCTTGACGCCCTCGGTCTGCAGCTTCGCCAGCAGCTCTTTGAGCTGACCCGGCGTGACCTTGAAGTAGTCTTCCTTGTTGATCTGCAGCGTCGGCGCCCGATCGCAGGCGCACAGGCACTGCACGGACTCCAGCGTGAACAGGCCGTCCGGCGTCGACTCGCCCGGCGCCAGCCCCAACGCCTGTTGGGCGACGGTCATCAGCTCGTCGGAGCCCAGCAAGTAGCAGGAAACATTCGTGCAAATCTGCACGTGGAAGCGGCCGACCGGCTTCTTGTGCAGCATCGTGTAGAACATCGCGGTCGCCAGTACGGACGCCAGCGGCAGTTCCAGACGATCCGCAACCAGTTGCAGGACTTCAGGTTTGAGCCAGCCAAACTCATCTTGCGCCACGTACAGCGCGGGGATGAGCGCACCTTGCTGGCGCGGATAACGCCCAACAAGTTCAGCGATTTTGGCTTCGGCGGCGGCAGAGAAAGCGACGGGTTCCGACATGCAGACCTCAGGCACGGGCGGGCGCGAGCGCCGAAACGCGCGATTCGGGCCCGGCGGCGTTCTAGTGTACGAGAGGCGTGAAGTCAATTGCCGCCGGAAACCTTGCCGCGCCGTCGGCATCCGCTACCCTGCGCGCAGGGCCAGTGCCCGCCGGAGCTCGTCATGCGCGCTTTCATCCTCGCCGCCGGTCTGGGTACGCGTTTGCGGCCGCTGACGGAGACTTTGCCCAAGCCGCTTGTGGACGTCGCCGGTGAGCCGCTGATCGTCCGCGCGGTCAAGCAGCTGCGTGACGCGGGCGTGACCGAAATCGGCATCAACGTCTTTCATTTGGGCGAGCAGATCCCGGCGCGCCTGGGCGATGGCAGCGCTTTTGGCGTGCAGCTGACGTACTTTGACGAGCGGCCCGAAGTGCTCGGTACCGGCGGCGGCTTGAAGAACGCCGAGGGCTTCCTGCGCGGCGGCGACGATCACTTTTTGCTCGTCAACTCGGACGTCTGGCACGATTTTGACCTGCAGAAGCTGGCTTTTGCCCACCGCCGCGGCGCGCTGGCGACGATGGCCGTGCACCGGATGGGCCGCCGGCCGGAGCTGCACAACGTCGGCTGCGTCCCGGAGGCGCGCAGCCTGCGCGACGGCGAAATCATCCACATTGCCGACGCGCCCACCGGCACCGACCCGACGTTTCGCGCCATCTACACCGGCGTCGCGGTCTACGGCACGCAATTGCTGGATTTTTTGCCGACCGGCAAGGTCTCCGGCTTGGTCACCCACGGCCTCGTGCCGGCGATGGCGACCGGCGAGCAGGTGCGGTTTTACGAGCCCGAAGGCAGCTGGTTCGATTGCGGCACCCACGCCGAGGTCCTCCGCGCCAGCAGCCACGCCTTGCGCACGCGCGGCCTGCGCGCGCAGGTGGTCGGCCGCGAGACGGTGCGGTACGGCTACGTGAGCTGAGTGTCTGCCCGGCGGCGCAAAATCCCGCGCCGGTTTCCCCACCGCCGCGGTGCCTGAAGCGCGTGGCGCGCCGGCCCATTGCTCAGATGCCCATGAAAAAACAGCGGATTTGTCGACGCGGCTGGCGTCTGGCACGCTCAATGCACACCTCCGGCAGCGTGGCAATCGCGGCGGCAAGACCGCTGGCTACGCCACAGGAGGTTGGCCATGAAGGCGACGCAATGGTGTCTGGTGGCGATGGCTGGGCTGCTTGGCAGCGGCTGTGTGGACACGATCAGCCCGGCGCAACCGAGCGACGACGCGCCCTTGCTTGGCGAGGATGCGATCGGTACGAGCGACGCCCAATTTGCTGCGACGGTGGAGCCGCTGGCGCCGGTTGGCCCTGCCGGCAGCAGTTCTTGGCTGTGCTACGTGGACAAGGACTGCCAGTCGCTCGGCAACGCCTGCAACCTCGCGTACTGCGCGCAGGGCCTGTGCAAGGTCAAGCCGCTGGCGGTTTCCGCGCCGTGCGATGACGGCGATCCGTGCACCGTCAACACCGTGTGCCGCATGGGCGCCTGCTTGGGCACCAACATTTGCGCGACGGAAGTGCGGTTCCTGCCGTTCTACTGGCGGCCGCCGTCCCCGTACGCCGTCCAGTAGCGCGGTTCAGCCTGCCTCGCGGCCGCGGGTCAGCGCCGCCAGTCCGGCGTAGCACGCCGCCGCCGCGCCCAGCACCGCCGCGCGACCGGACGTCGCGTACAGCAAAGCGGCAAGACCGCCGCCGGCCACCGCACCGAGGCCATCGGCGGCATACATCGCCGCGCGGTGGCGGTCCGCCGCCAGTTGCAAGAGCGCCGGAAAGCACGGACCCACGGCGAGACCGACCGGCACCACCGCCAGCAGCCCCGCCGCCGGTCCCCAGACCGCCAAGGCCGGCAGCAGGATCGCCGCCGCCCACGCCGCCCGCCGCAGCTGGTCGGACGGCGCCAGCCGCAGCTGCGCCACCGCCAGCGCGCTCAGCCCGGACGCCAGCAGCAGCCCGCCGACCGTCCACGCCACCGCCAGCGGCGGCTGCCCCAGCGCGAATTGCGCATCGCCCAGCAGCGCCGCCTGCGCCAGCATCAGCCCGCCGCCCAACAGCAAGCCCTGACCCAGCGTGCGACCGGGCAGCGGCATCGTCCCGCGGCGCCGCCGCGCCAGCAGCCACCACGCCGCCAGCAGCGCGCCGCCGGCCAGCCCCGCGTAGACCGCCAGCAGCGCCGCGTGCGGCGGGTAGAACACCGGGTGGCTGTCCGTCGGAACCGCAAAATCCGCCGGCGGCGGCGGCTGGGGCGCCACGGTCGCGCCAATTCGCTGACCTTGCGCCTGCAGCGCCACGCGCTCCGCCGCTGTGAACGGCCGCGTCCGCACCAGCACAAGCTGGCCAAACGGGTTGCGCTCCGCCACCGGCAGCGCCAGCGCCACGACGTGCTGCGGCACATCCACCGCCGCCACACCGCGCTGCAGCAGCGCCGCGCGCACCGTACACAGCGTCCGCTGGGCGAATTCCGCGGTATTTTGCACGACGGCCAGGGTGCCGTCCGGCGTCAGGTGGTCCAGGTACGCCGTCACGGCCTCGCGCGTCATCACCCAGCTCTGGACGCCGGCCACGCTGCGCAGCGCCGCGGCGTCGGTCTGCATCAGGGACAGCTGCACAACGTCCCAGCGCGTCGTCCCCGCTTCGCGCACGAACCGCCGCGCCTCGTCGGCGTGCACAACCACCTCCCGCCGCGCGTACAGCTGACCGCAAAAGTCCCCGAGCTGGCGCACGAATTCGATCATCGCCGCGTTCACCTCCACCGCGTCCACCTGCCGCGCGCCGGCTTGCAGCGCCAGCGCCACGTCAAAACCGCCGCCCGCGCCCAGCACAAGCACCCGCGCCGGCTGCAGCGCGGCGAACGGCAGCCGCTTGAGCCGCGCCAGCGTGTTCGGCGCCGCGTCAGGGAACTGCGGCGCGTGGCCGTCCCAGCGCACCACCCGCGCCGCGTACATGCGGTCGGTGTAGAGGTAGCGCAGCCACGGCTCGTCGGTCTGCACAAGGTCCGTGCGGGCGTAGCTGTCATTGCGCGTCTGCAGCACGCGGCCATGCAGCCCGCGCGTCTGCTCCACAAGGTGCGGCAGCCCGAGCGGCGTCGCGTACGGATCCCAGGCCAGCGGGCTCGGCGTCAGCGTCAGGTGCGCCGCCAACAGCAGCGGCACCGGCAGCAGCAGCACAAGCGCGCGCCGCGCCCGCACCAGCAGCGCCGCCGGAACCAGCAGCAGCAGCGCCACGAGCGCGGCCGTCAGCTCGCCCCACGCCGCCAGCAGCAGCGGCCCAAGCGCCGCACCGCACGCGCCGCCCAGCGCTTCCCAAGCAAAAGTGGCCGTCGGCCGCGGGCTCAACTGGTACGCCACCGCCGCGAACGCGCCGGCCAGCAGGAACGGCACCGCGAACGCCCCGGCGATGAACAGCAGCGGCGCTTGCGTCGCGCAGACCAGCGCGATCACCGCCGCCAGCCCCGTCGCCGCCGCCAGCCACCCCAGCTGCAGCACAGTCGGCGGCCGCCGCGCGGTCAGCCGGTGGGCAAACGCCGCGCCCAGGCCCAGCGCTGCCAGACTCACCGCCAGCAGCACCGCCGTCACTTGCGTAAAGAACAGCGCAGACGCCAGCCGGGTCAGCGCCACTTCCAGCGCCAGCGTCGCCGCCGCCACGCAGGCGAGCGCAACGCCGAGGGCGCGCGGGTTCACGGCGGGCGGCATCGACTACGGCCGCGGCGGCTGCGGGCGGCGCAGCACCCGCACGGCGTCGCCCACGGCCACATCGCCCGAGCGCGTCACGCACAGGTACACGCCGCGCAGGTTGCGCGCGCGGGTCGCCTTGCGCGCCACGAACCGCAGCGCGTCGGCGCCAAACCGCGCCTGGAACTTGCTGCAGCCGTCGTGCGGCTTCGGCGTCACAACCAGCGTCGCCGTGCCGATGCGCAGCGTCGTTCCCACCGGCAGGTTCGCCGCCGACAGGTCCAGCTCGACGATCAGGTTGTCGCCAAACAGCGTCAGCGGCTGGCCGTTGGCGATCAGCTCGGCCACGTCGCGCTGCATCACCGCCAGCTGGCCATGTTGCGACGTGCGCTTCTTGCGGCCCCAAGCGTCGCCGGGAATGCCGCTTTTGGGCGTCAGGTGCACGCGCGGCGGACACGACCGCAGCCCCGCGAGGCCGCGCGCCACGAGCAGGTGCACCCGCCCGACGTCCGCGCCCGCCGGCGGCAGCGCGGCCAGCGCCTGGTCCAGCTCCGGCAGCGGGCGAAAGCGCGTCGGCTCGCCGACGGACGCCGAAGTGATGGGCGGCAGCGGCATCGGCTACTTCTCGTGGTAATCCCGACCAAAGCGCTTGGCAAAGTCCGTCTTGTCCAGCGCCTTCATGATCGCCTCGTCGTACTCGATCTTGCCGTCGTTCACCAGCTTCTCCAGCTGCTCGTTCAGCAGCATGTTGCCCTGCGCCTTGGCCGTCATCATGATGTTCATGATCTGATGGTTCTTGCCCTCGCGGATGAGGTTCGCCACCGCGTGGCTGCCCACCAGCACCTCCAGCGCCGCGATGCGCCCGCCGCCCTTCTTGCGGCACAGCGTCTGCGCCACGACGCCCTTCAACACTTCCGACACCACCGCGCGGATCTGGCTCTGCTGCTCCGGCGGGAACACGTCGATGATGCGGTCGACGGTCGAGATCGCCGTCGACGTGTGCAGCGTGCCGAAGACCAAGTGGCCGGTGTTCGCCGTCTCCAGCGCCAGCTGGATCGTCTCCTGGTCGCGCAGCTCGCCCACCAGCACGATGTCCGGGTCTTCGCGCAGCGCCGCCCGCAGCGCGCGGGCAAAGCTCGTCGTGTGCGGACCGACTTCACGCTGATTCACCAAGGCTTTCTGGCTGGCGTGCACGAACTCGATGGGATCTTCCAGCGTGATGATGTGCGTCCGCCGGTTGCGGTTGATGTAGTCGATCATCGCCGCCAGCGTCGTCGACTTACCGGAGCCGGTCGGACCGGTCACCAGCACAAGGCCTTTGGGATTGTCGCACATCTTCTGCACGCTGAGCGGCAGGCCAAGCTGCTCCAACGTCAGGATTTTCTGCGGGATTTGCCGCAGCACAGCGCCGATGCCGCGGTGGTCGCGGAACACGTTGACGCGGAACCGTGCCACGTCCGGCAGCGCGTAGGCAAAATCGGTGTCGTTGTCGGCCAGGAACTGCGTCTGGTTGCGCTCCAGCATCGCCGACGCCAGCAGGTCCCACACCGCGTTCTCCGTCAGCACCGGCGCTTCCGGGATCTCGCGCATCTCACCGTCCAGCCGCCAGCGCGGCTTGTGCTCGGCCGACAGGTGCAAGTCCGACGCGCCTTCCGCCACCATCCGCCGCAGCAGCGGGTCCAGCTTAGGCGCCGCGAGCTTGCCGGTCGGCGTCTTCACCGTCGGCACGTTCGGCGCGCCCGTCACGCGCACGATGCCGGAATCATGGCGCGATGCCTCGGGCGCCGTCACCGGCACTTCCGTCAGCTCCGGCACGGACTGCAGCAGGTGGTTGAAGGCGCCGGCGTCGATGCGCATCGGCAGCACGTCCAGCCCGGGCAGAAAGCTGCGCGAGGCGTGCAGCGCCACGGACGTCAGGTCGTCGACGAAGCCCAGCACAAGCTGCTGGCCCGCCGAGCCCAGCGGCAGCACGCGCTGGCGGTGGATGAACTGCGTCGGCAGCATCGTCGCCACGTCCACCGGCGGCGGGTTGGCCGCGAGGTCGTAGAACGGCAGCGGCACCTTGCGATCGGCCTTGACGTACCGCGCCGCCATGTCGCGCGCCAGCGCCAGGCCAAAGCCCGGCGCCCGCTCCGCCAGCGCGCCCAGCGCCGCCGCCGGGATCTGGAACAGCAGCACCTGCGGCTCCAGCGCCACCGCCGTCATCCGCCGCGGCTGGCCCAGCAGCGTCTCGACCTCGCCGATCAGCTCCACCGGCTTGGGCCGGTCGATCTCGAACGCCTCGGTCATCCCCGGCGGCACCATCCGCAGCGACACGGAACCGCGCAAAATCACGTGGCAAGCCTCGGACGGCTCGCCCTGGCTGCCGATGACCTCTTCCAGACCCGCCGCGCACAGCACGCCCTGGCCGGCGAACCACGCCAGCGTCTGGGCATCCACCGGCTTGAACAGCGCGAGCGACTGCAGGGCTTGCACAACCTTGGGTTGCAAGTCCGGGGAAACGGGCTGCATTTTCATGAACGGTGGCTCCGGAAAGGTTACGGGCTGGGTTGGTTGGCGCAGGCGGGGCCGAAGGTTTGGGCGGTATTGCCGCTAAAGTCCAGCAGGGCGCTGCTGATGCCGACGCCGAGCTTGTCGGGCGTGGCGCAGGAATCACTCTTGTTGTAGGTGGCGCATGTGGCGATCTTGCCGGCCCCGAAGTCCCACAGCGCGAGCGTGTTCGTGTCGAACGTCACTGTCCAAGCCGGGACAAAGGGCTGGCCATACTTGGCGAACGCCGTCATGTGCAAGGACGCCAGCGCGCCGCTGATGCGATTGGTCTGCTGCGTCGCACCGGCTTCGCGGGCGCCGATACGGATGCGGCAGCTGCTGTCCCACGCGGTCGCTGTGACCGTGAAGTCGCGGACTTTCACGCCGTCGACCCACAGCGAACCGGTGCCGTCGCCGTGGTATTGCAGGGCGAAATGCTGCCACACGCCGGCCTTCCAGACTTGCTTGGCGGCGGTGCTCGTGCCAGGGCCGATGACCGTCGCGTCGGTGCCGTCGGAGAGAGTCTGGATGGCCCATGCCTGCGTCTGCGCCTGCGCGCAGTTGCCCGCCCCCTGGGTCCATGTGGGCGAGCCGCCCGGCGCCGAGGCGTTGCTGTCCATCGCCAAAATGGTGCCGGTCTTGCCGGCGAGCGGCAGCGCGGGCAAGCGCACCCAGCCTTCCCACGTCCAGGCGGCGGCAAAGCCGCAGTCGCCGGGGCAGTTCAACGCGGTCTCGTTCTTGTCGCACGTGCTGTTGCCGCACGTGCCAGTGCCCGAATTCGTGGGCTTGCTACTGGTCGGGTAGGTGATGGCTGGCGTCTGGAGGAACGGCGCGTACGGGTCGCTGCTCAACCACTGCATCGCCGTACAGTCGGCGTTCCAATACACGCCGCAGGTCAGGCTCGTGAGGCCGCCGGACGGGAAGTTGGCGCCTTTTTGGTTGCCGTCCGACCATTCCCACGGTGCCGGGGTGCCGTCACCGCACTTGGCGGCGCTGGCGGCGAGGTAGTAATCGTCGCATTGCGTTGGCGACGAGTTGACGACCGACACGCCCTTGCTGCTGTCATCGCTGAGCGTGGACGTCGCGCCGTCGGCGTGTAGCAGCAACCGCGTCTGGGCGTCCGGATAGCCGCGGCGCAGCGGCGTGAAGTCCGTGCCGTAGCGCATGCCGGCGGAAACGCGGATGTCATCCATCTCGCCCTGGAAGTCGGCGAGCG
>CAIPXZ010000007.1 GCA_903869075.1 uncultured Myxococcales bacterium | reverse complement strand
TGAATCTCGGGCCAATGCGGGCGAATCTGGGGCGCGTGGCACTGGCGGCGCTGACGCTGGCCGCGTGTGGCAAGCCCGCGCCGGTGAGCCCGCCGGCTGCGACGCCGCAGATGGTAGCGGCCCCGGTCAAGCCGGTGCCGACGCGGCCGCCTGTCGATCCGAAACTGCAGCGGTGGCAAGGTGTTGTCGCGCCAGCGGAGCACTGGCGGGCCCATATCGCCACGGACGTCCTGCTGCGCGCGCTGGCGCCGGGGCTGGATGCCGAAGCGGTGGATAGCGCGGCGCGGCCGCTGGCGACGGCGCTGCGGGCGGTGCCGGGCGTGGAGCTGGTTGTGACGCGCGCGCTGCCGGGCGAGCTGCGGGCGGTCGTACGCTTTGCGGCGACGGCAGCCAAAGGCAGCCAAGCGGTGGATGCGGTGTTGGCGACCTGGCAAAACGCGCCGCCGCCCGGGCTGACGCCGCCGGACGCTGAGGCCATTGCCCGCGGTGCGCGCGCGGTGGCGGCGCTGGAGATGGTGGCGCTGGGCGGGCGCGTCGAGGCGACGCGGTACACGGACGAGCATCCGAACGCGCTGATCGACGCGTCGCGGTTCGCTTCCCGGACGCATCTGGCGGGCGCGGTCCGGCCGCTGATCGCGCTGCGGTTGTCGCCGCCGGCGCTGGCTGCCCACGGCGTGGCGCTGGGCGATGTGCGCACCGCGGTGGAGCAATGGCTGCACAAGCCGCAGCAGGCGGCCAAGGCGCCGCCGCTGGACGACGCGCGGACGGCAGTACACGACGTGACGCTGCAGCGGCATTGGACCGCCAATGGCGGCGAGCTGCCGCCGGCGCCGCTGGAGCGGCTTGTGGACGTGTCGGTGGAGCAAGGCGAGCCGCTGCGGGAAGCGCGCAACGGTCACCAGCCGACGACGTTCTGGCTGGCGGACGCGGCGGTGACGGGCGAGCCGACGGACATCGACGCCGCGCTGCGCAAGGTCGCCGCGGAGAGCAAGGACGTGTACCGGACGACGGTTCAGGCGCTCGGCGCGTCCTACCGCTTGGTGCTGCAGGTGCCGCCGGGCAAGGCGCCGGAGGGCCTGGACGACCTGAGCAAGCGGCTGTTGGCGCTGCGGACGAGCAACGACGCGCTGGTGGCCATCAACGCGATCGCCGGCCACGACGGCGTGCCGGAGCTGCTGGATGCCGACGCGCGCGATGGCCGGGTGTGGACGGTGTGGGTGTCGATTGCCAGCGCGGACTCCGGCGCCGTGCTGTTCACGGTGCGCGAGGCGCTGGCGGCAGGCGGCTGGGACGTGCATGTGCTGTCCGAGCAGACCGACACGGCGCTGGCGTGGGCGCTGGACGCGTGGGGCGCGGGCGGCGCGGTGATTTCCTCGACTGACGCGAGCCAGCTGGCGCCAACGGTGGCGAAGCTGGCGCAGCGCGCGCTCGTCGGTCGCGACAAGGCCGGGATGCGCCAGGGTCCGCAGCCGGGGCTGGCGCCGACAACCTACCGCCGCTTGGATCCGAAGCAGCTGTCCGCCGCCAAGCTGCCGCCGGCGCTGGCCCAGCAATTTGCCGACACGCTGGCGGGGATGCAGCCGGTGGGCTGGTGGTACGACACGCCGGTGTGGCTGGGGCTGCCGGTGGGCGATCTGGCAGCGACGGTCGGCCAGCTGCCGCTGACCTGGCAAGGCACCGCGGGGAGCGGCCCGACGCACGGCTGGCTGGCCAGCGATTTCCTGCGCGTGCCCGACCTGACGCCGGCGGTGGAGCGCGTCCGCGTGAACGACCACCCGGCGCTGTGGGCGGTGTCGGAGGACTTTTCGGACCAGCCGCAGGCCGTGGTCGTGAGCTTCTGGCGGCTTGTGGAGTCGACCGTGGAAATGCCCGCCGGGATGCGCGTGGACGCCCTGGACGTGCGGCAGAAGCCGTTGCTGGACCAGTCCGCCGGGGAGCAACCCGCACCGTGAAGTCGGGCCGTGCTGCCGCCGTTGCGGTGTCCGCGTGCTTCGCGGTCGCCGTCATCAGTTGCGGCGCCGGCAATGACTCCGCGCCGGCGCCGACCCAGCACGCGCAGTGCGTGTCGATGGACACGCGGCTCGCCAGCTTCATGACCCAGGTCCAGACCGGGCACCTGCAGCACGTCGCCGACATCCTGGCGCACGACCTGGACGAGCCGAGCCAGCGCGCCGCCGTGGCGCTGCTGCTGTCCGTGGCGCAAGCGCTGCCGCCCGGGACGCCGCAGCTGATGCCGGCGGCGTTGGAGGATCCGCGCGTTGCGACGCTGCTGCCGCTGCTGACCGCGCTGTTGGCGGAGCTGCCGGGCGACCCGTCGGCGACGCCGCCCAAGCCGCCGCGAACCGCGGAGATGGCGGCGTTTTCGCTGATGGCGCGGACGTGCCTGACGCGCGAGCTTTTCACGCTGCTGGCGGACGTGCTGCGCGACAAACGCTCGCCGGACCTCATCAGCGCCGTGCTTGTGGACGTGATGAACGGTGGGCCGCAGATTCGCGCCGCGCTGGCGAGCGGCGGTGGCGCCGGCAAGCAGGGCTTCCTGGCGCTGCTGCACAACAGCCTGACGTCGATCGCCGGCGCCGGTTTTGACCCGCTGCCGCTTGTGCAGACCCTGGACGGGCTGACAAACCCGCAGGCGCCGACGGTGATCGACGCGCTCGATGGCCTGCTGCGCGTGGCGCTGCTGACGGCGGACGGCAAG
>CAIPXZ010000006.1 GCA_903869075.1 uncultured Myxococcales bacterium | reverse complement strand
GCTGGCGGATCTGCAGGCGCTGGGCGTGACGGTGCCGGCGGACCAGGGCGACGCGGCGCGCAAAGTGCTGGCCGACGCGCTGAGCTGGCGGATGGTGCGGGCGACGATTGTCGACGGCAACCAGAACAACCTGGGCGTTGTGGCGGTGCGCGACCGGACGACGGCGGACGGCCGACCGCTGCTGCTGTTTCGCGCCGGCTTTACGCCGCGGCCTGACCAAGCCGATTCCTGCCTGCAGAGCTTGGTGGCGGCCGGCGCGCGGCATGGCGTGAACCTGTACCAAGGTCCGATGCCGACAGCGGATTTGGCGCAGGCGGAGCGCGAGACCTTCAGCCGCGCCGGTGGCACGTACTTCAACGTCCAGGACGACGCCGAGCTGGCCACTTGGCGCGATGAGCTGCGCGACGACCCGGCGGCGACGCAAAAGGCGATGCAGGCGGTGGCACGCGTGATCCGCGAGGCGATCCTGCAGCCGGGCGGCCACGCGCCGCAGGGCCACGTGGTCGTGCACTGCGGCGGCGGGATGCACCGCACCGGCATGGTCGTCGGCGTTCTGGAGCGCTGTTGGAATGGCGCGCCACAGGCGGTGTGGGAGCAGGCCTATCGCCGCCACGTCGCGTGGCGCAGTGACGCCGATCCCGGCGGCTTCGAGGCGGCCAACCTC
This sequence comes from uncultured Myxococcales bacterium, assembly GCA_903869075.1. GTDB lineage: Bacteria > Myxococcota_A > UBA9042 > UBA9042 > UBA9042 > CAIYBN01. The sequence continues at coordinate 11,280 of CAIPXZ010000006.1, read as the reverse complement.
GCGTTTATCGGCCGTTTTGACTGCAGCTTGGTCCGTCCGGCGCCGTAGCACCGAAGCCCACACTTTTGCCGTTGAATCGCCGTCGCAAGCAGCGTACCTTTCCCGGCCTGTCGTCGAGGGTGCCATGCGTCGTTACCTGCTGATTTTGTCCCTGTTTCTCGCCGCTTGCGGCAACTCAAGCGCTGCCGATGGCGGCAGTGCGGGGGCGTTGGGCATCTCCCCCAAACCCGGCCAATGGCAGGGCAGCGACCTGTCGTTCCGCCTCGTCAACGGCCAGATCACCGACCTCACGCTCACGCCACACACCTGCACCGGCCCAGCCAACTGCCAGGGCAGCCTCAGCGGCCCGCTCGCCGGCGCCTGGGGCTACGGCACCACGTTCCACGCCACGTCGGCCAGCGGCCAGATCCTCGGCAACTTCATCGCCGACACCGCCGTCGCCGGCACGTTGCAGCTCCAAGCCGGCACATGCTGCCAGATCAGCGCGTCGTGGTCGGCAGAGTGGGTCGGCGACCTCAGTGACGCCACGAGCGGCGGCGACGGCAGCACGGGCGGCGCCGACGGCGGCAGCACCGGCAGTGACAGCAGCAGCAGCGGCAAGGACGCGAGCACGGGCGGCACGGCTTGGGACGGCGCGTCGTTTGGCACGATCCACCCGGGTCCCGCGCAGAACGCGCCCTCGCCCGCGGCGCTCAGCTGCCTGACCTCCGACCAACAGAACGCCGTCACGCTGCTCAACCAATACCGCAACAGCGTCGGCGCACCGGTTGTCAGCGGCGACTGCGCGCTGGCCAAGGCGTCCAAGGCGCACGCGGATTTCTACGTCCAGCACGTCGCCCAATACAACAGCAGCGGCCTGAGCGTCCACGAAGAAGACGCGAGCTACGGCGCGGGCTTCACCGGCGTCAACTTCTGGGACCGCGACACCGCCGCAGGCTTCAGCGGCGGCCAGACGTCTGGCGAGGTCATCGCGTTTGAGACGACGCCGGCTGCCGCCTTGCAGGGCTGGATCGACACCGTCTACCACCGCCTGCCGCTGCTCAGCCCGACGACGCAGCTGATCGGCTACGGCCAGCAGCTCTCGGGCGGCACGAACATCAATGTCATCGACACGTCCGGTCGCAATACCCTGAAAACAGACCCGATTATCGTGTGGCCGTGGCCGGGTCAGCACAACGTGCCGGCCTCGTGGAACGGCCTGGAGGGCCCGACGCCGCCCGCGCCGCCGACTGGCTTTCCGTCTGGTCCGGTGATTACCGCGCAGTTCTGGAAGACGACGACGATCTCCGCGCACGAGCTCACCGACGCCGCCGGCAACGCCATCGCCCACACCTGGCTGGACCAGAAGTCCGATGCGAACCTGGCGAACCTGGCGCCGGAGACGGTCGGGCTCTACGCCAATAAGCCTTTGACCAAAGGCACTTATGCCGTGAAGCTGACGACTGTCGCCGGCGATGTGCTGGCCTGGCGCTTCACGGTCGGGCCGTAGCTGCCGCGGGGCTACTGGCAGTCGCCGGGGCAGGTCGCGATGGTTTCGCCGCAGTCGCAGATGCCGTCGCCGCAGGGCGAGCCGGTGCCGCCGACGCACTGGCCAAACGCGCACATGTCGCCGCCGGTGCATGCTTGGCCATCATCGCAGGGCGCGCCGTCGGACAGCGCCGTCGTTGTGCAATTGCCCTTGCTGCAGCGCGCAAACGAGCACTGATCGTTGCCGGAGCAGCTCGTCTCGCCGTAGCTCGCGCAGCCATTGGCGGCGGTGCAGCTGGCGTCACCAGACCAGTCGATGCGCACGACGTTGCCGGTGACTGACTCGCCGGCGAGAATCAGGCCGTTGTACCCCAGCGGCGCGAGCTGCAGCGCGCGGCCAGCGCCATAGCTTTGCTGCCAGAGCAAGTTGCCGGTCGGGGTCAAATGTGCTAGACAAAACGCGCCGTTACACGCGCCGGCGACGTCCAGCGAGTCGTTCTGGCGGTGATAGAGGGCACGGCCTTCATCGGCGCCGCCAAAGTCAAGCTTGCGCACCCAAACCTTCGCGCCAGTCGGATCGACGCGCATCAGCAGCATGTCCGAGCCGGGGGTGCCGGTCGGGCTCGACGTGCCGACGGCGATCGCGCCGCCAAATGCGGGGATGACGTCAAAGAAGCGCTCGCCGCCGCCGCTGAGGTACGTGGTGCTGAACTGCTGGGAACCGCCTGAGTTGACCTTACCGACAAAACCATAGGTCGTGCCTGCATTTGTCGCGCTGCCGGCGACGACAACCGTGCCGTCGGTGTCAGCGCGGGCATTGACGCAGGCGACGCTGCCGGGGCCGCCGAAGAGGTCGACGGACTGGCCGAGCGCGCCGTCATTGGCGCCCACCGCCTGCAGCCAGCACGAAGGCACGCCGGTGGCGGCGGTGTGCGTGCCGACGGCCCAGAAGCCGCCGCTTTGCCGCGGCACGACGGCGTCAAAGCGATCTACCGAGCCGACGACGCCGGGGGAGATCGCCCAGATCACATTTTGGTCCGCGCTGTAGCGGGTGAGCCAGGCGTCGACGTCGATGCCGTTCATGGTGCGGCCGGGGACGACGAAGCTGCCGTCGAAGTCGACCTGCATCCGGCCGATGCCGGGCGCGGTGCCGGGTGCCGCGACCGCGCTGCCCAGCTCACCGGCGGCGCCCCAGTACTGGGCGGTCACGCCGACCGTCGGACCGGTGACGGTGGTGGCGGTTGAGCCGCGGGTGCCGAGCAGCGCGACGTTGCCACCCAGGTCGAGCGCCGTCCACAGGCCTGACTTGCCGCTGCCGCAGCTGCCGGCAGTGCAAAACTCCTCGACGGTGCACGCGTCACTGTCCTGACAAGCCAGGCCGTCGGGCACGTTGGTGTGCAGGCATTGGCCCTGGCAGACGTCCAGCGTGCACGGGTTCTTGTCGTCGCACGCCGCCGCGTCGTAGCCGAAACAGGCGCCGGACGCGGTGCAGCTGGGGTTGCCGAAGAGGTCCGTATGCAACACCAGATTGCCGCTCGGCGTGCCGGCGGTCGCGGCGATCAGCAAGCCGCCGGTGCTGGACGGGGTCACGCGGTTGGCGCGGTCGGCGGCAAGCGACCAGTCGCCGAGGTCCTCGCCCAGCGCGCCGTAGCGCCAGAGGTGCGCGGCAGTCGTGCGGCCAACGACAGCGAACGTGCCGTCGACGAGCGTCGCCGCGCCGTAGCCTACGTCGTCCGTGCCCGCGCCACCGGCGTCATCGACCGTGCGCGACCACAGCTGGTCGCCCCATTGGCCAAAGCGCGCGACCCACAAATCCTGGCTCTTGATGCCCGGCGTCATGCCCACCGCGAAGCAACCGCCGTCGGATGTGGCGACGACGTCCTCCACCGAGCTGCCGGTGCCGCTCGGGTTCGTGTACTCCCACATCTGGCTGCCGCTCAGCGGGTCGACCTTGATCACCCGTCCAGCCGGGGGCCAGCCGGTGTTGGGCGTCGTGGTGCCGGCGATGAAGAGGGCGCCGCTGACGCCCAACGCCGCGGCGGTCGCGACGTCGGTGTTCGCGCCACCCTGCGCGTCCAGGGTGCCGAACGTCCAGCTGCTGCCTGTGGTCGCCAAGGCAGCGTTGAGGGGCAGCACCCAGAAATCCGGGCCGCTGCCGGCGCCGACAGTGCCGGTGGTGCCGACAGCCCAGTAGCCGCCGGCGTTGGCGATCAAGGTGCGGAAAGTACTGCCATTTCCGGCGCCGTACTGCAAGCCGGCGGCGCCGTCGAGTGACACGCCGGTCGAGTCCAGCCGCCAGATCCACGCCGCGTCGTTTGTGTCATCGTGTCCGGGGATGAGGACGTTACCGCCGGCGTCGACGACGGCATGGAGGTTGCCGGCCTGCTTGCCGCTGGGCGAGGTCGCGACCCAAGCCACGGTGCCGGTTGGATCGCGCTGTTCGGCGACGACAAAGTCCTGCGTGCCGCCGACATTGCCGATGTCGACGGTGTTCGCGCCGGACGTGACCACGCCGACGCCTTGCTGCGCCATGCCGAGGAATTTGCCGAGGACCGGCGCGCCGGCGAGGCAGATGCCGCTGCCGCAGGTGTCGCCCCAAGTGCACGGCGAGTCGTCGGCGCAGGCGGCGCCGTCCTTGCGGGTCGTGTGCTGGCAGGCGCCGCCGAGGCAGCCGTCCAGGACGCAGGAGTTGCCGGTTGCGCACGTGGCTGCCAACTTGCTGGCACAGCCTCCGGCGACCTTGCAGGCGCTGTTGAGGAACGCGTCGACGCGCCACAAGCCAAGGCTGAGGTTCATCGTCCCGGAGACCGCGCTTGTGAAGGCGACGCGGTCTTTGGCGGAGACGGCGACGGAGACCGGGATGCCCGGACCCGGCGTCGCGGGGAGGACGAGCGAGCCGGCGAGGTTGCCCTGAGGGTCGAGGCGCCAAGCCGTGGTGGCGGCGCCGATGACGGTCGTGAGGATCAGGCTGCCATCGCTCGTGGCGACGACCGCGGCTGGGGCGCTCGCCACCGGCGTGGCCGAGGCCTGGAAGCTGTCCGTGCGCACGAGTGTGCCTGCCGGCGAAAACCGCAGCACATGCGGCGTGTCCGAGGCGACCACCACGGCGCAGCCACCGTCGGGGAGGACGGCGGGGTCGGTGAAGCTCGCTGTGCCCGGCACGCCAGCGCTCGGATAGTCATAGCGCCAGGTCTGGTTGCCCGATTGCGTGAATTTGGCGAGGAACGGCGTCCACTGCCCGTTCGCCACCCCGTTGCCGGTCACGTAAAAGCCGCCATCGCTCGTCGGCACGGGTCGGCGGACTTGCTGGGCGTTGTTCATCGTCTGCTGGCCGGTCAGCTGGCCGTCGACACCGACGTGCAGCAGGTAGCCGTTGACGGCGTCCGTGCCCAGCAAGATGTAGCCGCCGTTTTGCGCTTCCATGCCGCCAGCGACGGTGAACGCCGTGACGCCGGCGACGGGGAAGCTCCAGCTGCCCGTCTCGGCGCCGCTGCTGTCCAGCCGGCGCATCCAGACGTTGCCGGTCATGGTGTCAAAGCCCGCGGCCAACGTGTCGTTGTTGGAGGTGCCAAAAATCTTGCCGGAGAAGAACTGCGGGTACGCCTTGCTCCATTTCTGCTTGGTGGCCGCAGAGTAGCTGACGACGGCGAAACCAGCCGCGCCGCCGACGGGGCTCGTGGCCATGACCCAGCCGTCGTTGGGCAGCGAGGCAATGGCGCTGCCTTCGCCCCACGCGGTGTCGGTTGTGTAGCCAAGCAAATCGCCGCTGTTCAGGCAGCTGCCGGAGTCGCACTTGCCGTCGCCGTGGCAGCCGTCGCCGTCGGCGCACGGGATGCCAAAGAAGGTGTCGCCGTGGCTGCAGCTGCCGCCGGCGCAATCGTCCGAGGTGCACACATTGCCGTCGCTGCACGCGGCGAAGCTCTGGGCGATGCACGTGCCGGAGCTGGCACAGTCTGCGTTGCCGTACGGGTCGAGGCGCTCGACCTGCAGCCCGGTGCTGGAGCCGCTGGCCAGCCCGACAGTGCCGTCGGCGAGCGCGATGAGCTTGGGCGCGGTCAAGCCGGCCTCGGTGCGCGTCCAGACCGGCAAGCCATCGGCCGAATAGGCGGTCAAGTTCAAGCCGTTGGTGACAGTCGCGGTGATCCAGTGGTCGCCCGCCAGCACGGCCGCACCGCTGCCGGTCAGCTTGGCGCCTGTGGTGGCTTCGAGGTGGCTCCACAGCACCCTGCCGTTGCCGTCCAGACGCACGGTCAGCGGTGACAGCTGGCCATCCCCCGCAGCGTCGACTTCGCCGACCGCCAGCACGCCGCCGTCGCCGGCGGGGGCGATCTGGTTGAAGCGGCCGCTGCCGGTGCTTGGGTAGGTGTACACCCAGAGCGAATTCTTGTTCGGCGCGACGGTGCCGGGTTTGGTCTTGAACAGGAACGCGCCGGACGTCTGGCCGAGCGACGCGATGCCGCCGATCGCGTAGTCGCCGTCGCTGGTGACGATCGCGGTGTAGAGCGCGTCGAGCGACGGTCCGCCGGCGCTGGTCAGGGCGCTGGCGGTGCCTTTCGCGTCGACGTCGCCGAACCACGCGTCGCCGGGGTCGCCCGCAGCGCCCTGGATGTAACCGGCGACGTGGTAGCCGCCCGCCGCGTCGGCGATGATCGCGTCCAAGCCGCCGGCCGACTTGCTGGGGACAATGGTATTGGCGATGACCGTGCCGTCGGCTTGGTAGATGGCGACCACGCCGTCCGTGCCGTTGCCGGACGCGACCGCGACGTCGCCATTGGCGGCCACGGCAACGCCAGCGCGTGACGCGCCCGCGGCGAGCGTGTTGGTCCAGACGTTCGTACCGTCCTTGCTCCAGGCGCGCACGGTGGTGATCTTGCCGCTGCGGCTGACGGTGACGAAGCCGCCGTCTGACCGCGGCGCGATCGCCAAGGCTTCCTGGTCCGCCGCGACGGTGACGTGCCAGAGCCGTGGCTTGCCGCTGCAGCCACCGCCGCTGCAGCTGTCGTCGGCGGTGCACGCATCGCCGTCATCGCACGCGGTGCCGTCGGCGTTGGTGGCGACGCAGCCCTTGGCGGGGTCGCAGCTGTTCACGACGCACGGGTTGCCGCCGCCGCAGGTGATCGCCGCGCCGGCGCAGATGCCCACCTTGCACACATCGCCGCCGGTGCAGGCGTTGCCATCGTCGCAGGGCGTGCCGTCGACCGGCGTCGAGACACAGCCGGTGATCGGGTCGCAGGCGTCGAGCGTGCAGACCTTGCCGTCGTCGCACGGCACCTTGACGTGGCCGCAGCCGGTGGCGCCGGTGCAGTTGTCCAAGGTGCAGAGGTCGCCGTCATCGCAGCTCAAGGTGCCGTGCGTGCAGCCGACGTCGTCCTCGCAGCCGTCCGTCGTGCAAGCGTCGCTGTCATCGCAGGTTTTGGTCACGTCGAGCGCCACGTGCACGCAGCCAAGGATCTTGTCGCAGCTGTCGATGTTGCACAGGCTCGCGTCTGCGCACGCGCTGGCGTCCAGCGGCAAATGGACGCAGCCGGTGCCTTCGACGCAGCTGTCCACTGTGCAGGCATTGCCGTCGCTGCAGGTGCCAAGCTGGGCGCAAGTCGGCGCCACATCGACCTCTGCCGCCGCATCGCCGTCGCCCGCGCCGTCGGCGCCATCGCCATCCGCGGCGCCATCGGTTGCCGCGTCGGCGTCGGCGGCCGTGTCGGCGACGTCGGTGGCGTCCGCAGCGTCCGTGCCGCCATCGAGCGGCAAGGTGTCGGCCGGTGCCACATCGCTGGCCGCGTCGGCGGCATCCGCGAGGACGTCGGCGTTGTCACGATCCTCATTGGTCGCATAGAGGAATTTGCTGACGTCCGGCACCGTCGCGCACCCAGCCAGCGCCAGCACAAGCGCCCACGCCAGCCCGCGCGCGCGCCGCACCGCCCTCTCCTGTCCCTGCGCCAGCGCCAATCGCATACCGTCCTCTTCGCTCTTTGCGCCCGTCCGCGGCCGCGTCCCGGCGGCGCTCAAAAGCGCCAGACCAGCAGCGCCCCGCCCGGCTGTGGCACGACAACTGCCGCGCGCGCTGGTGTGCGCACGAGTAGCCAAGTGCCAACGCCCGCCGCCGCCACGCCCGCGCCCGCGAGCCCCGCGGCCACGCCCATGCGCGTGTTGATGGCCGCAGCCCGCGACTGCGCCTCTTCGTGCGTCAGCCCACTGATTTGGCCGGCGTCGTTGGTGACCGTCAGATCCTGTTGCAGCTGGGAATTCGCTGACGCGGCGCCCAGATAGACGACAAGTCCGCCAACGGCAAGCGCGCCGCCCAGCCCAACCATCGCCCAGCCCGGCCACCGCGACGGCGCGACCGCCGGTGCCTCGACGCCAATCGGCGGTCGCGGCAGGTCCGGCTGCACGACGGACTTGGTCTCGGGCGGCGCCACCGGCTTCGCCTCGGGCTTGGGTTCCACCGGCGCTTTGAGCTCGGGCGGCGCCACAAGCTCTGGCGTTACCTGCGGGTTCAGCTTGCGGCGAATGGACTCCAGCCGCGCTTGCGCCTGCGTGCGCTCCGGCGCGTTGGCCTGCGCCTTGGCCAGATACACCTCAAAATCCTTTTGCGCCGCGGTCAAATCGCCCGCCTGCTGCTCCGCCACCGCGGCGCGAAACAGCAGATCTGGGCGCATCGGCGCCAGCTTGTACGCGTCCTGATACAGGCTCGCCGCGAGCTTGGGGTCGTCGCGCTGCGCCTTCTCCGCGTCCGCTGCCAGCGCCACCGCTTTGGAACGCTCGATTTCCGCCAGGTACTCGCGCGCGCGTTTTTGCCGCTCGGGGTCGGCGTTCGCCGCCGTCAAGAACTGCTGGTAGAGCTCGTTCGCCTGATCCAGCCGGCCGGCCAGATGCTGGCTGCGGGCGGCACCGTACAGAAATGCGCTGTTGGCGTCGGTGCGGTAGGCGTTGAGGTACAAGTCGGCGGCGCGGGCGTAGTCGCCGCCCTCAAACGCTTTACCGGCCTGGACCGCCATGCCTTCGGCGACCTTGGCTTTGTCCACGGCGCAAGCCGCCTGACTGAAACTGCCGCACGAGAGCGCCACCAGCAGGGCTAGCCAGAACCGTCGCGCGCGGCGCGGTGCAGTCCGTGGAGCCATTTGCCGAATTCCTTGCGCCATCGCCAAGCCACCCACCACTTGCAACCCATACCGGACGGCCCCCGCTTCGTCAAGTCGCCGGCGGTGCGCGCGTCAATCCAGCGGCGTGTCCAGCAGCAAGCCATCGGAAATCCGCACGAACTGCAGCAGCCCGGCGCCTTCGTCCACCACGTAGACCGTGTCCAGCCGCGGGCCGCTGGCCATGGCCACCGCGTTGGCGCCCGCGGCAGTCGAGCGAATCGGCTGACCGCCCGCCGTCAGGCCAAAAACCCACTGGGCGTCGCGGATGCTCGGCACCACGTTGATGATATTGTCGCCGTTCGCGTCATAGGTCGAGGAATCACAACCCGGCGAAAGCAGCGCGGTAAATGCCGGATGAATAATCGGCGTCGCCTTCCAAATCGTTGGATCCAACACATCGCCGGCGTACGGGCAAATCGGCACTTGCGCCGGCGTGATGCCCGGCTGCAGCGTCGTCTCCACGAGGCGCGCCGCCGCCGCGTCCCCAGCTGCCATCGCTTGGCATTCGCCGTCCGCCGACAGCCGCGTCGAGAGAATCCCCGTGCGCGACCCACTCACCAGCCAACCGCCAGCGCGAATCGTGAAATAGACGCCACCATCGGCTACGCACGTCGGCAGGGACGCGGTCCACGGCGTCTGCAATTTCACGTCGAACGCCAGCTGGTTATCGTAGGTCACCGGCACGTCCAAGATCCCGGACTTGCTGTCGAATTCCAGCCGATCTGCGTGCACCGCCGTGACCTTGAAATCGTACGTGCCCCCGCCCTGGCACCCGCTGCCCGCCGGCACCGTAATCTGCAGCATGTCGCCCGGCAGCACGCCCAGCCGACAAAAATCCAGCGTTGGATCATGCAGTTGGCCATCGCCCAGCAACCGTCCGCGCGTTCCTACGCCGCCTGGCAGCAGGCCCTCGCGCGTGAACCGCCAGGTCTCGGCGCGCTGGTCGGCGAAATTCATGTTGGGATCCATGCCGTAATAAATCGTGTTGCCCTGCGGATCCGTGCCCAAGCTGGAGCCCAACGCGGCGAAGCGGGTCGGCACCAAGGTCGGCAAATCCAGCGAGGCGCCCGGCACCAGCAGCAGCGGCCGACCGGCCGTCAGCGTCGGCGTCGGATCGGTCGCCGTGGTAATGAAGTCGACGGCCACCGTCTGGGTGTCGCCCGTCGGGAAAAACTGGAGGAATTCAACGCCAATTTGCGCCAAGCCGATCGCCATCACCGGCTTGTAAACGTTCACGGTTTGGTCGCCGACGGCGATCGGGTCGACAATCTGCCCGGCGGCCAGCGACAGCGGCACGTCTGCCAGCGCCATGCCGACGATGCCGTCGCGCAGGTCCAAGCGGCTGGCGCGGACAAACGGCGTCGTCTGGCCCGGCACCGGCTGCAGCAGCTTGCCGGTCGTCGCGTCCAGCACCAGCAGCGCGCGGCGCGTGCGGTCGGCGATGACGATGAAGCGGCCGTCAAACGTGCTGGCGACGGCGGTGCGCAGGGCCGTCGCCGGGCTGATCTCACCCAGCGATTCGCGGTTGTAGCAGTCCGGATCGCCGAGATCGGTGAAGCCATCGCCGTCGTCGTCGATGCCGTTGGCGCACGCCGGCGCGCCTTCGGTGGCGTTGCCGGGCACCGAGCAGTCGGGGTCGGCGCTGTCCGTCTTACCGTCGCCGTCGTTGTCGGCGCCGTCGCTGCACAGGTTGACCGCCGGGTTGATGCGCGTGCCGTTGGCCAGCACCACGCAGCCCAACGCGCCCGCCGGGCACAGCGCCTGCTCACTCCATTCGCTGTCGTCGCCAAAACCGGTGCAGCCGGGGTCGCCGCCGCCGACGACGTAGTCGGTCAAGCCGTCGCCGTCGTCGTCGATGCCGTTGCGGCAGGCGTCGGTTGGCGTCACGCCGGCGGCGGGCGCCATGCAGCCGGCGTCGAGCGCGTCGGTGGTGCCGTCGCCGTCGTCGTCCTTGCCGTTGTTGCACAGGCTGCCGAGCTCGGGGTTGCCCTCAAACGGGTCGTCGGTGCCGTCGCAGCCGCTGTCAGCGCTGTCGATGAGGCCGTCGCCGTCGTCGTCCAGGCCGTTGCGGCACTGCGCCACGAGGCTGATGTGCTGCACGTCGCCGAGCTCCGGCTCCAGCACGGAGATGAACCCGGCGGTCAGGTGGCCGATGTAGATGCGCTGGCTCTGGCTCGACCACGCGAGGCTGACCGGCGAGCCGCCGATCGTCATCGCCTTGGGGGCAATCTGCTTGCCGTTCACCGTCTTGCCAAAATTGGCCAGCGCCAGCGACCAGACCTTGCCGCCGTTGGGATCGGCCATGTAGAGGCGCGGCTCCGGTGTTTGCACGATCAGCAAATCCTGCGCGAAAACACCGACATCCGCCCAATCCTTGACCGCGAACTGCCAGTTCGCCAGCTGCAGCAAATCCACGCGCACGATCCAGCCGAGCAGCGGAATCGCGATGTAGCCCAGGCCGTTCAGCGGGTCCATGGCGATCGCGCCGGGCATGCCGGGCATGTGCAGCGGCGTGAAGCCGGGCGTCGAGGCGTCGACGTCGACCCAGGTGCGCTGCGCCGGAAACGCAGCGCCGACGCTGTCGATGCCGCTGACGATGACCCGCATGTGGTTGTCGATGCAGTTGACGTCGTCGAGCGCGATCGGCGTGCCGTCGGCACCGAGGCAGACGGCG
>CAIPXZ010000005.1 GCA_903869075.1 uncultured Myxococcales bacterium | reverse complement strand
TAGTTGACAGATAATACGCCGCAACCTTGACCAAGCCCCAGACCGCGCTCAAACTGCCGCGGCAGCGCGGTGGGGCGTATTTCCGGACCCCGCCGTCGATTTCGCCCCGGGAGTCGCCATGCGCACGAACCACGCCTGTTTTGCCACCTTGACCGCGCTGTGCCTGTTGGCCGCGTGCGGCACGGACCTGCCGGCGCCTGGCGTGCAGCCTTCCGCCGGCGACGCCGCTGTCGACAGCGCTGCCGACAGCCTGCCGGGCGACGTCACGGCCGACGTCGCCGATCTCTGCGCCCACAAATCCTGCGTCGATCTGAACCCGTGCACGACGGACAGCTGCGTCGGCGGCGCCTGCGTCCACGCCTTCACCACCGGTCCGTGCGACGACGGCAACGCCTGCACAATCGGCGACACCTGCGGCAGCGACGGCGCGTGCTTGCCCGGCACCATCACGGACTGCACCGACGGCGTCGTCTGCACCGCCGACAGCTGCACGCCGACGACGGGCTGCAGCCACACGCTGGACGACAAGCAGTGCGACGACGGCCAGGTTTGCACCAAGGACACGTGCACGAGCCACGGCTGCGACCACGGCACGTCCGCCAGCGGCTGCGACGACGGCAACTTCTGCACCACCGACTATTGTTCGGCGCAAAAGACCTGCGGCCACAACCTCGTACAAAAAGCCTGCGACGACGGCGACGCCTGCACCGACGACCTCTGCCAGGCGACCTGCGCCCACGTCCAGAACAGCGCGGCGTGCAATGACGGCAGCGTCTGCACGACGAACGACAGCTGCAAGGGCGGCAAATGCGCCGGCGGCGTGCCGCTCAACTGCAACGACTTCAAGCCGTGCACGACCGATTCCTGTGACCCAGCCAAGGGGTGCACGCACAGCGTGATCGTCGACACCTGCGGCAACGGCACCTGCGGCTGCGGCGAGACAAAGGCCAGCTGTCCGGGCGATTGCAAGTAGCCGCGCCGGTCAATGCGGCGATTCCCCAGCTGATTCAGCACGTTCCAGCCGCGCGACTGCCTGCGCGCTGGCGTGCGCGATCGACTCGAACTGCCGCGCGTGCGCCGGTGCCAAGTCGCCGCTGCGCAGCTCCGCCAGCTGCGCGAGAATCGTGTCCAGCGGCCCGCGGATGTCGTGGCGCAAGCTGGCGAGCGCGGCGTCGTGGGCAGCGAGCAGCTTGCGCTCGGCTGCCTTGCGCGCCGTGATGTCGGTGACAAAAGCGATGAACCGCGCCGGCTCGTCCGCCCGTGCCGGCATGTACTGCAGCGTCACCTCGACCGGAATCAGGCGGCCATCGCGGGTCCGGTTCTGCGACTCAAACTGCACGTGCGGCTGTTCGCGCAGCGCCTCGGTCGTCGCCGCAAAAGTCGCCAGCGCGAAGTTGGGATCGATGTCCGGCACGCTGAGCTGGATCATCTCGTCCACCGTGTAACCCAGCATTTCTGCGGCAAAAGTATTGACAAAGTGGAAGCGGCCATTCTCGGCGTCCACCCAATGGATGCCGATGCCGACGCGTTCAAGGGCAAAATCCGTGTCAATGAGCCGCGCGCTCGCGACCTGCAATTCCGCGGTGCGCTCGACGACGCGCTGCTCCAGATAATCGCGGTACCGCGCCAGCTCCGCCGACTGCCGCTTACGCTCGGTCATGTCCTCGGTCGAGACGATGACGCCGCCCACGGCGCCTTTGTCATTGGTCCACGGCAGCACCGCCCACTTCAACCACGTTTTGCTGCCGTCGCCGCGCTGCCACAGGTCCTCGTCGCACGTTGTTGTCGCGCCCGCCAGCGCGCGCGTGTGCGCATCGCGCCAGAATACCGGCATGTCCGGGTGCAAATTGTAGTGATTGAGCCCGGTCAAGTCCTCCCGGCCATTGCCGTACTGGATGCGCCAGCGATCGCTCACCGCCAGGTAATTCATGTCGCGGTCCAACATGGCGATGCTGAGCGGCGCGCATGCGACGAAAGTGTGCAATTGCGCTTCGGATTTTCGCAGCGCCTCCTCTTCCCGCTTGCGCGCCGAGATATCGCGGCACGAAGCAAATAGCTCGCCGTCGGGCAGCATCACGCCGTTCAGTTCCACCGTCACAAGGTAGCCGTTCTTGTGCTTCAGCTGCAATTCCACGCACATGCGGTCATGCGCTTCCAGCCGCGCGCGGGTCGCCGCCGTCAGCGCCACTTCCGACGGCGGCGTGATGTCCGCGATGTTCATCGTCAGCAATTCCGCCGCGCTGTAACCAAGCAGCTCCGTGGCGCGCGGGTTGACGTAGGTATACCGGCCGTCGCGCGTGGCGATGAACACAGCGTCCGCGACAGCGTCGAGCACCTCGCGCAGCTGACCTTGGGTGGTGACCGCCGCCAGCCGCGCGCGCATCGCCCGGACTTGCTCGCTGAACACGCTGAAAGCGACGCCAACTGTCGCGAAGACGAGCATGGAAATCGCCTCGCTCGGCGTCTGCAGCTGGAATGAAAAGCGCGGCGTGAGGAAAAAATACCAGACGGCAAAAATCGAGATGAGCGTGGCGAGAATACCGCCGCGCAGGCCGGTCAACAGCGCGGAAATGAACACGCCGGGCGTAAACAGCAGCCAGGCAAAAGGGCTGATCCAGTCCCACAGCAGCCACTGGAGCGCCAGTGCTGACAGCGGAAAGACGACGGACCACGCCAGGTGCCAACGCGAACGCATGTGCCCATTCCCTGCGCGAGCGCGCAGCTGGCAAGTGAAACCGCCGGTAGGCAGTCGCACTTTTGGCAGCGACTGTCGCGGCCTGCGTATTTTCCTCGCCACGCGGCCGGCCGTCAAGGCGCAGGAGCGGTGCCCGTCGTCGTTGGCGGCCTTGCCACGCCATGGTAGCGTGCAGCAGCGCCAACCAGCCGCGCGCGCCAGGGATCGCGATGAGCCGCTACGACATCGACAGCCTCGACAACCGCGATGAGCGTCACGTCGCCCGCACCGTCGCCACCCTCGGCGCGTTCGTCAGCCGCTATTTCCGCTCGGAGGTCCGCGGCCTCGACACAATCCCGGACGGCGCGGCGCTGTACGTCGGTAACCACAACGGCGGGCTGTTGATGCCCGAGGGCTTCGTCTTCGGCGCGGCGCTGTACCCCAAGCTGGGCATCAACGCGATGCCGTACGGCCTCGGCCATGAAGTGGCGATTGCCTTGCCCGGCATCCGCGACATCGTCGTGCCGCTGGGCGCCGTGCGCGCGAGCCATGACAACGCCATGCGGCTATTCGCCCGCGGCGCGAAGGTGCTCGTCTATCCCGGCGGCGACATCGAGGCAATGCGGCCGTGGCGCCACCGCGATCGCATCGTTTTTGGCGGCCGGCGCGGCTACATCCGCCTGGCCATCACCGCCGGTGTGCCGATTGTCCCCGTCGTCGCCGCGGGCGCGCACCAGACGTTCATGATCCTCGACGACGGCCGCTGGCTGGCCAAGCTGCTGCGCGCCGACAAGCTGTTTCGCCTGAAGGCCTGGCCGGTGACGCTGTGCATGCCGTGGGGCGTCGTCGTCGGTCCCGGGCTCGTTTATTGGCCGTGGCCGACGCGGATTCTTGTCGAGGCGCTGCCGCCGATTCGCTTTGACCGATCGGGCGAGGCGGCGGCGGCGGACCCGGACTACGTGCGGCAATGCGGCGAGCTTGTGGAGGCGACGATGCAGGCGGCGCTGACGCGGCTGGCGGCCGAGCGGGCGGCGAAGTGAGGGCGGCGGCGGCCTTGGCGATCTGGCTCGCCGGATGCGGAGCTGCGGCGCCGACCGGCTCAGCAACGACGGCCGATGCGACGGCCAGTGGCGACGCGGCGCTGGCAACCGCTGACGACGCGGCGGCGGGCGCAACGGCGTGCGTGACGCTGACAGTGGCTTTTGCCGGCTGTGACGCCGAGCGGCTCGCCGAGTGCCAGCGCGAATATGCTGTTTTACCTGCGGATTTACAGGCTACCGTCGACACCGACGGCGACTGCTTCCGCGCCAGCACACTTTTCGCACCGCTCTTGAACGCGAGCTGGCCAGCGACGCCCGGCACCTGCGTCGCGGCGCTCACCGTCTGGCAACATTGGTACCACGGCGGCTGCGAGGGCGTGAACAGCCAGGTCGCCAACGGCCTCGCGGCGTTTGACCCGTGCGTGGGCGCGCCCGCCGCGTGCGCGAGCCTGAGCGCGGAAGCCGACTGCACCGGCCAGCAGGGCTGCAGCTGGAACCCGAGCGCCGGCTGCAGCGGCACGCCCGTCGCCTGCGCCGCTCTGTGGCAGCCCGGCATGACCTGCGCCAGCCAGCGCGGCTGCCAGGACAGCGGCTTCAGCTTCTGCGGCCAGCCTGGCCAGCCGCGGTGCTTCTTCAGCGGAACGCTGTGACGCGCCGCTTGACCGACCCGAGGCGCGACTTCATGCTGGCGGCGCGCCAAGCGGCGCGGGGGCGGGCGATGCGGACAAAGCTGTGGCTGGGCGCGGTGTTGCTGGCGGCGTGTAGTGCCTCGGCGGTGCCGCCGCAGGAGGATGCCGGGGCGAGCGATGGCGCGACGCCGGACGCCAAGGACGGCCCGCCGTTGGCGATGGCGATCAACGCGCGCAAGTCGTTTTACGATGGGCCGTTTCCGTCGGATGACCTGCTCATCTGGCTGCCGAGTGCGCCTGGGCCGCTGCTGGAGTGGAATCTGGGCGTGCCCAACCCGGACAAGATCGCGACAATTGACCAATGCCTGCAGCTCGTGGCGCGCGATGCCACCGGCTTTGCCACGACCGGCGCCATCTATTTCCGCGCCGGCGCGCCGCTGGACCCGACGTCCTTGCCGTCCAGCTTGACGGCGAGCTTGGCTGACGATGCAAGCGTCTACCTCGTCTCGCTCGACGATCCGCCGGCGACGCGCAAAAAACACCCAGTGGAGGTGGCGTTCCTGGCCGACGGCGGGCCGTTTGGCGACAAAAACCTGTTGGCGATCCTGCCGTTGCAGGGCGTGCCGCTCAAGCCCGGGACGCGCTATGCGGCGGTGGTGACGCGCGCGGTCGCGTACGCGGATGGCACGCATCCGGTGCAAGCGCCTGAAATCAAGCAGCTTCTGGGCGCAGACGTCTCGCCCAAAGTGATGGACGGCAAACCGCCGTGGACGCGCTACGTCGACGCGCTTGTGGCCGAACCGGACTTCCTCGCTGGCCCGGATGTCGCGGCGTTTGCGCTGTTCACCACCGATAACCGCGCTGGCGACATGCCGCAGGTCCACGCCGACGCGCTGCAGAACCACCCGGTTGTCGGCCCACCGAGCGCGCCGACGCTGACCGATACCTACGGCAATTTCTGCGTTTTTCAGTCGACGGTGCAGGTGCCGGTCTACCAGCACGGCACGCCGCCGTACAGCACCGCGGGCGGCGATTGGCAGTGGCTGGCGCAAGCGGACGGCGTGCCCGGCCAGTCGAAGCTCGTCAACCCGGCGTTCGACCACATGGAAACCGCGCGCATCTGGTTCTCGGTCCCGCGCCAGCCGTTGCCAACCGCGGGTTTCCCAACGGTCTTTTTCATCGGCACCGGCGCCGGCGGCGATCGCGGCATGGTCGATCGCGGCGCCTGCGCCGAGCCAGGCTGCGGCGGCGCGGACGTGCCCGGCAGCGGTCCGGCGATGGAATTTGCGCGGGTCGGCTGGGCCGGCATCCAGATCGACGGCACGCTGGAAGGCATCCGCAACACGACGGGCGGCAACGAGGATTTCCTGCTGTTCAACGTCTTCAACATCGCCGCGCTGCGCGACAACATCCGGCAATCTGCCTTGGAGATCGCGCTGTTGCCGGACGCGCTGCAGGCTTACACGTTCGACACGAGCGCGTGCCCGGGCGCGCCGCCGCAATTCCACATGGATAACGGGCACTTTGCGCTGATGGGCCACTCGATGGGCGCGTCGATCGCGCCGCTGGCGTTGTACGCCCAGCCGCTGTTCCAGACGGCGATCCTGTCGGGCGCGGGCGGCAGCTTCATTAACAATATCCTGGACAAGCAGCTGCCGATGCCGGTGCGGCCCATCGCCGAGGGCCTGCTGGGCTACGACGTGCGCGGCCGGACGCTGACCAAGTTCGACCCGGCGCTGACGCTGTTCCAATGGGCGACCGAGCCCGCCGATTCGCCGCCGTATGGTGCGGCGCTTGTGCGCAACACGGCCAATCCGCGCAATATCCTGATGTTTCAAGGGATTGTCGACCACTACATTTTGCCGAGCATCGCCCAGGCGACGTCGCTGTCGATGGGCCTGGATCTTGTCGGGCCGGACTTGGCGGCGGTGAATCCCGAGGAAATCTCCCTGCTTCAGCCGCACCTGACGGATTTGCTGCCGCTTGTCGGCCGGGCGCAGCTGCCGTTTCCGGCGTCGGGCAACGCGCCGGGGGCGACGGCGGTCGTCGTGCAAAATCCCGGCGATGCGTACAAGGACGGCCACGAGGTCAACTTCCAGACGGCCAAGCCCAAGTCGCAATACCGCTGTTTTCTCGCGGATGTAGCGGCGGGTCTTGTGCCGGTTTTGCGCACCGACGGCGCGCCGGACGGCTGCTGGCCGCCGTAGCGCGCGACAAGCTTCTTCACACCGCCGCAACAGACACCACAAGCCATGCCGCTACCGTTTGGTCCGGCGCGGAGGTGTTTGGGATGGCCAAGAAACAGCAGGGATGGCTTGTCGTTGCGTTCGTGCTTGGCGCGTGTGGCGAAGGCGTGCTGCCGGGCGATGCCGACCCGCTGACCGCTGCGCCCGCCGTCGCGCACGCGGCTGCGGCCGACGAGACGCCGCCGGTGTGCCTGGCTGCCGAGGACACGCCGGCGCTGGGGACGTGGTACCTGAACGCCGGCGGTGCGCGCTGGACGTTGGACGTGGCGCACACCGCCGAATGCCGGCTGAAGGCGACCTGGCGCGATGAAGCCGGGGACGGCACGGCGCAGCCGGTGGCGGCGATCGGCTGGTCCGCAGACTCGGCGACGCTGGCATTTGCCGTGAACGGGACGTGGGCGCGGGCGGCGGTCGTCGCGGGTGTGCTGCAAGGGCGCACAGCACAAAGCGATTTTGCGCCACCCGACGCGGCGTACACCGGCCACCTGACTGGCTGGAACGCGACCGTGCTGGACACACAGCTCGTGCCGCGGACGTTTGAGCTGACGACCGCCGATGGCCAGCACGCGGTGCTGCGCCTGGATCGCGGCGCCGGGCCGCACCAGCCGCTGCAGGGCCGCGTCAAGGTGTACGCCACGGATGCGGCGGGCGCGGCGGCGGAGGAGGATTCCTACGACCTGGACGTGCAGCAGTGGGACGGCCAACACCTGGTGGCGCGGGCGTTCCATGCGCCGCAGACCTGGACGTACACCGCGGACGTCAGCGGCCGTGCGCTGACGGGGCAGCTGACGGTGGACGATGGCAGTCCGCCGCTCGGGCTGACCGGGACGCGTGCCAACGTGCTGGGCTACGGTCTGCGGGCGCGCACGGCGGCGGCGCGGACGGACTGGCAGGTGGCGACCCGCGCGCGGCTGGCGCTGCTGACGATGGCCGGCAAGCCGCAGCCGCTGCAGCGCGCGGTGCAGACCCAGCCGCTGGCGCTGACGGTGGCGCCGGTGACGAACCCGGCGCGCGACGACGATGCCGACGCGTGGCTGCAGGCGTACACCCTGACCGACGTGCGGCTGACGCTGACGCTGGCCAACCCGCACGATGGCCCGCCGTTGCAGCGGCTCGTCCACGCGGTGGTGTCGCGGCCGATGGCGCCGCCGCCGCCGGGCGGCTATCCGCTGGCGCTGGCGCTCAACGGCCACTACGGCGGCGCGGTGGGAACGTTCGACCCGAATGGAACCTATTGGTACGGCGATGCTTTTGCCCGGCGCGGCTATGTCGTCGTGGCGGTGGACGTCGGCCATCGGCCGCTGGCGGATCGGCAACAGCTGTACGGCGACTTGACCGACGGCGACGATCCCGGCAACGGCAACGTGCCGCACCCGGCGATCGCCGCCGATGGTTGGGATTCGGACTGGGAGGAGGACGGCGAGCGGACCTGGGACGCGCTGCAGGCGCTGGACTACGCGACGACGCTGCCGGACGTGAATGCGCAACAAATGTGCGTGGTTGGCTTGTCCATGGGCGGCGAGGTGGCGACGCAAGTGGCGGCGCTGGAGCCGCGCGTTGGCGCCGCCGTTGTCGCCGGTTACGCGCCCGACCTCGGCGTGATGGCGCACCACAGCAACCACCCCTGCTGGCAGTGGCAGCACGCTGATATCCGCGAATTTGTGGATATTTCCGACCACGAGGCGCTCATCGCGCCGCGCGGGCTGATCGTCGAGACCGGCGTGCTCGACACGACCTTTTCGGCGCGGACCACGCCGTTTGCCGCCGACAAGCAGGTGCTGCGCCGGGCCCGCGCGGCGTTCCAGGACGTGCCGCACCGCATTTGGCACTACCTGCACGCGGGTGCGCACGCGTGGCACGCGGGCGATGTCGCAGGACCGTTGCCGGCAACGAACATCTTGAAACCGCTTGAGATTGCCCCGACGCGGCGGTGGTCGCTGCAGTGGCAGGAAGACGCGCGGACGCACGCCGATCCGCAGACCGTCTTTGCCGCGGTGCAAGCGGTGCTGGCGTCACCGTGACGGCTAGGGCGCCGCCAGCGCTGCCGTCAGGGCCGCCTGGAAACGTGGCGCGAGGCGGGCGACAAAGGGCGACGCCAGGTGGTTGGCATCGGCGTAGCGCAGCGTCTTGCCCGCCAACGCCGGGCAGGGATCCCCGGGGCAGATGTCGTCCGTCAGATCCAGCGTCGTCACATGCGGCATGCCGGCGACGGCTGTGCGCTCCGCCTGCCACACGGCGTCGTCGACGGCGCGGGCGCGCGGCACGTCGCACGACTGGGTCGCCGGCAGCCACGGCCAGCGCTGCGCCGACAGGCAGTTGGGCACGTCCAGCCCTGGCCGCGGCGAGTCGCGCAGCACGACAACGCGCAGGCCCGCCTGTGTCAGCGCGCGCGCGGTCTGCGCCAGGCCGGCTTGCCACTGCGCCGTCGGGATTGTCGCCAGGTAGCCGCGCGAGTTGGCCAGCACGACGAGCTGACCGGGCTGCTGCGCCAGCTCCGCGACGGTCTGCCGCTGCCAAGCCGCGCACGCGCGATAGCTGCGCCTGAGCTTGCTGGAGACGAACTCGCCCGCGACCGACGGACACTCCGACTTGGCCCGCACCCGCAGCCGCCAGCCCGTGCGCTGGGCGGCGCCGTCCAGGGCCGCGAACCATTGGGCGGCGTGCGAATCGCCAAACAGCACGACCGTTTGCGTGCTCTCCGCGGCAAAATCGCATGCCGGCAGGTTCGCCGTCGCCGCGTAGTCCAGCAGACAGCCGCGGGCTTGCAGCGCGGTCGGCTCCGCTGCCCGCAGCTCCTCGGCCAGCGCCGGTGACAGCATCGCCGCCCGGCAGGCGTAGCGCACGCCGATCGCCAGCCCCGCCACCGCTGCCGATAGCGTCAGCCCCACGAGCACCGCCCGCGCCGGCCGCGTCGCCAGCGTTTTGGCGTGGCGCACGGGCGACTCCAGCAGCACGAATGTCACCTGCGCCAGCGCCAGCGCCAGCGCGCAGGTCAGCGGCCCGCCCCACGCGTCCGTAACCCAGCCCCGGTGGCGGGCGAAAACCAGCAGCGGCCAGTGCCACAGGTACCAGGAGTAGGACAGTCGCCCCAGCCACTGCATCGGCGCCAGCGCCAGCAGCCGGCCGACGCCCGCTGTCGGCGCCTGGGTTGTCGCGCGCACCAGCACCGCCACGCCCAGCACCGGAACCAGCGCCGCCAGACCGGGAAACGGCGTCGTCGCGTCGAACAGCAGCGCGCCCAACAGCAGCGCCGCCAGCGCCAGCCAGCCCAGCAGCCGCGCGAGCGGCCCGCGCTCCAGCGCCGTCAGCGGCAGCAGCGCGGCGAACGCGCCGAGGGCAAATTCCCAGACGCGGGTTGGCATGGCGAAAAAGGCCCAGATCGGCTCGCGCTGCGTCCACCACAGGCTCAGCGCCAGCGACGCCGCCGCGAGAATTGCCAATGGCCACAGGCCTTTGCGGCCCAGCCGC
>CAIPXZ010000004.1 GCA_903869075.1 uncultured Myxococcales bacterium | reverse complement strand
CGGCCCCGTCACCCGCATCAGCAGCGTCAGCGGCGGCGCAAGGCCTACCGGCCGCAGCGCCAGAATCCGCGCAGTTTCATGGGCCAGCCAGCCCGCGCGCGCCGACGTCGCCTTGCGCACCGCCCAGCGCACCGTCACGGCCTGCGGCAGCGGCCACAGCGCCCACGGCAGCGATGCCAGCAACCGCGCCAGTTCCTGGCCATCGCGCACGTCCGCGCGGCCCACGCGCACGTACAGGCGCGCGGCACAGCGCAGGTGCTGCGTCACGCTGGCCAGGTCCGACCACGGCAGGTCCACATCCGCGCCGCCAGCCACCGGCTCTGGTGCGAGGCCCAGCGCGGACAGCTCCGCCGCGACATCTGGCTCCAGTCCCGGCGAGGCGGCGACGAAACAACGGGCGATCTGCGGGTCTGGTGCGGCGGCAATCATGTAAAGTTGTTTGTGGCGCGGGGCGCGAGCGTAAAGTTGGGTTTGACGATGGCGGGGGTGTGCCGATAAAGTAACGTGTTCTTGACCGCGCGGGAGCTCTGCCGCGGTTCCCGGATTTCTTCGCCCCACGAGGCCAGCCCATGTTTGCACGTCCGTCCGCCAGCGTCACCTCCAAGCCGACGCGTTTCGCCCTTGCGCTTGCCGCGCTCGCGCTCGGCGCCTGCTCCAGCAACGCCAACACGACGGGCAGCGGCTCCGTGGACGCCGGGCCGTGCTTCCCGAACTGCAAGGACGTCCACCTCAGCACCGACGGCGCGGACACCGGCGGCGGCGGTGACAACGCCACGATCGACAACACCGACCAGGACACCGGCACGGGCGGCCAGACCGACTCCGGCCCGCCGGCCAACTATGAGGGCTACCACGCGTCTGAACTCCACGTCCGCATCGTCGGGCCCAGCGGCCGCGGCCATGCCGTCGTCTCGGGCTCCATGGTCGAGGTCGCCGGCGTCGTGTTCGGCAAGGCCGACACAATCACCTGGGCGACCGCCAACGGCGACACGGGCCAGGCCCATGGCGCGCCGTTCTTCCAGACCGACGCCGTCAAGCTGAACCCGGGTGACAACGTCATCACGGTGACCGCTGCCAACGCCACCACCAAGGAAAGCGTCAGCGACTCGCTGATCGTCACCTACAACCCCACGTTTTCGTTCCAGGATCGCCTGCGCGTCAACCCCAACGTCATCAAGGTCGGCAAGGCTACGACCGTCACCGCCGTCATCGCCATCGGCAAGGCGTCCAACGTCGTCGCCGGCAGCGTTACGCTGATCCGCGTCGACGCGCAGGGCAACACGATGACGACGTTCGGCACGATGCTCGACGACGGCCTGCTGGCCAACTCCGGTTCCGGCGACCAGATCGCCTCGGACGGCAATTACACCCGGCAGGTGCCGCTCAATGAAGCGGCGGCGGGCGACGTCCTGCTGCGCGCGACGGTGAAAGTGAAGTCCGGCAACGTGACGTACACGGCGTACTCGGACATCGCGCACGTGGAAGCTGTCGCCGATTGGAATTCGCAGGAGTGCGCGGACGCGATGTCGACGCTCAAGGCCGCCAAAGCGGCTTCTGACGCCGCGGGCGGCGGTGCGGCGGGCTCCAAGGCGGCGATTGACAGCTTGAAGGCCAGCCCCGTGGTTGACACGGCGGGTGCGGCGAGCGCCCTCCCCGGCGGCGCCGACGGCTACGGCGCGTGGGTCAAGTTCAAGTCGGGCGTGCTCGGCGCGGTCTCGATCGGCGACGGCACGACCCGCGGCGGCGACGGCGCCGGCAACGGCGGCCCGGGCGTGCAGACCGACGCGGCGCTGTCGACGGTGCAGTTGCAGTCGCGGCAGGTGATGATGCTCGACCCGTTTGCCAGCGAATTCGGCCCCGATGAAGTGGCGAGCGCCGGCAAGCTCTGCGCCACCAACGGCTGCCCGGCGTTCACGACCGAACAGCCCAAGCCGACCGACGCCAACCTGCACGCGTTCCGCCACGCCTATGAATACGGCATCTTTGCGGTCGCCACGCACGGCGATGCCTACTTCCACGATCTGGACAAGACCGGCTACGACATGAACCACCCGGGCTCGCAGGAAGTGCTGTGGACCGGCCACGTTGTGAACCCGAACTATTTTGGCAAGGCCGGCGCGACGGCGACGACCTGCAACGACACAAAGGCGTGCGGCCCGGAGAGCGAGTGCTTCGTCAACTCGACCGGCGGCAACGGCGTCTGCGTCGACCACCTGACCGCGGACCTGCGGCGCGGCCGCGTGATCCTCGGCTCGAACGGCAACTACGGCGTCACCGGCCGCTTCTTCAGCC
This sequence comes from uncultured Myxococcales bacterium, assembly GCA_903869075.1. Taxonomy (GTDB): domain Bacteria; phylum Myxococcota_A; class UBA9042; order UBA9042; family UBA9042; genus CAIYBN01. Next base: position 2,513 of record CAIPXZ010000004.1, on the reverse strand, counting down.
ACCACGCCGAGGAAGAATTCCCGCGCTCGCTCGAGTACCTGGGCGCCTGCCGCAGCTTGTGGAACGGCACGCTCGCCGGCGAATTCCTCGCGCTCGGCGCCTCCGCGGTTGCCGGCTACAGCGGCTACGTCGCCAACGACTTCGCCACCAAGTGGGGCGGCACGTTCTTTGACAACCTGATCTCGCAAAAGCAGTTGTCTGGCGTGGCGCACGTGCAGATTGAAGACACGACCAATCCCGGCACCGCGTTCACGCTGATCGGCGCGCAAAACCTCGACGCCGCGTTCGCAGACGTCATCAACGCCTCGTTCGAGTCCGGCAACATCGAAGGCTGGATCAAGACCGGTGACGGCCGCGTGATCTCGCAGCTGGGCGCGACCGGCCCCGTCGCCGGCAAGTTCATGGCCATCATCTCGACCGGCTTGGGCTACACGACCGAGAGCGGCGAGCTCAAGCAGGCGTTCTGCATCCCCGCCGGCAAGACCACGCTCTCGTACTGGTGGAAGTACTACAGCGAAGAATTCAAGGAATACTGCGGCTCGCAGTTCCAGGACGAGTTCTATTGCAAGATCGCCATCGCCGGCAAAGAGAAGACGATCATGGACGTCCGCGTGGACGACCTCTGCGACGGCGGCGACCAGTTCAAAGGCTTGACCAAGTCCGACGTCGGCTTTGACGTCGGCGACGTGTGGATGACGCCTTGGGTGCACCAGACGGCGGACATCTCGCCGCTGGCGGGCGGCGCGGCCATCACGCTGCGCTTCTTTGCCACGGACGCCGGCGACGGCGTGTACGACACCGCGGTGCTGATCGACAAGGTCGAGTTCCAGTAGGCCCGGCGCCGCAGCCGCAGCGTCAGGCCTTGAGAATCCCCAAATGCCGCAGCAGGGACTCCGCGACCTGGCGAATCGCCGGGGCGATGCTCGGGTCACTCAGCCCCTTGGCGACTTCAGCAGCCTCATTGAGCCCGTCCAACGCCTCCATCGCGCGCTGATCGGCCAGGTAGAACGCCGCCATCGCCGTCGCCGCGATCAAGAAGCCGGTCGCATCGCCAACGTCCTGCGCCCGCAGCACCGACTCCGCCAGCTGCTGCACCGCCTCGCCGGCTGACCGCGCCTGGCAGATGTCGATGGGCAAGCCCAGCCACGGATCCGGATGCACATGCCGGCACGCGCCCGGCGCTGCCACCGCCGAGCGCGCGTGGGCCACTGCCGCGTGGAAATCGCCCGCCTGCGCCGCGATCGCCGCGATGCACGCCTGCACGTTCGCCAGCTCCGAGGTCGCCTCGTGCGCGTCCGCGAGGTTCGCCGCCTGGATGAGCGCCGCCGCCGCCGGTCCGCGCTGCTGCGCCCGCAGGTGCAGCTGCGCCAACGCCAGCGAGGTGGCAAAAGCCGAGAACGCGAGGCGATCGTCGCTCGGCAACCGCAGCCGGCCAAAGTTGGCGAGCTCCAGCCGCAGCCGGTTCAGATCGCCCGTCGCACCCGCCCAAGCGATCCGCGCCAGCGCGACGTCGCCATCGCGGTGCGTCGGCATCAGCGACGGCGGCAGCTGCGCCAGCAGGGCGTCCATCGCCCGCACGTCGCGCGCCGTCGGCACCGGGGCGTTGTGGGCCATGAACGGGATGCGCTGGGCCAGCACGGTCACCTGCAAGTCCAGATCGCCGGCGCCCGCCGCCCGGGTCAGCGCCGCCTCGGACGCCGCCAGCGCCGCGGCATTTTCCCGCGCCGCAAAGGCCATGCGGGCGATCGCTGCGAGCATGCGGGCTTCCGTCCGCTCCGGGCAGGCATCGCCGAGCCGCCCCACCGCCGAACGCACGGCCGCCAGCCAGCCCGAAGCCGGCGCGATGTAGGACGAAAACGCCGGCAGGCGGTCCACAACGTCGAGCATCGCCTCGGCGCTCACCGCTTGGTCCGCCGAGAGAATGCGAGAGCGCATCAGCGGTTGCAGCTCAATCAGCCACTCGGCGGGCACGGCCGCTGTCTGGGGAGGAACAGAACCGGTCGATCGCTGGGACATGACACCTCCGCGCAAAGTCCCCGGAGGACCCGCACGCGCTGATTGTCGCGAATTGCCCGGTCTTGTACAGTCCAGAGGCAAAAGCGTACAGTCCTGCCCCCGCGGCGGCTCGTCGCACGGATGGACGGCAGGATGCAGCGGCTCATCATCGGCATCGCAGGCGGCACCGGCGCCGGCAAAACCACGATCGCGCGGTCGATTGTCGGCGACTTGCCGGCGACGTCGGTGGCGCTGATCGAGCACGACATGTACTACCTGGACCACAGCGGGCTGCCGGAAGAGGCGCGCGCGCAGGTCAACTACGACCACCCGGACGCGCTGGACAACGCGCTTTTGATCGCGCACCTGGACGCGCTGAAGGAAGGGCGGGCGATCGACCGGCCCAACTACGATTTTGTCCACCACGCGCGTAAGCCCGAGACAACGCACGTGAATCCGACGCGTGTCGTCGTCGTGGAAGGCATCCTGATTTTTGCCGATGCGGCGCTGCGCGAGCG
>CAIPXZ010000003.1 GCA_903869075.1 uncultured Myxococcales bacterium | reverse complement strand
GCTGGCAGCCGAGCGTCGGGTCGCAGCTGTCGTCGGTGCACGGGTTGCCGTCGTCGCAGGTGGTGGCCGAGCCGGAGAGGCAGACGCCCTGCGCGCAGGTGTCGCCGACGGTGCAGACCATGCCGTCGCTGCACGTGGCGGCGGTGGGCAAGTGCAAGCAGCCAAGCTGGACGTCGCACAGGTCGTTGGTGCACGGGTCGCCGTCCAGGCACTCGCCGTCGTTGGCGCACTTTGTGCACAACGTCGAGGTCGGATCGCACGCCTGGCCGACGGCGCACTGGCTGTTGTCGGCGCATTCGACGCACTTGAAGCCATCGCCGATGCAGGTGAACAGCGTGTAGCCGGCGGCGTCGCCGTTGAAGCCGTTGACGCGCAGGTAGTAGGTCGTCGTCTCGTCGGCGGTGTAGCTGAAGACCTCCGGCGCGCTCTTTGTCGCCGCGACAGCGACCGGCTGGCCGAACTGCGCGACCTTGTACAGCCGCATGTCCAGATCGCCCTTGGTCTGGTCAAACGCCATCGTCACCGTCAGCGTCTGGCCGGCCTTGAGGTTGACCTTGTACCAGTCCAGGTCATACGGGCACAGCGAGAGCGCCTCGGTCTTGCCCGGCGGCAGCGCGGCGGCGATCTCCGGCGCGCCGTTGGGCTCCAGCGCGTCGGCAATGCACAGCGGGATCACGGCGATGGCCGCCGACGAGTTGTTGTTCAGCTCCTGCGTCTCCGCGACCGTGTTGCTGGAATCCGCCGCGAGGATCACGTACGCCGGGCCCGGCGCGGCGGTCAGCGGGATGATGGCCTTGTCGTCGCGCTTGAGGTTGGACTTGGCGCCCAAGCCGTCCGGCACGTCGTGCGTGCCCAACAGCGGGTCGGAGGCGTCGAGGATCGTGTCCGTGCTGTAGTAGTAGGCGTAGGCAAACGCGCCGGCGACGTCCTTGCACTCGTTGCTGAGCGTTACCGTGAGGTAGACGTCCTCGCCCTGGACGATCTGCGCCGGGAAGACCGAGTCGATCGACGAAATCAGGTCCACGCCGTTGCCGCCGTCGACCTTGAACGTGTAGGCAAAGCTCGCGGGCTTTTGCCCCGGCACTTTGTACGAAAGCTGGATGTAGTACGCGCCGTCCGCCGGCGCCACAAAAGTCAGCGCGCCTGGCGAGCCGAGCGACTTGATCGCCGCGACGTTCGGGTTGCTGAAGACCTTGAGCTGGTACGCCGGGTTGTCGTAGCTCAGGATCACCTGCTCGTTGGCCGCAAGTGTGATGTGGAACCAGTCCTCGTCCCCCAGACACAGCGTCTGCGCCGCCGTCCCGCAGCCCAGCGGCTGCGCCGACTGCCAGGAATTGTTGGGCTCGTAGTAATCCGCCAGGCAGACATCGGTCGGATCCGGGTCGGCGACCGTCAGATCCAGCTCGTAGTCGTACGGCAGCGCGCCGCCTGACTCCGGCAGCACGTACACATGGACGTAGTACACGCCGCCGGTCTGCACGTAAGGCAGCTTGGCCACAGTATTTTGCGCCGTCGCCGAGCCCGCCACGACGCCAGTCTTGGACGCGTCGACGATCTGCACGCCGACCATGCCCTTGCCGGGCTGATACGTCCAGCCGATCTTGGCAGTGAACGCCTTGCCCGCCGGGATCGTCAGCTGGAACCAGTCTTCCAGACCGGGACACACGTTCAAATTCAAGTAGTTGGCGGTCAACGGCGGCAGCGGCGCGGCATTGTCGACCGTGTGGTTGCCAGAGTACGCGTCCGCCGCGCACGAGACCTGCGTGTTCAGCTGCAGCGGGTTGGACGCCACCTGATTGTTCGTGAGGTTCGCTTCGGTCAGCGCCGGCGCCACCGCCAGCGAGGCGACGACGTACCACTTGCCGCCCGCCACGACCGGCAGCTCGATTGTCTGCTCTGCGCTGAACGGCGCCGCCGCCGCCACCGCCGGCACGACGATGTCCGCCAGCGTCGCATCGGCCGGATCCAGCGTCTGGTCGGTCGACAGCGCGAGGTGCACGGACACGTCACCCGCCGGCGTGCTGCCCAGGTTCGCGGCCTTCAGCTTGACCTTGATCAGCCCGCCCGGGAACGTCGCCGCCGGCGTGACGATCAGCCCCGCCGCATACAGGTCGATGCCCGCAGGCGGCGCGACGACGTTGACGCCCAGCTTGTACTGCGCCTTGGCGTTTGTCTCGTGCGGGTACACGCGCACGTAGTATTTGCCAGCGGTCGCGACCGTCAGCGCCGAGGCTTTCTTGTTCATGGACAGGATCTTCTGCGAGTCCAGCACCGTCGTGCCATCGGGCGCGTACAAATCGATGTCCAGATCCGCCGGCACCGGCGTCGTCCACAGCGGCGCGGTCACGTCCAGCGTCACGATCAGCGACGAACCCTTGGGCACCGTCACCGTGTACCAGTCCTCATTGCCGCAGGAGCCCAGCAGCTCGCTTGGGTCGCTCGGCACCGGCACCGCGCTCGCCGGGCTGTTGTTGGTCGCCGGCGCGAGGTCGAACGGGTCCTCGTAGCAGCCGCCCTGCGGGTTGAGAATCGTCAGCTTGCTCAGCGATCCCGCGGCGTTGTTGTCCTTTTTGGTCTCCTTGGTCAGCTGGTTGTCGCCGTCCAGGATGACGCAGAACGTGTACGCCGTGATGCTGTGGTCCAGGCCAGCGGGAATGCTGACGACGTCGGAAACTTGAAGGACATCCAAGCCTTCCACGCCACCGGAGACGACCTTGCTGAGCAGGATCGCCTGGCCGCTCGTCACCGCCGCGGCCGAGCAGACGCCGCTGGCGGACAGCGCGTACCAGGTCGTCGACGCGCCGGAGCCGGTGGTGCCGTCGTTGTGGATGGCGTAGCTGATTTTGAGCTGGCCGCCGGCGGGGACCTGCGCGGGGTGAAAGCCGATGTCGCTCGGCCAGATGTCGACGTTGGCAGTGGCGGTGATGATGAGGTTATCGAAAACCTTGACGTTGTTGGTCTCGTCGAGCTCCTGGATGACGTTCTTCGGGTCGATGCGCAGGTAGACGAACCAGCCGACGATGCCGACGACCGGCGTCGTGGCGCTGATGGTGACGATCTGTGAATCGGTCAGCTCTTCGCCCACGGCGAGCGGCTTGATGTTGAAATTGGTGAGGTTCATGACGCAGGTCGCTTCTGAAAACGCCTTGTCCTGGCAAAAATAGATCGTCGCCGGGAAGATCGGCGTCGGCGCCGTGCCGGTGTTCTTGACGTGGTATTTGACGCTCACCGTGCCGTTCAGGTACGTGCCCTTGGGCTGCACCGTCATGTCCAGCAGCGCCAGATCCACGCCTTGCTTGATCACAAGCTTGACGGTCAGCGTGTTTGTCGTCACCGCGATGTTGTTCGTCTCATCGGACTCGTCGATCTTGTCCAGCACGTCGATTTTGGCGATCAGGTAGTACGTGCCGTCCGGCGTGTCCTGCGGCAGCTGCAGCGAGTAGGTCAGCGGCAGCGTCGCGCCGGGTGCCAGCTTGAGCAGCGTCGAATTCGCCAGCGCTGTCAGCATCTTGTCGCCCTGGCTCGGGTCCGCCGGGTCCTTGTTCGGGTCAAAATCAAGCTTTTGGTCCGTGCTCAGGAACACGGCGTACTTGACCTGCTTGGCCTCGCCGACGCCGATGTTCGAGACGTTCTGCGTGTAATTCAGCGAATCGCCGGGCGAATACGTCTTGGTCGAGTCAAAATCCGGCGCCGAGATCGTCAGGTCCGGCTTGGACGCCTGCTGGGTGTTGATGGTCAGGACGTCGGTGGCGAACGCCTGGTTGTCGTCGCGGTTGATTTCGTTCACCACCTGGCCATTGTCAGCGCGGACGATCACGTAGTACGTGCCATCGGCGAGGCCTTTGGGCACCAAAAAGTGCGCGGCGGGCTTGGAATCCGGCAAGTTCAGCGCGCCAAAATCGACGATGGACGCCGTCGGCTGACCGCTCGGCATGCCCGGCAGCGTGATGTTGTCCGCCAGCGCGTCGCCGGCGTCGATCGTCGCGTCGGTGGAGAGGAAGATCGCTGTGTCAAAGCTCTGCGTGATGGCGTCGCCGTCGTTGCGCAGGGCAAAAGTCACGGTCACGTCGTCGCCGGGCGCCACCACAAGCGGCGACGTCACGCGCACGTTGGCGTCGGCGTCGATCGACAAGCTCGCGGGATCATTGACCTGCACGCTGGCCGTCGCGTCGACATGCACGGTCTTGGTCTTGGGCTTCCAGCTCACAGCGGCGGTGATCGGGTAGTTGCCCTTGGTCAAGTACGTGTGCTGGACGTGGTCGCCGCCCTTGCCGGTGTCGCTGCCGAGGTCGTACGGGTTGCTGGTTTCGCCGTCGCCGAAGTCCCAGACCACGAACAGCTCAGACTTGTCCACGCCCTCGACCGTCAGCGAAATGTCCACCGGCAGCGGCGCGTTGCCCGACGGCGGCGTCAGCGTCAAAGACGCCTTGAGCGTCGGAATCTTGAGCACATCGGCGCTGGCGGAATCGGAACCTTGCGCCACGTCATTCACATTGCCTGACGTGTCGGGCGGCGGATCCGAGCACGCCACCAGCAGTCCCGCCAGCGTCAGCAGCGCGCGCAGCAGCGGCCGCGACCCGCGCGCGTGGAGGACCCCGATGAAGCCTGCGAACACAGCCATGCCAACACCTGTTCCGTGCCTGTCCTGCGGTTGCGCGACCAAAACGCCACGACTTCCAACAGAGCCAATCCAGCGAGCATACCGCAGCCCGGGGTCAATCGCTACCTCTTGCTGACGCGGCGCGTTATGCTGCGGCCGTGGAAACTGTCGCCCGCGTTCACTTGCCGCCCACGCCCGCCTGCCAGGCCGCGGTGGCGATTGTCCGCCGCTTGCGCGAGGCCGGGCACAGCGCGTTTCTCGTCGGCGGTTGCGTGCGTGACGTGCTGCTGCAGCAAACGCCGAAGGACTTCGACATCGCCACGAGCGCGCATCCGCCGGAAGTGCGCGTTCTGTTTCGCCATGTTGTGGAAGTCGGCGTGGCGTTTGGCGTGCTGCGGGTGCACCAGCGCGACGCCGCGGACCAGCTGCATGAAATCGAGGTCGCGACCTTTCGCGCCGAGGCGGGCTACAGCGATGGCCGGCGCCCGGACGAGGTCCGCTTCACCGACGCCCGCGAAGACGTGCTGCGCCGCGACTTCACCATCAACGGTCTGCTGTGCGACCCGCTGGACGTCATCGCTGGCGATGCGGCGGTGGTGGATTGGGTCGGCGGGCTGGCGGACCTGCACCAGCGCGTGCTGCGGGCCATCGGCGTGCCGACCGAGCGTTTTACCGAAGATGCGCTGCGGCTGCTGCGGGCGCCGCGCTTCGCCGCCCGCTTTCACCTGACGCTGGAACCGGTGACGGAGGCGGCGATTCGCGCGCTGGCGCCCACGCTGGCGCGCGTGTCAGCCGAGCGCGTGCGCGACGAACTCCAGGCGATGCTGCGGGTGCCGACGGCGCCGCGGGCCCTGGCGCTGATCGCCCAGCTGGGCCTGGGCGAGGTGCTGTGGCCGGAGCTGGCGGCGCTGCAGGACGGCCAGCTGCACGCGGCGACCCGGCTCGCGGCGGTGCACGCGGCGGTGGCCGAGCTGCGCGACGGCGGGCTGCCGGAAGGCCACCGGCTGGACACGCACGTCGACCTGCCGCTGGCGCTGGCGACGGTGCTGCATCCCGTGCGTGCGGTGTGGCCAGCGCAACGGCTGGCGGATCAGCTGAAGCTGGCGCGGCTGGAGATCCGCCGGCTGCTGACGATTTGGCAGCTGGCGGACGCGCTGCCGACACCACTGCCGACCATCGCCGAGGTGCTGCGATCGGCCGAGGCGCTGCGGCTGTTGCGGTGTCCCGACGCCGACGCGGCGCTGCTGCTGCGCGGGGCGCTGACGCCGCAGGAACCCGTGGCGGCGCTGCGCCGGGCGCGGAGCGAGGTGCCGCTGGCGCGCTGGTCGCCGCCGCTGTTTGTGACCGGCGATACGCTGCACGCCCTCGGGCGCCGGCCGGGGCCGCAGTTTCGCGCCGCGCTGGCCGCCGCCGAAGACGCGCAGCTGCTGGGCGGCTCGGCGCAGGATGCGCTGGCGGCGGCGCTGGCGACGTTTCCCGCCACCTGATTCTTGCCACTGCGGCACGCTCAGCTACGATGCGCCGCGGTTGGTCTGGAGGACCCGATGTCAGAGACGATCCACACCATTGCGTTCTATCCCGGGTCGTTTGATCCGCTGACCAACGGCCACCTGAACATCATCCAGCGGGCGCTGCGCGTCTTCGACCAGGTCGTGGTGGCGATGGCGCAAAACGTCAATAAGCGCGCGATGTTCACGCTGGAAGAGCGCAAAGCGCTGGTGCAGGAATGCTTCCGCGGCGAGCCGCGCGTGAGCGTCGTGATGTTTGACGGGCTGATGGTCGAGGCGGCGCGGAAGCACCACGCGACCGCCGTGCTGCGCGGCTTGCGCGGCGTCGCGGATTTTGAGACGGAATTCCAGATGGCGACGATGAACAACGTCCTGGCGCCGGCGCTGGAGACCGTGTTCATGATGACGGAGAAGTCGCACTTTTTCGTCAGCTCGCACCTTGTGCGCGAGGTGGCGAGCCTGGGCGGCGACATCAGCCCGCTGGTGCCGGAGCCGGTCAACCGCGCGCTGCGCGAGCGGATGGCGCGGCCGTAGCCGCGGCGGTCAGAACGGCCGTTTGAGCGCGCCCTTGACGATGCGGTCCACGAAATCCTGCTTGAAATCCAAGCCTTCGTAGTTGATGTTGCGCCGCGCCACCACGTAGAAAACGCTCGGCTTGTAGATGCGGCCTTCGATTTCGATGGGACCGGCGAGTTCTTCGCCGCCGCTTGGGCGGTCGACGTCGTTCACCTTGATGTTGCCGGTGCCCTTGGTGCCCTTGAGCTTGCTCTTGCGCTCCGGCGGCGCCTGTTGCGCCATGGCGGCGCTGGCGACCAGCAGGCAGCTGAGCAGGAGACCCGACGTAAGGCGCTTGTTCCAGCAGTTCATGCAGACCTCCTGATGGCTACGGCGGCGGCGGCGGTGGCGGTTCGTCCGACGGCGGCGGCGGAGTCGGATCCGCGGGCGGCGGGGTCGGATCGGAAGGCGGTGGCGGCGGCGCGGGCTCCGGCGCGGGCGCGGGCGCG
>CAIPXZ010000002.1 GCA_903869075.1 uncultured Myxococcales bacterium | reverse complement strand
GCAGCGACCGCGGCGTCTGCGCGGCTTTGCGCAGGAACGCCCGATACGCGTCCGTCTCCGCCGAAGCTGCCAGCGAGCAGCCGATCGGCGCAACCGCCAGCCGATACACGGGAATCGCGGCGTGCCCGGCATAATCCAACACCGCGCGCACGTTCTCGGTCATGAAGTCGACGCCGGCGACGCAGATCGCCTGCACGCCCGCCTCCGCCATCTGCACGGCGCGGTCGGCCATCACGAGCGAATCCGAGATGTGGATATGCGGCCAGTTGCAGGCCATCAGCACGCCCTGCAGCTCCGGGTCCATGTAGAAATGCGCGACGACGCCGACGTTGTGCCGCCGCAGCAGCGCGTCCAGCGTTGCCACCGTCGCGGCGTCGGGCGAAAGGTATGTGCACTGGGCTTCGGCGAACGCGCCGTGCGGCTCAAGCGTCGTGCGGCGGATCAGCAGGCTGGGAAACGCAGTCACTGCAGGCGCTTCCGCCATCAGAAGCACTTGTTCTGCGTGGCACAACCCTGCAGCTGACCGAGCGTCAGGCCGGTCTGCACGCTCGTGACATTGCAGTTCCAGATCTGCTTGCCGCCTTCGACGCACGGCAGCGCGGTCAGGCACGCCGGGTCCTTGGCGCAGCTTGCGTACTGGGTCGCGCACTTGGCCTGGACGCACTGGTCGGGCGTTGTCGTGGTGCCGCCGCCGCAGTCCGCCGGGCAGCTGGCCGCGGTCTCGCCGGTGTCGCACTTGCCGTCGCCGCAGGTCGGCGTCGTGCCGCCGCTGCCGCACAGCGCCTGGTAGTCGCTGCAGCAGTTGCCCGCCTGCTCGCACCCGTTCTGGCACTGGCAGCCGGTGTAGCCGCCGCCGGTGTTGATCTGCCCGCACTTGCCGGCGCACGAATTCGCACCGCCGCCACCCGCCGCCGGGCAGTCCGCGGGGCAGTTGGCCGTCGTCTCGCCGGCGTCGCACTTGCCGTTGCCGCACGTCGGGTTGGTCGGGCCGCCGCCGCCGCCCTGGAAGCACTTGGCGCTGTTGCCGCAGGTGTAGACCGCCTGCAAGCCGTTCGGGAGGTTGAAGCCGCCACCGCCACCACCGACGCAGCCGAAGAGGCAGTTCTGGTCCGTGCAGTTCTTGGCGCAGTCGAGCACTTTGGCGCAGGCGGCGTCCGCCTCGCAGGTGGCGACTTCGCCCGGGCACGCCGACTCGACGCAGCTGACGATCGGCGAAACGCCGCCGTCGGAGCCACCGATGCTGATGTCCGGCGGGCTGACGGCGTCCGGGCCGACGCTGATGTCGGCCGGCGCGATGCTGTCGACGCCGACGCTGATGTCCGGCGGGCTGACGGTATCGACGCCGATGACGACGTCCGCACCGGGCTGGATGTCAGTCGCGATGGCCACGTCGTCGCCGCCGCCGGTCGCGACGTCGGTGCCGGGGACGATGACGTCGATGCCGATGACGACGTCCTGGCTGATCGTCGTCGTGCCGTCGCTGCCGCCCAGGTTGCCGTCCAGACCGCCGCCCGTGGCGTCGTTGTCGACGACGGACGGGCCGGATGTGGCCGAGTCATCGCCGCAGCCCGTGGCGCCCAGCGCCAGCGCGCCGGTCGCCAACAGCACAAAGAGACGGGTACAAGGCAGCACGGACAGCTTCTTCATCGTCAGCTCGCGGGCGCCAACAGGCGCGGACAGGGAAAATCAACGGGCGTCGGCACACCGACACCCATGCGCTACTTTCTACGCGCGCCACGGGTTGGATGCAAGACCGGTGTGTGAAGGTGCGTAACAGCAGTGCAACAGTTCGTTTCACCTTGACCGCCCCGCCCATTCCAGCTATCCCGCTGCCGCCGGACATCCCGCAGCCGGCGCTGTCACAGGCCTCCATGTCCGCATTTACCCAGCCTTACACGCTCGCCCTGCATCAGCTGGCCGCCAACCCGACCGGCGCCGATTACCTGGATCGCGCGATCGCCAGCGTGCGCGCGGCCGCGGCGCGTGGCGCGAACATCTGCGTGCTGCCTGAGCTTTTTCGCAGCCCGTACTTTTGCCAGGAGATGGAGCCGCGGCATTTTGACCTCGCTGAGCCCGTGCCGGGACCGACGACGGCGCGGCTGGCGGCGCTGGCGGGCGAGCTGGGCGTGGTGATTGTCGCCTCGCTTTTCGAGCGCGCGATGCCGGGGCTGTACTACAACACGACGGCGATCCTCGACGCCGACGGCACGCTGGCGGGCACGTACCGCAAAGCGCACATCCCGGATGACCCGCTGTATTGCGAGAAATTCTACTTCGCGCCCGGCGATTCGCAGTTTCCGGTGTTCCAGACCCGCTTTGCCCGGCTGGGCGTGCTGATTTGCTGGGACCAGTGGTATCCGGAGGCGGCGCGGCTGTGTGCGCTCAAGGGCGCGGAACTGCTGGTGTATCCGACGGCGATTGGTCGCATCGCCAGCGAGCCGGCGGACGAGCAGGCGCGGCAGCTGGACGCGTGGCGGACCGTGCAGCGCGGCCACGCGATCGCCAATGGCCTGTACGTCGCCGCCGTGAACCGCGTGGGCGTGGAGGTGGGAATTGATTTCTGGGGTCATACGTTCTGTGCCGGCCCGCAAGGCGAGCTGCTGGCGGAGGCGGATGACACGACGGAGACGACGCTGCTCGTGCGCTGCGATGGCGCGCGCGTGGCGGATGTCCGCAATATGTGGCCATTTTTCCGCGATCGGCGGATTGACGCCTACGACGGCCTGACGGCGCGGCAGCTGCCGCCGACGCCCAAGCCGGGAGCCTAAGCCATGACCGCGCCGATTGATTTGCGTCACTACCACATGCCGGCGGAGTGGCAGCCGCACCGCGGCACCATCCTGACCTGGCCGCATCGGCCGGAGATTTGGCGCGGCATCCACCCGGACGTTGAGGCGGTTTTCGCCCGGCTGGCGATGGAGCTGAGCCAGGTCGAGGAAGTGCACATCAACGTGCCCCACGCCGAATACCGCGATTACGCCACGCGCGCGCTGGCCCGCGCCGGCGCCCAGCTGGAGCGCGTGAGCTGGCATTTGGTGGACAGCGACGACGTCTGGGCGCGCGATCACGGGCCGATCTTCGTGACCCGCCGCGACGACGCGCCGCCGGAGCTGCCGCCGCTGGCGATGCTCGACTGGGAATTCAACGCGTGGGGCGGCAAGTTCGCGTCCGCGCTGGACAATTTGATTCCGCGGCAGATGAACACCGCCTTCAACGTGCCGCACGTCGCGCCGGGGCTTGTCATGGAAGGCGGCTCGCTGGAGGTCAACGGCGCCGGCGACCTGCTGACGACCGAGGCTGTGCTGCTGAACACCAATCGCAATCCGCACTTGGAGCGCGCGGACATCGAGTCGTCGCTGCGGCTGTCGCTCGGCGTGCAGCGGCTGCACTGGCTGGGCGCCGGGCTGGAGGGCGACGACACCGACGGCCACATCGACGACATCGCGCGGTTTGTCGCCGAGGATGCGATCGTCGCGGTTGTGGCGCGGCCAGGCCATCCGGATCACGAGGCGCTGGCGCAGAACCTGGCGCGGCTGCGGGCCATGCGCGGCGGCACCAAGGACCGACCGTTTCGCGTCGGAACCCTGCCCTCGCCGGAGCCAATCGCCTTTCGCGGCGAGCACTTGCCGGCCAGCTACGCCAACTTTTACATCGCCAACGGCATCGTCCTGGTGCCGATCTTCGCGCAGAAGTCGGACCAGGAGGCGCTGGCGCTGCTGCAGGCGATGTTCCCCGATCGCCGGGTCATTGGCATTGACGGCCGGCCGCTGGTGACGCAGTACGGCAACATCCACTGTGTGACCCAGCAAATTCCGCTGGGCTAGGCGCAACTATCGATGGCAAACCATGTTTTCGACGGCCAGACGGCCGCCGCTCCGGCCAAGCCGGCGAAAAATCTCGGACCGCTGATGCAGCTGCTGCGGCTTGTCAAACCGTACCAGGGCCGGTTCTGGCTGGCGGCGGTGGCGCTGTTCGTCAGCTCGGGCATGGGCCTTGTGTACCCGTACGCGGCGCGCCAGGCGGTGGATGACGCGTTGGCGCACAAGTCCATGACGGACCTGAACAAACTGGCGACGCTGCTGATTGTCGTCGCGCTCGTGCAGTCGGTGTTCATCTGGATCCGCCATTTTGAAATGAGCTGGCTGGGCGAGAAAGTCGTTGCGGATCTGCGGGTTTCCGTGTTCGAGCGGCTGCTGCAGCTGCCGCCGTCGTGGTTCCATGCGCGCCACACCGGCGAGATCATGTCGCGGCTGTCATCGGACGTGACGGTGATCGATGGCCTTGTCGGCACTGAGCTGAGCCTGGCGCTGCGCCACGGCGTGACGCTGATCGGCGGCGTGGGTATGTTGTTCTATTCCAACTGGAAATTGACGCTGTACATGCTGGCCGTGGTGCCGCCGCTGATGGTCTTTGTCGTGCTGTTTGGCCGCCGCGTGCGGCTGATGAGCAAGGCCGTGCAAGATCGCCACGCGCAGACGTCCACGCGGGTAGAGGAGGTCGTCAGCGCGATGCAGACGGTGCAGGCGTTCGTGCGCGAGCCGACCGAAAACCAGACGTACCGGCAGAACATCGGCGCGGCGTTTGACGCCTCACTGCACCTGATCCGCTGGCGCGCGACGATGTTCAGCGTGGTGATGCTGGCGGTGTCGGTGGCGATGGCGGTGATCCTGTGGATCGGCGGCAGCGCGGTGGTGCGCGGTGAGCTGACGGGCGGCGAGCTGACGTCGTTTTTGCTGTACACGGTGATGGTGGCGGCGTCGGTCGGCGCGCTGGCGAGCCTGGCGGGGGCGCTGCAGCGGGCGGCGGGGGCGACGGAGCGGATCTTCGAGATCCTGCGCACCGAGCCGACGATTCACGACGCGGCGACGACAGTCGCGATGCCGGCGGGCAAAGGCGCGGTGCGCTTTGAAAACGTGCAGTTTGTCTACCCGACGCGGCCGGACCAACAGGTGCTGGCCGGCGTGACGCTGGATGTGCCGGCGGGCCAGGCGATCGCGCTGGTCGGCTCCTCGGGCGCGGGCAAAACGACGCTGACGTCCTTGCTGCAGCGGTTTCACGACGTGACCGGCGGCGCGGTGCTGTTCGACGGCGTCGACGTCCGCGCGCTCAAGCTCGCGGAGCTGCGGCGGCACATCGCGATTGTGTCGCAGGAGCCCGTGCTGTTTTCCGGCTCGATCCGCGACAACATCGCCTACGGCCGGCCGGACGCGTCGCAGGCCGACGTCGAGGCGGCGGCGAATGACGCACATGCTCATGAATTCATTACGCGTTTCCCGGAAGGCTACGACACGCTCGTCGGCGAGCGCGGCGTGCAGCTGTCCGGCGGTCAGCGCCAGCGCGTGGCGATCGCCCGGGCGCTGCTGGCCAACCCGCGGGTGCTGATCTTGGACGAAGCGACGTCCAGCCTCGACGCCGAGTCCGAGGCGCTCGTCCAAAAAGCCCTGCAAAGGTTGATGAAAGGCCGGACGACGCTCATCATCGCGCACCGGCTGTCCACCGTGCGCGACGCCGACGCGATCGCCGTGCTGGAGCGCGGGAGGCTTGTGGAGCTGGGCAAGCACGACGCGCTGATGGCGCAGGACGGCACGTACCGGCGGCTGGTGGAGCACCAGGTCGTGGCGGGCGTCAAGGCGGCGTAGATGCAGGTGCGAAGCGGTGGGCGGATTGCGGTTGTGGCGCCGGCGGGGATGTTCGCGGCGGAGCGGCTGCGGCGCGGGATGGACGTGGTGCGCAGCTGGGGCTACGAAGTCGTCGAAGCGCCAAATCTTTTTGCCAAAGCGCGCTACACGGCGGGCACCGTCGCCGAGCGTTCGGCCGACCTGAACTGGGCGCTGACGGCGGCGGACATCGATGCCGTGTGGTTTGCCCGCGGCGGCTTTGGCACCGCACACCTGCTACCGCTGGTGCCGTGGTCGCTGCTGGACGGCCGGCCGGTCATCGGCTTTTCCGACGCGACGGCGCTGCTGACGGCGCTGCAGCAGCGCGGGCTGCCAGCGATCCACGGGCCGGTGCTGCAGACGCTATCAACCGACACTTTTGGCGCCGCGGGCGCGGTGCTCATTGACGACGCGAGCCGCCACG
>CAIPXZ010000001.1 GCA_903869075.1 uncultured Myxococcales bacterium | reverse complement strand
CAGTTGATGATGGCCAACAGCTCGGATTCCTTGAGAATCAGGTATTCCTCGCCCTCGTGCTTGATCTCGTTGCCGCCCCATTTGGCGAGCAGAACTTTGTCGCCGACCTTGACGGTGGGGGCACGCAGGCTGCCGTCCTTGAGGACTTTGCCTTTGCCGACGGCCTTCACTTCGCCATAGACCTGCTTTTCCTGCGCGGCACTGGGCAAAAACAGGCCGCCGGAGGTCTTTTCTTCGGCTTCAGCGCGCTTGACGAGGACGTTGTCGTAGAGGGGGCGAATGCTCATTGTAGCTCCTTGGAAGTGGCTGGATAGACGGTGTTTTCTGGGGAATCTGGACAGATTGCGGCGCGGTCATGGCCGGGTCAGGGACAGGCAAAAGCGTGCCGAGCGAGACTCCTGAAGCAAATTGCGTTCTTGGGCCCGGAGCCGGCAAAAGCTCGCCCAAGGCACGGCGCAAGGTAGGACGGTCCGCCGGCGCGTCAAGGGGATCCCGCGCAATCAGTACTGGCAAACTCTGCCGGGGACAGGTACAAGGATCGCCGCGGATCTGGGCCCGACCGGGCTGGGTCCCGGCAAAATCACCACGCTGATTGCGACGAAACGGGAGCCAAAGCACATGCGCAACTTCATGAAATCGATGACCAAAGGCAACTGTACTGGCTTTGCGCTCTTGACCGCCCTGGCGCTCGGCGTGACCGCGTGCGGCGATGACGGCGCTGTCGCTGGCCCGCAGGCGGTCACCGGCGGCGACACCAACGGCGGCAACGACGGCGCGCTGAGTGGCGACGACGCGGCGACGCTCAGCGACGGCGCCGTGCTCGGTCAGGACGCGGCGATCGGCAGCGACGGCACCACCGGCTTTGTCTGCGGCAACGGCGTGTGCGAAGGCCCGACCGAGACGCCGGTGTCGTGCCCGGTAGACTGTCACAGCATCGTCGTCGGCCCCGACGCGACGAGCAGCAACCCGGTCTGCGGCAACGGCATCTGCGAGGCCCCCAACGAGACGATGCTGCTCTGCGCCGCCGACTGCAAGACGCCTGCCAGCGCCGCTGAGACCTGCAAGCACCAGGCCTGCGGCAAGGAATACGACGCCTGCACCGCCGACCCGGCGTGTGTCACCTCGGTCAAGTGCTTCAACGCCGGCGGCGGCAACGAATGCGTCACGTCGCAGCAGGTCGGGCAGGAAGTCCAGGCGCTGAGCCAGTGCGTCGCGGCGTCCGGCTGCCCCGGCACGACCCAGGGCGGCGGCGGTGGTGGTGGCGGCGGCGGCACGACGGCGACCTGCGGCAACGGCACGTGCGACCAGGGCGAGACCATGCTGACTTGCCCGAAGGACTGCACCGGCCCGCAGTCCACCACCGAGGCGTGCTACCACCAAGCCTGCCCGAGCCAGTACGCGGCGTGCAGCGCTGACCCGCAGTGCGTCAAGATCGTTGACTGCTACAACACCGGCGGCCAGCCGCAGCAGTGCGGCAACGACCCGGCGCAATCGGCGTTGGACCAGTGCGTCCAGGCGTCGGGCTGCAACGGCCAGACCGGCGGCGGCGGCGGTGGCGGCGGCCTGAAGAACTGCGGCAACGGCACCTGCGACCCGGACGAGACCGAACTCACCTGCCCGGCCGATTGCAAAACCGCTGTGAATCCGCAGGAAACCTGCCTGCAGACGTCGTGCCCGGCGCAGTACAAGAGCTGCCAGGCGGACAGCGCGTGCGTCACCGTCGTCGACTGCCTTGTCAATAACGCGAACAATCCGCAGCAGTGCATGGGCGGCGGCATGACCCCGGCGGTCCAAGGCTTGTTCCAGTGCGCGCAGCAGGCCAACTGCCTGGGCGGCGGTGGTGGCGGTGGCGGCGGTGGCACGCCGCAGACGACGTGTCAGGGCAACTGCGGCAACTTCAGCAACGTCGCCGGCTCCTGCCAGTGCGACAACCAGTGCCCGCAGAACGGCGATTGCTGCAAGGATTACACGAGCTTGTGCAGCGCCACGCCGCCGCCGGTGTGTGGCGACGGCACCTGCACGGCGCCGCAGGAGACCGCGACAAACT